>JBBDMP010000116.1:0-22343 GCA_040878265.1 Gaiellales bacterium | reverse complement strand
CTCGAGAAGCGGTTGCGCGAGCGTGGCTAGGGTCGCGCTCGTCACCGGTGCGAACGCGGGCATCGGCTGGGCGGTCGCGCATCGTCTCCAAGAAGACGGCTTGACCGTCGTGTTCCACTCGCGCGAGGACGACGCGAAGCTCGCCGGGAAGACTCACCGCGTGCTGGGCGACCTCTCAGACCCGGCGACGCCGGAACGCCTCGTCCGTGAGCTCGTGGAGAAGCTCGGGCGGCTCGACGTGCTCGTCAACAACGCAGGAGTCACGGTCAGCAAGCCGGCTCTCGAGCTCACCGCGGAGGACTTCGACACGATCTTCGCCGTCGACGTCCGCGCCGCCTTCCTTCTTGCCGTGGCTGCCGCGAAGGACATGCGGACGCACGGCGGGGGCGTCATCGTCAACGTCACGAGTGTCCACGAGCACGTTCCCCGGCCGGGCTTCGCCCTCTACGCGCCGGCAAAGGCGGCGCTCGGGATGATCACCCGCTCGCTCGCACTCGAGCTCGGCCCGGATCAGATTCGAGTCGTCTCTGTCGCTCCGGGCGCGATCGCGACGGAGCGGAACACCGAAGCAGACGACCTTTCGCGTGAGATCCCGCTCGGCCGCCCGGGCGAGCCCGAGGAGGTGGCGGCGCTCGTCTCCTACCTCGTGAGCGACGAGGCCCGCTACGTCAGCGGGGTGAGCTATCTCATCGACGGCGCTCTCGTCCAGCAGGTTTTCGGACGCTAGGCGGGTGAGGCCTTTCCGACCTGCGAGAGAAGCTCGAAGTAGGCCGCCCGGCCAAGGAAGAGAGACCACGTCGCGATCCCGACGAACTTGACGCAATCCTCGAAGACGTCCAGGTGGTAGTTGCCGACGAAAACAACGTCGACGAACACGGAGAGGGTGAGGGTCAGGACGGCGAGGACCGCCAGGAGAAACTCGGCGCGGCGCCAGTAATCGCGATACGCGTAGGCGACCCAGACGCCGAGGAGACCGTAGGCCACGAATGACGCAGGCTCGGGGATTCCGAACTTGGTGTCGAGCGCTTCGTGAACGAGAAGGAGGTCGTCGACGCCGAGGGCCGCCGTCAGCAGGCCCGCCGCCAGGAGAGGAGGGCCGGCTGCACGACCCGCGCGGAGGAGAACGGCTCCGGCGAGAGCAGCGGCAGCTCCCGCCCAACACCACAAGGCTCCCCCGAAGGTGGACAGAATTCCTATCGTGTACCTCCCTCCGAGCCGGGCGATCGGATCCTGGAGAAAGTCGGTAACCGGGTCGTCGAGGACGGCTGCGCCGACGAAGACGAGCCCGAGCACGACGGCGACTCCCACGTACACGAGGAGAACCGCGCGCATCTGTTCGACGAGCCCCGAGCGATCTGGGAGAAGCGAGCCCCCAGACTCCCGCGTGTCCATGCTCTGGCAGTGTAATCCGGGCACATGAGGACGCTTGTGAGCCATCCGGCCTTTGCCGAGCTCCATCCGACCGGCGACCACCCCGAGCGCCCCGAGCGGATCCGCGTCCTGCTCGAGCGCTTTCCCGAGTTCGAGCAGCCGCGCCCGGCGACCGAGGACGAGGTCGCCGCCTGCCACGGCCGGCATTACATCGACTCGGTGCGCAAGGCCGCCAAGAGCGGCGAGACGGTGCTGCTCGACCCGGACACGGTCTGCACGCCTTCCTCCTTCGAAGCGGCGCTGCTTGCCGCGGGGGCCGCGATCGTCGCGGTGGAGCGGCAAGGCTTTGCCCTCGCCCGCCCGCCCGGACACCACGCGCTGCCCAACCGGGCGATGGGCTTCTGCCTGTTCAACAACGTCGCCATCGCTGCGCGCTTCGCCCAGCGCGCGCTCGGCCTCGCCCGGGTCGCCATCCTCGACTGGGATGTGCACCACGGCAACGGGACGCAGGACATGTTCTTGAACGATCCGACGGTCTTCTTCGTCTCGATCCATCAGTGGCCGTTCTACCCCGGCAGCGGCGGGCCCGGCGAGGGGAACGAGACGACAGTGAACGTCCCGCTCGGGCCCGGCTGCGGGGACGCCGTCTACAAGGAGGTCATGGAAGAGGTCGTCGAGCCCGCCATCAGCGGCTTCCAGCCGGATCTCCTGCTCGTCTCTGCCGGCTTCGATGCCGCCGAGAACGACCCCATCGGCGGGATGAAGGTCACGCCCGACGGATTCCGCGAGCTCACGCGCCGCGCTGGAACACTTTGCGAGCGTCGCGCGTTCGTACTGGAAGGGGGCTACAACCTCGAGACCTTGCCCGGCCTCGTGGCCGCGGTGGTGGAGGCGGAATAGATGGACGTCACCGAGCAGACATTCGAGCAGGACGTGATCGAGCGGTCGCAGAACGAGCCGGTCGTCGTCGACTTCTGGGCCGCGTGGTGCGGGCCGTGCCGCGTCCTCACCCCCGTCCTCGAGGATGCGATCGACGCGCGGGAGGGCATCGTGCTCGCCAAGGTGGACGTCGACGCCAATCCGGAGTTGGCCACGCGCTACGACGTGCGTGGCATCCCCGCGGTGAAGGCGTTCCGCGACGGCCGGATCGTGAGCGAGTTCGTCGGAGCTCAGGGCCGCCAGGCCGTCGAGGAGTTCCTGGACTCACTCACCGGGCCGACCGCCGGGGAGCGGCTGCTGGACGAGCTCCGCGAGAGCGGCGAGTTCCCGGAGATCCTCGGCCCGCTCGCCGAGGGCGACTACGAGCGCGCGCTCGAGTGGCTCCTGAACGAGGCGGCCGAAGCCGAGCCCGAGCGCCGCGAGCGGATCCGCGAGATCATGGTCGCGCTCTTCGCCGAGCTCGGCCAGGACGACCCGGTGGCCGAGAGCTACCGGCGTCGCCTGGCCACCACGCTCTACTGATGGCGGCGGTCGAGCTCCGCCCGCCGACGGCGGACGAGGCCGAGGCGGTCACCCAGCTGATCGCGGCGTGCGACATCGCCGAATACGGCACGGCCGACATCGAGCTCGACGACGTGCTCGTTGACTGGGGCCGCCCCGGCTTCGAGCTGGAGAGGGACGCAGTCGTCGCGGTCGACGACGGCCGGATCGTCGGCTACGCCAGCGTCACCCGCAGCGGCAACCGCGACGCGTACGTCCATCCCGAGCAGCTCGACCGCGGTATCGGCTCGCGCCTGCTCGCCTGGAGCGAGGCCCGCGCCGCCGAGCAGCTTGGCCCGGGCGAGTCGGTCCTGCTCGGTGAGCCCGTCGCCTCGGTGAACGAGGCGGCCCGGAAGCTCCTCGAATCGGCCGGCTACGAGCCGGTCAGGAGCTACTGGCGCATGGTCGCCGCGCTCGAAGGGCCTCCCCCTTCCCCCGTGTGGCCCGAGAGCGTTCGCGTGCGCACCTTCGACCGCGACCGCGACGACCGCGCCGTCCACACGCTCATCCAGGAGTCGTTCGGGGACAACGAGCGCCACATCCCCGAGAGCTTCGAGGAGTGGGAGGCCGGGATGATCGACCGCGAGGCGTTCGAGCCGGGACTCTGGTTCGTGGCCGAGTCGGAAGGCAAGGTCGTCGGGGCCGTGCTCTGCCCCGCCTACGCGGAGGAAGGCTGGATCCGGCAGCTCGCGGTTTCCCGCGACTGGCGCCGGCGCGGGCTCGGAACCGCGCTCCTCTACCAGGCGATGGCGGAGTTCCATCGACGCGGGCGCAAGGAGCTCGGTCTGGTGGTCGATTCGTGGAACCGCACGGGCGCGAGGGAGATGTACGAGCGCGCCGGAATGCGCGTCGATCGCGAACACCTTCGCTACGAGAAGGAAATCCGCGCGGCCTCCTAGCTACGGTCGGTGCTCGACCGACGCCCGCGACCGCACGGCGGGAAGGAGGTGGATCATGAGTGCGACGACTGCTCTTACTCGCCCTGCTCGCGGGCACCCTGATCGTCCCGGGTCAGGCAAACGCCTCCGCCTCCGGGTGCCGCACCGTTGACATCGCGAGGACCGGCAGGGACATCACCACGCTCTTCGTGGTCTACAGGTTCCACCAGGTCAAGCGGTGGTGTTGGAGCTATCCGCGAGTCACCTCGACGAGTGCCTACACATACGTCAGCGACGTCGACCCGAACATGGAATACGCGGGGGTCGTGGCGGTTCAGGGCAACTTCTACCCATGGTGCTGCGGGAGCTCCACGAGCGGCCACTACTCGTTGCGGCAAGCCAAGTTCAAGAACTGCGTCCTCTGGTTTCCGTGCACTCGGACGGAGTATCCTTGGGTGAAGATCTGGGCACACGGGAACGGGAGCTACAGGTGGGCAACCGGGCTGTGATCATCGATCTCGACAGGCTGTATAGGGGCATCTGGAAGTTCTTTTTCGTTGTCTTCCTGACGATTGCCTTCATGGCCGTCGTCGGCCTGATCGTCCGCACCGTGACCTGAGCACCTAGGGGGCCGGCGGCCGGCCCTTAGGTGCTTTAGAGCTACTGGTGCGCTGGATACGAACCGAAGACGCGCAGCTCGCGCGTGAGACCGCCGAGCTCCGTCAAAGTCTCGGCGACGACCGGGTCGTGCGGGTGGCCTGCCAGGACGGCGTCGAAGCGGTAGCGCCACGTGGCCTTCGGGATCGGCCGCGAGACGAGCTGGACGAGGTCGAGCTCGTGACGTGCGAACGGCTCGAGCGCGCGGTGGAGGGCACCCGGCCGGTGGTCGGTGACGAACGAAAACGCGGTGCGCCACTCGCCGCCGTCTCGGTCGATCCGCGTGTACGGCGCGAGCGAGACGAAGCGGGTGTAGGCCTCGGGGTGGTCGCCGACGTCGCCGGCGAGAACAGCGAGGCCGTAGAGCCCGGCGGCCCGCTCGCTCGCGATCGCCGCTTCGGCCGGATCACCGCGCTCGGCGACCTCCGAAGCAGCGTCAGCCGTGGTGGCGGCCGCAATCGCGGTCGCCCACGGCATGGCGGCAAGGAGCCGGCGGCACTGGTCGAGAGCCGCCGGGTGCGAACGCACGACCCTGATCTCCTCGAGGGGCACGTCACCCACCCCGACGAGGCAGTGGCGGATCGGCATGATCGTCTCCCCGTAGATCGAAAGCGGTGAGTCGTAGAGGAGGTCGTGGGTCTCGTTGACCGGCCCGGTGAGCGAGCTCTCGATCGGGAGGACCCCGAAAGCGACGGCACCGTCTGACGCGGCCTCGACGACCGCGGTGAAGCTCGGCAGGGGCACAAGCTCCGCCCCGTCGGGGAAGAGCAGGTCGCACGCGGCCGCAGAGTGCGCGCCGTCGCGGCCCGGGTAGGCAACGCTGAGAACCATCTACTGAAACTAGCGCAGTTCCGCGGGAAGCCTGAAGAAGACGTCCTCGCGGGCGATCTCGACATCCTCGCGCTCGTCGAACCCGAGCTCGGCGAGTCGGCCGACGACCCGCTCGACGAGCAGCTCCGGCGACGAGGCCCCGGCCGTCAGGCCCACGCTCCCGTGGCCCTCGAGCCAGGCCGGGTCGAGGTCGCCTTCGTCGTCGATCAGGTAGGCGTCGGCGCCCTCGCTCCGGGCCACCTCGACGAGGCGGTTCGCATTCGAGCTCGTCTTCGAGCCGACGACGAGGACGAGCGAGGTCTGCTCGCAGATCGTCTTGACCGCATCCTGCCGGTTCTGGGTGGCGTAGCAGATGTCCGCCGAGGGCGGCCCGACGAGGTCCGGGAAGCGGTCCCGGAGGGCGTCGACAACCTCGGCCGTATCGTCGAGCGAGAGCGTCGTCTGGGTCAGGTACGCGACCGAGCGGCCGTCCTCGACGTCGAGCGCACGGGCGTCCTCGGGGGTCTCGACGAGGACGATCGAATCCGGCGCCTCCCCCATCGTGCCCTCGACCTCGACGTGGCCGGCATGGCCGACGAGCGCGATCTTGTGGCCGCGGGCGGCATAGCGGCGGGCCTCGGCGTGCACCTTGGAGACAAGCGGGCAAACGGCGTCGACTACCTCGAGCCCCCGCTCGGCGCACTTCTCGTACACCTGTGGAGCGACTCCGTGGGCCGAAAGGACGACGAGCGCGCCCTCGGGCACGTCCTCCTCGGACTTGACGAAGACCGCTCCGCGCGACTCGAGGTCGTGAACGACATGCACGTTGTGGACGATCTCGTGGCGGACGTAGATCGGCGGGCCGTGCCGCTCGAGCAGCTTCTCGACGATGTCGATCGCGCGCACGACTCCGGCGCAGAAGCTCCGCGGAGCTGCGACGAGCACCTTCCCGCTCATCGCAGCGCCTCGGCGGCCCGCTCGAGCGACGCGAGCGCCTTGCGTGCGCCAAGCGCCGCCCGCACCGTCTTCACCGGCTCTTTGAGCATGGACTTGGCGACAACGGCCCAGTCCGTGCGGCCGTCGGCCGTCGCGGCGCAGGCCAGACGGCCGACGGGCGTCGCCGGCGTGTCCGAGATCGCGCGCACGACCCCGGCGAGGCGGCCGCTCCGCGCCAGCGCCCCGCTCTCGAGATCGACAGCGATGGCGCCGGTTCGCTCGGCGAGCGCGCGTCGCGATTCCGGCTCGTCGACGACCTCGGCTGCCGCGCAGATGACTCCCGGCCGGGCGTCCCCGACCTGAATCGGGTCGCCCTCCCAGAGGACGCGGCCCCACTCGTCGACAACGCGCTCGGCCGTGATCAGCGCACCCGGCTCGAGCCCGGGGACGAGCGCTCCGGCGAGCCCGAAGCCGACGAGGCTCCCGTCGGGTAGCGGTAGCGAGGCGCCCAGCCCGACGCGGGCCGCGCGAGCGCCGCCCTTACGAGCGGCCCGCTCCTCTACCTCCAGGGCGCAGGCGAGCGTGACGTCTAGCGCAACGTCCACGCGAGGCTCCGGACCGTCTCCTTGACGCTCGAGGTCGTCGCGATCGTCGCCGACGGCTCGAAGCCGGAGTGGATGCCGCAGTGCTCGCAGCGGTGGTCGTTCCCGGGCCCGTAGCGCTCCCATTCGATCCCGTCGAGGAGCGCCTCGTAGGTCGGGAAGATCCCGTCGGTCAGCAGGTAGCAGGGGCCCTTCCAGCCGTACGGGTTGCGCGTCACCGAGCCCCACGGAGCACACGGGAGCTTGCGCTCGCCGGTGAGGAAGTCCTGGTAGATCGGGCTGGCGAGCCACTTGTAGCCGTTCTGGCGCACGGCGGACCGGATGAGGCGGAACTTCTGCTCGTGCTCGGCGCGCGTCATCGTCAGGTTCGGGTCGATCTGCGAGTACTGGTAGCCCGGCGCGACGAGCATCCCCTCGATGCCGACCTCGTTCGTGAGGAAGTCCATCATCTGGATGACGTCCTCAACCTCGGTCTCCTTGAAGATCGTCGTGTTCGTCGTGACGCGGAAGCCGCGGCCTCTGGCCTCGCGGATCGCGTCGACGGCGACGTCCCAGAGTCCCGGGTAGTCGCAGATGTAGTCGTGGATCTCGCGCATGCCGTCGAGGTGGATGACGAAGGTCAGGCGCGGGTTGGGCTCGAAACGGTCGATCATGTCGGAGAGGCGAAGGGCGTTCGTGCAGAGCTGGACGTTCCGCTTCATCTCGACGAAGCCGGCGACGACCTCCTCGATGCCCTTGAAGATGAGCGGCTCGCCGCCGCAGACGGAAATGACCGGCGCGGGGCACTCCTCCGCCGCGTACAGGCACTCCTCAACCGTCAAGCGCGCCTTGTTCGACTCGTACTCGCGGATCTTCCCGCAGCCGATGCAGGCGATGTTGCAGCCGAGCGTGGGCTCGAGCATGATCACGAGCGGGTAGAGCTGGTTTCCCTTCTGGGACACGACGTAGCGACCGATCTGGACGGTGCTGCGAAGCGGAAACTTCATGCTCCTCCCTTCCCGTTGCGTGCGAGCGCCTCGTTCACGGCACGACCGAGTGCGGGCCAGACCGGACCCGGTGCGTAGCCGAGTCTACTGCGAGCCTTGTCCGAGGAGAAATACATCGGGATGCGGGCCAGCTTCACCTCGTCCTCATTGACGATTCGCGCCTTGCCTGCGGCCAGGGCGACAGCATACGGAACGCGGAGGCGGGGGCGGGATCGCCCCGCCAGACCGGCGATTGCCGCGAAGAGGTCGGCGAGCGGGAGGTCGGCCCCGCCGAGCAGATAGCGCTCTCCGGGCTCGCCGCGCTCCAGTGCGAGGGCGTGGCCGCGGGCGACGTCGCGGACGTCGACGACGTTGAGGCCCGTCGTGCCGACGTAGGCGCGGATCCTGCCTGTCGCGACGCCCTCGACCATCCGCCCGGTCGGCGTGGGCTTCCGGTCGCCGTCTCCGATCGGAGTCGTCGGGTTGACGACGACCGCACCCGCCTCGCGCGCGAGCTGCTCGGCGGCGAGCTTCGTCCGCTTGTAGGGAACGGTCAGCTCCCAGGCCGGCGGCGCGTCCTCCTCCGTCGCGGGCCGGCCCGGCACGGGACCGCAGGTGCCGGCGGTCGAGCAATGAACGATTCGGCGGATGCCCTTGCGCGCGGCCGCCTCGAGCACGTTCAGCGTCCCGTCGACGTTGACGCGCTCGATCTCGCGCGGGTCGGCGTCGTAGCTGTAAAGGGCAGCGACGTGGACGACCGCCTCGCAACCGTCGACGACACGCTCGAGCGCCTCGCGGTCGAGCAGGTCGACGCGCTCGTCGCGTACGTCGGCGCCGCGCTCGCGCAGCTCGCGGGCGACGTGGCTCCCCACGAACCCCGAGGCGCCGGTGACGTAGACGTTCATCGCAGTGCGGAGCGGACGCGCCCGAGCGCCCAGACCGGCCAGACCATGCGGTAGAGGTGGTAGTTGATGAGGAAGTCCCGCGGGAAGCCGGTGCCCGTGAAGTGCTCCTCGTCCCACCCGCCGTCGGAGCGCTGATTCTCGGCAAGCCACTGCACGGCGCGCGCGGCCGCCTCCGAGCCGGCCGCACCGGCGGCCTCGAAGCCGAGGAGGGCCCAGGCTGTCTGCGAGGGCGTCGAGACCCCCCGGCCGCGCCAGAGGACGCCGGCCTCTCCGGGGTCGTAGGAGCGGCAGTCCTCGCCGAAGCCGCCGTCCTCGTTCTGCACGCCCGCGAGCCACGCGACCGCGCGCCGCATGACGGGGTGGTCCGGCGCGAAGCCGGCGTTGCGGAGCGCCGGGAGCACAGCGCCGACTCCGTAGACGTAGTTCACGCCCCAGCGCCCGAACCAGGAGCCGTCGGCTTCCTGCTCGCGCAGCAGGTACTCGACTCCCCGGCGGACGGGCTCTTCGTAACCGGGTTCACGCGCGAGGAGCTCGACAACATGCGCGGTCACGTCCGGCGAGGGCGGGTCGATGACGGCGCCGAAGTCGCAGAAGGGCAGCTTGTAGAGCCACGCCGCGTCGTTGTCCTTGTCGAAGGCGCCCCACCCGCCGTTCGAGCACTGCATGGCGGCCAGCCAGCGGCAGGCGCGCTCGACTGCCGGGCGGCCGGCGCTCGTCTCGTTCAGGGACATGGCGACGATGGCGGCGTCGTCGATGTCCGGGTACAGGTCGTTGTCGTACTCGAACGACCAGCCGCCGGGCTCGACTCCGGGGACACGGACGGCCCAGTCGCCGCGGGCGCGGACCTCCTCTGCGACGAGCCAGTCGGCTGCGCGCTTCAAAGCCGGCTCCTCGGCGGGTACCTCGGCTGCACGAAGCCCGACGAGGGCCAGGCCCGTGTCCCAGACAGGCGACTGGCAGGCCTCCGGGCGCAACCGGTCGCCGTCCTCGACCAGGAAGCGCTTCCAACCGTCGAGCGCACGACGGACATAAGGCGACTCGAGGCCGTGCCCGCGACAAACGAGCGCGACGATCGCCCACACCCAGGGCGGCTGGATGCCCCCCCAGGAGCCGTCCAGCTCCTGGCGGTCGATGAGCCAGCGCTCGGCGTACCGCAGGGCGCGTTCGCGCCCCGGCCGGAACGGCTGTGCGTGATAGCGGGCGAGCAGCCGGTCGCCGAGCCAGAGCGGGGAGCGCGGGCGTGGTTGCGGCCCCAGGTCGAGCTCGTGGCAGGCACGCTCCGCCGGAATTGGGTGCACGGGCTTGTAGTGCCGGACGACGGAGAGGGCGACCATCGTCTGCCGCGCCCAGCAAGCGAAGGTGTAGACGGAGAACGGGCTCCAGGGCGGGAAGAGGACGAGCTCGGCCGGGATCTCCGGGATCTCGTCCCAGTCCCAGAGCCCGACGAGGGCGAGCCACATACGCGTGAAGACCCGCGCGCCGCCGATCCCGCCGCGCTCCTCGACGAAACGCCGTGCTTCCGCGAGGCGCGGGTCGTCGGCTTCGAGCCCGGCCAGCCGAAGAGCTGCGTACGACTCGACCGTGGCCGGGAGATCCGGCTCCCCTTCCCAGTAGATCGACCAGAGCCCGTCAGGCCGCTGGCGCGCAAGGAGCTCGTTGGTGACGCGGCGGGTCGTGTCCTCGTCGCGCAGGCGCAGGAACTCGAGCAGGAGGAGCCACTGCGCGGTCATGGTCACGTTCGACTCGAGCTCGCCGACCCACCAGCCGCCCGGCTTCTGCTGGGAGAGGAGATGCTCGACGGCGGCGTCGAGCGTGCGGTCGAGGTCCGTGCCCACCGTGACGGTCACGCTGGGACTTTCTCACGGAGGCGAGCGGCGAGCACGCCAGCAGCACGCCGGCCGCTGCGGACGGCGCTCTCCATCGTCGCGGGCCAGCCCGTGTCGGTCCAGGCCCCGGCGCGGACGACATTCGGCCGGCCGGTCTCGGGGCCGGGGCGCTGCGCCGCGGTACCCGGCCGCCCGGCGAAGGTCGCCGCCGGCTCGCGGCTGACGCGTGACCAGAGGAGCTCGGCGGGCCCAAGCCTCGACGTCAGCTCGGAAGCCATGAGCTCGACGAGCTCGCGGCCGCGAGTTTCGAGGAGCTCCGGAGCCCCGCTCGACACGACCGTGAGGTATTGCCCCCGCTCGGGCTCGTTGCCCGTAAGGCGGCCACGGTCGAAGATCCAGTGGGCCGGGCTGCCGAGCAGGGCTGCGAGCGAGGGCTCCAGGAGGCGTCGGTCGAACAGGAGGTGGACGCTGACGATCGGAGAGTCCTCGAGGCCGGGATCGCGCTCGCCGAGGAGCCTGGCGCTCTCGTCCGCCGGCACGGCGAGGACGACTCCGTCCGCATCGATCTCGTCGAGGGAGGCCACCCGCGTTCGCAGCTGGACCGTTGCGGCCCGGGCTTCGAGCGCCCGGCCGGCCGCTTCGCCGTGCATCTCGCCGAGCGGTTTCCGCGGCAGGATCAGATCGCTCGCGCCCGGCTTGCCGAGGAGCGCGGTCTGCACGGTGAAGACCCCGAGCGCGGCGCTCGCCTCTTCGCTCGCGATGTTCAGGGCCGGGCGGATGAAGACGTCCCAGAAGCGGTCGACAGCGGCCTGCGACTGGCCGAGGCGGCGCAGGAGCGCCGCGAACGTCTCAGCGTCATGCTGCTCCGGGTCGAGCTTGCCCAGGGCTCGGGCCACACGCGCGACTCCCAGGCGGTCCCGGAACGTGAGGTGGCCGTAGCGGAGGAGCGCAAGCGCGCCGGGCGCGATTCTCGCGACGCGCCCGTCGGGCCCGATCACTGGGAGGGAGAGCGGGGCGCGAACGACCGATCCGGCCTCGCCGATCTCATCCAGGAACGCCAGGTATTCGGTGCAACAGCCCAGAGCGATGTGCTGGCCGTTGTCGGGCGGAGGGCTCGGGTCGCCCTCGCGCTCGGGAAGCGTTTGGACGGCGCCCCCGAGAGTCGGCCGCGCCTCGAAGAGCGTCACGTCGTGACCGGCCTTCGTCAGCTCGAGCGCAGCGGCAAGTCCCGCAAGACCCCCGCCGACGACTGCGGTCCTCATAGCGCCGCCACGGCTTTGACCTTCCCGGCCGCGGAGAGCGACGGGCGGCTCGAGAAGACGTCGTAGCCCCGCTCCCGCATCTGGTCGAGGAGCCCGCGATAGATCCCGGCGAAGGCGCGCACGCAGAGCGCGCTGCGGCGGTCCAGGAGCGCCAGCAGGGCGAGCCCTTCGCGCAGAAGCTCCTCCGCACGCGAAGCCTGGTGCTCCATGAGCGCGCGCCACTCGGCGGTGACCCGTCCGGCCGCGATGTCCACCTCGGACACCCCGAACTGTTCGAGCTCGTCCTGGGGCAGATACACGCGCCCGAGCCCCCAGTCCTCGGCAACGTCTCGCATGATGTTGATCTGCTGCAGGGCGAGCCCGAGCGCCTCGGCGCGTGGGCTCGCCGCCTCGGGATTGCTCGGCCCGTAGATCGCCGTGCAGGCAAGCCCCACCGCGCCGGCGACGCAACGACAGTACTCGCGCAGCTCCTCCCAGTTGCCGTAGCGGGCGCGCTCGACGTCCATCAGCCCGCCGCGGACCAGGTCGAGGAGCACAGCGCGCCGAATCGGATAGCGGACGACGGCGTCGGCGAGCGCGACGAGCACCGCATCGCCGTCAGGCGAGCCGGGGAGCGCTTCCACCCCACCGCGGCATTCATCGAGCCGTATGCGCCGCTCCGCCGCCGGCTGCCCGCCGTCGGCGATGTCATCCACCCGGCGGGCGAACGCGTAGAGCGCGGTGACGGCACGGCGCTTGGGCCCGGGAAGGAGCACGATGCCCCAGGCGAAGTTGCGCGCTTCGCGGCGGGTGATGCGCCCGACCTCGGCGTAGGCCTCTCGCGTGGTCACCGGCGGCGAATGAGCTCGCGCAAGCCGAGGCGAAGGAAGGTCCAGCGCGTCGGCGCGGGCCTCCGCGAGAAGACGTCCCAGCCCGCGCGTTCGAGCGCGTCGAGAGCGGCGAGCCCGCCGCGGGCGTAGAGGGCAACCGACATCCCCGGGCGTCCACCCAGCCGCGGCGCAAGCGCGAGGCCCGCTTCGAGCAGGCCCCGGGCCCGCTGGGCCTCGAAGCGAAGGAGCCCGGCAACCGGCTCTGTGAGCGGTCCTGCGAGATCGTCGTCCGAGACGTCGAAGCGGCGCAAGCTCTCCTGCGGCAGGTAGACGCGGCCCAGCGCAAAGTCCCGCGGCGGGTCCTGGAGGAAATTGACGAGCTGGAGGCCTGTGCAGACGGAGTCGCTCAGCGCCATGAGCTCGGGCTCCTCCGCCTGCCCGTAGACGCCGAGCACGAGCCGCCCGACAGGGTCGGCCGAGTACGTGCAGTACTCCTTCACCTCGTCCCAGGTCTCGTAACGCTTCTTCACCTGGTCGATCCGGTTCGCTTCGATCAGCCGCGCGAACGGCTCACGCGGAAGGGCGCGTGCCGCAATCGTCTCGTGCAGGCGGCGCATGATCTCGCTGCGCGGCGGGCCGACGAGCTCGCGCTCGAGCTCGTCGAGAAAGGCGCTCCGGTCGCCGGCGGCCTCGTCGCCGAGATTGTCCACGAGGCGCGCGAAGCCGTAGATCGCGCGCAGGTGCGGCCGTGCCCAGCGGGGCGCGAGGAACGACACGACGGGGAAGTTCTCGCCGGCGGCCCGTGCGTCGATGCGCTCGGCGGCCAGCTCGGGAGCCTCCAAAACGCTCGCAGCCATGGGCGACCATAGTATGGAGCGGCATGGTGGAGACGGGCGTCGTTCAGCCTGGCTCGACGCCCCCGCCCCCGCCCTCGCCGAGGCCGGGCACCGGGCCTAGGCCCGGCCGGACGCCGTCGACCAGAAACGGGTTCCCGACGGTCGGGATCGACCCCGCAGGCGAGTCGATCTCGGAGATGAGCCGGTTGTGCTCGAGCTGCGGGTGGCGCATGACCGCCTCGAGGTCGTTGACCGCGCCGCAAGGGATGCCGACGGCGCGCAGCCGCTCGAGCCAGTCGGTTGCAGGGCGGGCAGTGAGGGCAGCCTTGAGCTCCGGTTCGAGGTCGGCGCGATGCGTAACCCGGCTCTCATTCGTCGCGTAGCGCTCGTCCTCGAGGAGATCCGGGCGGCCGAGCACGCCCGTGCAGAGCGCGCGCCAGTGCGCGTCCGACAGCACGGCGAGCGAGAAGAGCCCGTCGGCGGCGGGATAGGGGCCGTAGGGGCAAAAGTGAGGATGACGGAGGCCGGTCCGTGGGGGCAGCTCGCCCCGGTGCCACCAGACGTGAGGGAAGTAGCCGAGCCAGTCGACCATCGTGTCGAAGAGCGAGACCGAGACCCGTGCCCCCTCGCCCGTGCGCGCCCGCCGCACGAGCGCCGCCAGCGTGGCCACCGCCGCGTAGCTTCCGGCGCCCAGGTCGCACGCGGAGATCCCCACTCGAGCCGGCTCTTCCCCAGTCCCGGTCACGGAGATCAGCCCCGTCTCGCCCTGCATGACGAGGTCGTAGGCGTTGCGGTCTGCATAAGGGCCGTCCGGCCCGTAGCCGGAGATCTCGGTGTAGACGATGTCTGGCCGAAGCGCGCGGACCTTCGGCTCGTCGAGGCCGACGCGCTCCGCCCAGCCCGGCGTGAAGTTCTGTAGGAAGACGTCACTCTCGGCGATGAGGCGCTCGAGCTCCGGGCGCGCTTCCGGATCCTTGACGTCGAGCGCAACGCTCCGCTTGCCGCGGTTCATCCAGACGAACCCGCTGGAGAGGCCGCGGGCTACCGTGTCCCAGCCCCGCGTGACGTCGCCGCCGTCCGGACGCTCGATCTTGACGACGTCGGCGCCGAGGTCGGCGAGGAGTCGCGAGCAGAGCGGGCCGGCGAGCCCGTTCTCACAAGCAAGGACGCGGGTGCCCTCGAGGAGCACTCGCGTACCGTATTGGTTGTCGTGGAAGAAGCCCGCGCCTTGGTCCAGTCGGCCCGTGTCGGCCGCCTCGCGTCGATCGGCGTCGAGGGGCAGCCGCACCTCGTCCCGATCTGCTTCGCCCTCGAAGGTGACGTCGTCTACTCGGCCGTCGACGAGAAGCCGAAGCGAAGCAGAGCGCTCAAGCGGCTGGAAAACATCCGCGCGCATCCGGGCGTCGCGATGCTGATCGACTACTACGAGGAGGATTGGTCGCGCCTCTGGTGGGTGCGGCTCGACGGGACCGCGCGCATCGTCGAGTCGGGCCCGGAGTACGAGCGCGCGCTCACGTTGCTGGTTGAAAAGTACGATCAGTACCGCGCCGAGCCGCCTCGGGGGCCGGTGATCGCAATCAGGGTGGAGCGCCGGCGAGCATGGTCGGCCCGAGCCCAAGCTGCCAACCAGGGAGGACAACCGTGAAGCTCGGGATCGGACTGCCGAACACGATGGCGCACGAGACGGATCGACGGCTCATGCTCGACTGGGCCCGGCTGGCCGACGAGGCTGGCTTCCACACGCTGGCCACCATCGACAAGCCGAACTTCGACTCGTGGGATCCTCTCGTGACGCTCGCCGGGGTCGCCGGGGTGACGGAACGGGCCAAGCTCGCAACCACGATCCTCCAGCTTCCGAACCGTAACGAGGTTCTCGTCGCGAAGCAGGCGGCGGTCATCGACCGCCTCTCGGACGGGCGGCTGATCCTCGGAGTCGCCCAGGGTGGGCGTGAGGACGATTTCGAGGTCTTCGGCGCTCCGTTCAAGGGCCGCTCGAAGCGGTTCGAGGA
This sequence comes from Gaiellales bacterium, assembly GCA_040878265.1. Classification (GTDB taxonomy): domain Bacteria; phylum Actinomycetota; class Thermoleophilia; order Gaiellales; family Gaiellaceae; genus JBBDMP01. The sequence goes on along the minus strand of JBBDMP010000116.1, from coordinate 6,998 downwards.
GCAGGTCGGGAGAATGAGGGACGTCTGGACGAACGCGCGGGCCTCGGACCGTGACCATGGTGTCCTCGGCCCTCCGCCCGTGCAGGAGCCCGGCCCGCCAATCTGGATCGGCGCCATGCAGGAGAAGGCGGTCGCGCGCGCGCTCCGCCTCGGAGACGGCTTCCTCTTCGGTACCACGGGGAGCGAGTTCATGGCTCAGATGACCCCTCAGCTCCGCGAGCAAGCGGCGGCGCAGGGGAAATCGGACTTCACGATTACCGGACTGGCCTACGTCGGAGTCGGCGACGACCCTAAGAAGGCGCTCGATGAAGCTGCACACCACGTGCTCCGCTACTACGGTCAACTCTGGACCGAGCCCGAGAACCTCATTCATCACGGCCCGCCAGAGAAGATCGCGGAAGAGGTCAAGGCATACGCCGACGGCGGCCTCGACGTCCTCATTCTCTTCCCCGAGATTCCGAGCCTCGAGCAGGTCGAGCGGCTGGCCGAGGGTGTGCTGCCGGCCTATCGGTGAGGACGCTCCTCTACCTGTCCCGGGAGGAGGTGGCTGGGCTCCTCCCCGAACTGGACCAGCAGCTCGACCTCGTCGAGGCAACGTACCGAGCGCTCGGCGAAGGGCGCGTTGAGCTTCCGCCGAAGCCAGGGATCCACCCGCGGCCAGATTCCTTCATCCACGCCATGCCGGCGTACCTGCGCGACGAGGACATCGCCGCCCTCAAGTGGGTCGCCGGCTATCCGGCGAACAAGGCGCGCGGGCTCCCTTACATCTCCGGCCTGATCGTCCTCAACGACCCGGACACGGGTTTACCGGTCGCCGTCATGGACGGCGCCGAGATCACGGCCGCGCGCACGGCCGCCGCGAGCGGGGTTTGCATCCGCCGCTGGGCACCCTCCGGGTGGGGCGAAGCGGCCATCCTCGGCTGCGGGGAGCAGGGCCGCTTTCACGCCCGCGTGCTGGCGGCTTTGAGCCCGAATGTCCGCATTCGGGCCTACGACCCCCACCCGGAGCGGATCGAGCAGCTCGAGGGGAACGTCGCGCCGGCGTCGAGCTGGGAGGAGGCCGTGCAGGGCGCCGAGGTCATCGTCTCGGCCGGGCCGATCGCGGACGATCCCCACCCGCCCATTGGGCCCGACGCCCTCAGCGAGCGGGTACTCGCCCTGCCGATCGACTTCAACTTCTACTTCAGCGCGGACGCGGTCGAGTCTGCCGACCTCTTCCTCGTCGACGACGTTGGCCAGTTCGAGTACTACCGCTCCCTGGGGCACTTCGAGGGCTGGCCCGATCCGCACGGCGTCGTCGGCGAGGAACACGAACGGCGCGCGCGAGTCGTCTGCTGCAACCTCGGCATCGGCGCTCTCGACGCTGCCTTCGCGCAGCGCGTGCTGGAGGCCGCCCGGGGGGCGGGAGCGGGGACGGAGCTCCCGCTGTAGGGGCGGGATTCATCCCGCCCGCCGCGGGCGGGGCAAGCCCCGCCCCTACATGCGGATTCGCTCACCCTCCGGATCCCAGAGCGGCTCCTCGGCCACCCCGCCGGCGATCCAGTCCCCGAAGATCTCGACCTCGACCTCTTGCCCCGCGGCCGCGCGCTCGGCCGGGAGATAGGCGTACGCGATCGACCGCTCGACGGTGTAGCCGTAGCCGCCGCTCGTGACCCGTCCGGTCACCTCGCCTTCGACGCGGACCGGCTCCGACCCGAGCGCGACCGAGCGTGGATCCTCGAGGACGAGACAGGCCAGCTTGCGCTCGGGGCGCTCCTTGCCGAGCAGCGCCTCGCGCCCGATGAAGTCGCCCTTGTCGAGCTTGACCGCCAACTCGAGCCCCGCCTCGTACGGCGTTTCCTCGGGCGTGATGTCCGCGCCCCAGACGCGATAGCCCTTCTCGAGCCGGAGCGAGTCGATCGCCTTGTAGCCGCCGGCGACGAGCCCGTGCTCGCGCCCGGCTTCCCAGATCGTGTCCCACAGCCGGAGTCCGAACTCCGTCGGGCAATAGAGCTCCCAGCCGAGCTCTCCGACGTAGGTGACCCGCAACGCAAGGCACGGCACCGCGCCGACCGCGAGCTCGCGCGCGCGCATGTACGGAAAGGCTTCGTTCGAGAGGTCGACCGTGGCGAGTGGCTGGAGGATCTCCCTCGCCGCCGGCCCCCAAAGCCCCAGGCAGGCGTAGCGCGAGGTGGCGTCGTCCACGTAAACCGAGCCGTCCTCGGGTGAGTGGCGCCGGATCCAGGCGAGGTCGTGCTGGCCGAACGCGGTGCCCGTGACGATGCGAAAGCGGTCGTCGGCGAGGCGGGTGACGGTGAAGTCGCATTCGATGCCGCCGCGCACGTTCAGCATCTGCGTGTACGTCACCGCGCCGACCTCCCTGGCGACTCGGTTGTCGCACAGCCGCTCGAGGAAGTCGGCCGCACCTGGGCCGGCCACCTCGATCTTGGCGAAGGACGTCTCGTCGAAGAGAGCGGCCGACTCGCGGCAGGCGCGGTGCTCAGCCCCGATCGCGGGCGACCAGACCTCGCCCGCCCAGCCACGGGGGCGCAAGGAGTCGTCGCCGCCCTCGGCGTTCGGCTCGAACCAGTTCGCCCGCTCCCAGCCGGACTTCTCCCCGAAGGAAGCGCCGAGCTCCTGGAGCCGGCCGTAGGTCGGCGAGACGCGCAGCGGCCTTCCCGCCAGCCGCTCCTGGCCCGGGTACTTGATGTCGTAGTAGGTGGAGTAGACCTCGATCGTGCGGGCGAGGGTGTACTCGCGACTCGCGTAGTGGCGCCCGAAACGGCGCGAGTCCATATGCCACACGTCGAGGCTCGGGACGCCCTCGACGATCCACTCGGCGACGAGCTGGCCCATGCCTCCTGCGCCCGCGAGGCCATGGGCGCAGAAGCCGGCGGCGACCCAGAAGCCGCGCACGTCACTCTCGCCGAGAATGAACTCGCCGTCCGGGGTGAAGGCCTCGGGGCCGTTGATCAGCTTCACGACCTCGGCGTCCTCGAGCAGCGGCACTCGCTGGACAGCGTTCGTCAACAGCTCCTCGAACCGTTCCCAGTCCTCGGGGAGCAGCTTGCCGTTGAAATCAAGCGGGATGCCGTCCAGTCCCCAGGGCGCCGGGTTGCGCTCGTAGCCGCCCATGACGAGGCCGCCCGACTCGCCCCGGAAGTAAACGAGGAGCGAGGGATCGCGCATCGTCGGCACGTCCGCCGCGATCCCGCTCGGCCGCGTGATCAGGTACTCGTGCGCCATAGGCACGATCGGCACGGTCACGCCGGCGAGGCCGCCGATCTCGCCCGCGAACATCCCGCCCGCGTTGACGACGACGTCCGATTCGATCGCGCCCTTATCGGTTTCGACGCCTTTCACGCACCCCCGCTCGACCCGAACACCGGTCACCCTCGTGTTGGTGTAGACCTCTGCGCCGCGCCGGCGGGCGCCCTCGGCGAGGGCGAAGGTCAGCTGGCTCGGGTCGATGTAACCGTCGCTCGGCAGGTAGGCCGCCCCGAGCACGTCGTCGCGCGACATGGGCGGGAAGAGCTCCTGTGCCTCCTCCGCCGAGACGAGCTCGAGGGGAAGCCCGAAAGTCTTGGCCCAACCGGCTTGGCGCTTGAGCTCCTGCAGGCGCTCCTCTGACGACGCGAGTCGCAGCGAGCCGACCTCGTGCCAGCCGGTCTCGAGCCCGACCTCGTCTTCCAGCGTCCGGTAGAGGTCGACCGAGTTCATCATCATCTTCGTCAGGCTGAGCGAGCCGCGAAGCTGGCCAACGAGCCCGGCGGAGTGGAAGGTCGACCCGCTCGTCAGGTCAGCGCGTTCACAGAGGACGACGTCGTCCCAGCCAAGCCGCGCCAGCCAGTAGAGGATCGATGCCCCGCCGACCCCGCCACCGATGACGACGGCGCGCGCGCTCGTCCGCAAGGGCTACTTCGACGCGGGCGTCACGCCGGCGGCGGCGCCGCCCTCGTACTGGGCCTCGATCCGTGCCAGCTCCTCTTCGTCCCCCTGGCGAATCGGCCCCTTGAACCACCGGTGCGCGGAGACGACCCACCACCCGCCGAACAGCAGGAAGGCGCCGCCGAGCGTGATCGGCGCGTAGTTCACGACCTCCCAGTTGAAGCCGTCCTTCCAGGGAATGCCCGTCGGCGTGACGGGCATGAGAAAGAGGACGCACATGATCGCGATCCACGCGATCGCGATCGGGTCGATCCACCTGTAGTGCCGGCCGAGGCTCCAGGCGCCGTGCTCGAAGCGATCGCCCAGCCGATAGCGCAGGACGATGGGCAGGCCGAACGCCAGGAAGAGCCCGATGATCGATATCGAAGTGCCGACGAGGTAGCCGACGAAGGCATTCGCCAGCGTGGGGAGCATGAGTAGCCAGGCCGCCACGCAGATCGCCATGACCGCGAAGATCGGTACCCGGTCGGCGCGTGCCACCCTCTTCCACAACTGGTGCCCGGGTACCGCCCCGTCGCGTGAGAAGGCGAACAACATTCGCGAGGCCGAGGTGACCGAGGCGTTGCCGCAGAAGAGCTGGCCCACGCACGCGATGAAGAGCAGCGCTTCCGCCCAAGCTGCGCTCATCGAAGTCTCCCAGATGTACGGAATGGCGAACCCGACCGCGTCGAGCGTCCCCTGCACGTCGGGGACGGCGAAGGTGACGGCGACGAGCAGCATGAAGCCGAAGACAACCGAGACGGTGACCGCCGACACCATTCCCCAGGCCGCGGCGCGGGACGCCTGGCGTGTCTCCTCGCTCATATGGGCCGACGCGTCCCACGCGTTGATCGTGTACTGGGACATGAGCAGTCCGATCCCGAAGACGAACCAGAAGACGGCGCTCGTGAAGTTCGCGCCCGAGAACCCCGAGTTGTTGATCGTCTCGCCGAAGACGAAGCCCACAGATTGGTGGTTGTCGGGGACGACGATGAGGATGCCGACGATGACGAGCACTCCGAGCATGTGCCAGCCGGCTGAAATGCGGTTCAGAGTCGCGTTGAAGCGAACGCTGAACATGTTCAGGAAGAGGTGCAGCCCCACGATCACGCTGTAGGTCACGAAGATCCAGCCGGTCGTGTTCGGATAGTCGAACCAGAGGTCGAGCAGCGCCGTAACGAAGATCGCGGCGCCGTAGTCGATCGCCGCCGTCACGGCGATCTGCCCGACGAGGTTGAACCAGCCCGTGAACCAGCCCCAGCCGGCTCCACCGAGCCGCGACGCCCAGTAGTACAGCCCACCAGCCGTCGGGAAGGCCGAGGCGATCTCGCCCATGGCAAGCGCGATGACCGTCGAGAAGGCGCCGACGAGGAGCCAGCCCCAGGTGATCGCGACCGGCCCGCCGTTGTTGAACGCGATGAAATACGAGGTCAGCGTCCCGGCGAGAACCGAGATGATCGTGAACGAGATAGCGAAGTTCTCGAAGCCGCCCATGACGCGGAAGAGCTCCTGCGCGTAACCGAGCCGGTGCAGAAGCCGGCGGTCGTCGAGGTACTCGGACTTTTCCGTCATCGGCGCCTGCGTGATCGCTTTCTCCTCGTCCGTGCGTTGGGTCGGGGCGATTCTCGTGCTGTCGTGACGTACGTGTCAACCTCCCCGGCCGACCGCTGCAGGCGCCGGAAATGCTGCTCCGCGTAGCCGACGAAGTCGAAGTCGAGCTCCGAGATGCCCTGCTGTACGACTCCCCACATCGCCTCCCGGAAGTCCGACATGAAGCGCATCAGGTGGAGCGAGGCGAAATCTGACGATTTCGCCTCGCCGAAGTAGGCCTGTAACAGCTCCTGATTCTCTTCTTCTCCGAACTCGTGGTTGACTGAGAAATTCGCCAGGTCGAAGAAGACGTCGCCCATGCCGGCGTACTCCCAGTCGACGATGCGGATGCGTCCGTCGGCATCGATGAAGTTCGCGTTCAGGAGGTCGTTGTGGCACGGGCGGAGCGCCTGTGGCCCACGCAAGCGCTCGATCGTCTCCGCCAGTTGGTGAGCCCAGCCGTAGTCGTCGGGGACGCGGACGCCGTGGGCCGCCGCCGTCTCGCGGTATGCCTCGACGACGCGGAACGAGTCGAACCTTCCCGGGATCGGAGGGCCCTCGTGCAGCCGGCGCAGAGTCTCGGCGGCTCGGCGGATCGCCTCGGGCTTCCGCATTTCCTCGGGCGGGATCGGCTCACCCGCAATGAAGCGGGTGACGAGGTAGCCGTCCGGCTCGACGAAGGCGGCCACTTCCGGCCCGATCCCGAGCTCGGCCGCCACGAGCGAGGCCCCGTGCTCGGCGGAGCGGTCGATCCCGAGGAGCTCAGTGTTCTTGCCGCCGATGCGGAGGACGAACGCCTCGCCGTCGACCTCCACCTTGAAGTTCAGGTTCGTGATCCCGCCGCCGAGCGGTTCGAGGCTCGTCGGTCTCCCGGGCCAGACACGGGCGGCGATCTGTTCGGGCTGCACGCGGCGATACTAAGCCGGTTGCAGCTCATAGAGCATCCCGACTCGGTCGTAATCGTCGCGCTGGACGGACAGGAGCTGGTGCTCGTTCGGCAGACCCGCCCCGTAACCGCCGAACAGACCCTCGAGCTTCCGTCCGGCAAGATCGAGCCCGGGGAGACACCGGCCGAGGCGGCCACCCGCGAGCTCGCCGAAGAGTGCGGCCTCGGCGCTCGCAAATGGAGCGAGCTGGGACGCTTCTGGGCGGCACCGGCTTACTCGACGGAATACGTCCACGTATGGGAGGCACGAGACCTGTACCCGGCCGGCGAGGTCGCGCTCGACGCGGACGAGGACATCGAGGTCGAGCGCCGGTCGCTCGCGGATGGTTTCGACGGGCTGTCGGATGCAGCTTCGATCGCCGCGCTTGCGCTCTGGCGTGCGAAGGCATGAGCCCACAGCCCTGGCTCATGGAGCTCGAGCAGTCGCTCGCCGAGGACGAGGAAGGGAACCTCGCAGTCGCCGTGGTCGTGCTCGCTGCGGGTGCCGGGCGGGAGGTTCATGTCGGCGAGGACGAGCGGCACGGCGCCGCGCGGCGGGCTCTTCTGCTCCTTGCGG
>JBBDMP010000115.1:0-4121 GCA_040878265.1 Gaiellales bacterium | reverse complement strand
GCCCGTCGCCGTAGACCCGCGGCGGCTCCCCGCGGGCCAGGCGGCCGAGGAAGATCGCGACGACGCCTGCCTCTCCGTGCGGATCCTGGCGCGGGCCGTACACGTTCGCGTAGCGCAGGGCGACGTGGCCGGTGCCGTAGAGCCTCGTGTAGGTGGCCAGGTACTCCTCGGCAGAGAGCTTCGAGGCGCCGTACGGGGCAACCGGCCGGCGCGGGGCAGTCTCCGGCGCAGGCCCGTCACATTCCCCGTAGATGGCGCCGCCCGTCGAGGCGAGGACTACCTGTGTCTCATGCCAGTGGGCAGCCTGGAGCACGTTCACCGTCCCGATGAGGTTCACCTCGGCGTCGAACTCGGGGCGCTCGACCGAGACGCGAACGTCCGCCTGCGCCGCGAGGTGGAAGCAGACGTCGGCTTTCGCCCCCGCGAAGGCACCGGCGACCGCGCCGGCCTCGCGGATGTCGACGACCTCGATCTGTACTGACTCGGGCACCCGCTCGCGCCGCCCGGTGGAAAGGTCGTCGAGGACGAGGACGTCGTCGCCTCGGGCGACGAGCGCGTCGACGAGGTGCGAGCCGATGAAGCCCGCTCCCCCTGTCACGATCGCCCGCACGGCGCACTATCCTAGGGCCGCTCCGATGTTCGTCACCTTCGAAGGCGTGGACGGGTCGGGGAAGACGACCCAGACCCGCCTCCTGGCCGAGCACCTGCGAGCGGAGGGGCGGGAGGTCGTCGAGACCCGCGAGCCCGGCGGCACGCCGCTCGGCGAGCGTATCCGCGACCTCCTTCTTCAGAGCGAGAGCGTCGTTCCGTGGGCGGAGACGACGCTCTTCGCCGCCGCCCGCGCCCAGCTCGTCGCCGACGTTATCCGCCCGGCCCTTGCCCGAGGAGCCGACGTCGTGTGCGACCGCTACATCGACTCGTCGCTCGCCTACCAGGGGCTGGCGCGCGGGCTCGGCGTCGACCGCGTGCTCGAGCTCAACCTCCTCGTCACGGGAGGTCTCCTCCCCGACCAGACGTTCCTCATCGACATCCCCGTGGAGGAGGCTGCTCGCCGCACCGGTGTCCGCCCGGACCGGATCGAGCGCGAGGGGCAGGGCTTCGCCGCCCAGGTCGACCACGCCTACCGAGAGCTCGCGCAGGTCTTCGCCCAACGCATTACGCTCGTGGACGGGACTCAGCCCCCCGAGGAGGTGGCCAAGCTCATCCGTGGACAGCTTCGAGACGTTTCCTGAGCAGGACGAGGCGAAGGGACTCCTCCGCGCCGCCCTGCGTGAGGGTCCCGCGCACGCCTACCTCTTCCACGGCCCCCGCGGGGTCGGCAAGCGCCGCGCCGCCCTCGCGTTCGCCGGGGAGCTTCTGGGCGAGCCGGACCGGGTCTCGCGCCGGACTCATCCGGACCTCTACGTGCTCGAGCCGGTCGGGGCGCAGATTCGGATTGATCCCATCCGCGCGCTCCGGCGCGACCTGCACATGCGGCCCTTCGAGGCCGCGCGGCGCGTCTACCTGGTTCTCGGCGCAGACCTCATGAACGAGGAGGCTGCCGACGCCCTCCTCAAGGATCTGGAGGAGCCGCCGGCCTACGCCGTCGTCGTCCTCGTAGCGGACGACCTCGGTCCGCTCCCCGAGACGATCCGCTCGCGCTGCCAGCACGTCCCGTTCCGCCGGCTGTCCCAGCGGGCCGTGAAGGCCCACCTCTCGGCGCGCGGCGTCGAAGGCGAGCGCCTCGAGGCTCTCTCCCGGGTCGCCGGCGGGCGGCTCGACCTGGCCGAGCGCCTGCTCGATCCGAAGGCTTCAGAGGGTCGCGAGCGGGTGCTCGAGCTCGCGCGCGCCGTCTACCGCGACGACGAGTTCGACCCCGGGCAGGCCTCACGCGGGGTCAACGAGCTCGCTCAAGCGCGGGCGGCCGAGGCGAGAGCGGCGGTGACGGCCGCAGCGCAGGCGGACGAGAGCGCCCGCGAGGTCGAGCAGCGTGCGCGGCGCGCGGGGCGCGGGGCCGAGCGCGACGAACTCCTGGCAGCCCTCGATGTGCTGGCCGGCTGGTACCGCGACCTCATGGTCGCCGCCGCCGGCGCAGAGGGAACGGTCCTGAACGTCGACCGCCTCGCGGAGCTCTCGGCGGATGTCGCGCCGGAGCGCGGCGAGGCCGCCGAGCGGGCCGCCGAGGCGGTCCGCGACGTCTGGCGCTCGTTCGAGTACCAGCTACAGCCTGGGCTCGCGCTCGAGGCGCTTTTCGTGCGCCTCCGGCGGGAGCTTGCCGGACTTCCGCCCGCTCCGAGTTAGTCTTTTCCTCCATGGCCACTGCGGTCGGCGTCGTCTTCTCGCCCGGCGGGAAGGTCTACTCGTTCGATTCGAACGGGATCGAGCTCCCCTGGAATCAGAAAGTCATCTGCCAGACCTCGCGCGGGCAGGAGCTCGGGCGGGTGGTCAAGCCGAACCACGAGTTGACCGAGGCGCCCTCCGTGCCGCTGAAGAAAGTGCTGCGGCGTGCGACCGAAGGCGACCTCGAGCTCTCGGAGGAGAACCGGGTCGAGGAGAAGCACGCCATGCGGGTCTTCCGGGAGGTGAGGCGCCTGCTCGGTGTCGAGGTCAAGCCGGTGTCGGCGGAGCTCGTCTTCGATCGCTCCCGGCTCGTCTTCGCCTACCAGGCCGAGGGGAAGCCGGACGTGGGCGCTCTGCAGGCCGAGCTCCGCCGCCGGCTCGACCGCCGCGTCGAGCTTCGCTCCGTCGGCCCCCGCGAATGCGCGCGCCTGTGCGGCGATCACGGGCTCTGCGGCGGCCAGCAGTGCTCGCGGCGCTTCCCCTCCCACGAGCAGCCGATCACGCTACGCATGGCCAAGGACCAGGAGCTCTCGCTCAGCTCCGGCCGCATCACCGGCCTCTGTGGGCGCCTCCGCTGCTGTCTCGCCTTCGAGCACCCGGCGTACCGGAGCTTCCGCGACCGCGCGCCGCGCGTCGGCGCTCGTGTCGAGACGCCGAGCGGGGCGGGGCTCGTGACCGAGTACGCCGTCCTCAAGGACGCCTGCCTGGTGGAGCTCGACGACGGCGCCGCGGTCGAGCTCTCGATCGACGACTGCCGCGAGCTCTGAAGCCATAGGCAAGCCCCCCAGGAGGGGGTTTCCGGCCTTGCGAGAGCGAACCAGACTCCTTTCATGGCCGCTGCTGCACGCCCAGAGAGCCGGCTCGCCGAAGATCTCTTCACCGAGCATTCCCGGCTGATCTATGCCTACTGCCTGCGTCGGCTCGACTCGCCGGAGGAGGCCGAGGACGCGCTCCAGGCCACCTACCTGAACGCGTGCCGGAGTCTCATGCGCGGCTTCGAGCCGAACCAGGGGCAGGCCTGGCTCCTCAAGGTGGCGCACAACGTCTGTGTCAGCCGCCTGCGGTCGAAATCGCGCCGGCGCCTGTTCGAGCGGCCGCAGGATTTCCAGGAAGTCCAGGACGAGCTGGCTGCGCCCGAGAAGGCCGACGACGAGCTCTTCAGCCTCGAGGACGCGCTCGCCGGGATGCCCGAGCAGCAGCGCCGGGCCATCCTCCTCCGCGAGTGGCAAGGCCTCTCCTATCGTGAGGTGGCGGCTGAGCTCGGGCTCACCCAGTCGGCCGTCGAGACGCTTCTCTTCCGCGCACGCCGCTCGCTGGCCCAGGCGCTCGAGACCACCCGCCCGCGCCCGCGCTTCGTGCACGCTTTCCAGCCGGCAGCCCTGCTTGCCAGCCTCAAGAGCGGGCTCGCGACCGGAGTGGCGATCGCCGCCTCGGCGACGGTAGTCGCCTCGACGGCAATCGTCGCCGACGGAGCCCCGCGTGTCTTCGCCGAGCCGGCAGCCCCGAAGGTCGAGAACGTGACGCGTTTCGTGGAGGTGGCGGAACCCTCGAAGGCGGCAGTACAGGTCGGTCCGGGCCAGCCGAAGGCAAACGGGAAAGCCAAGGCGAAGGGGCAAGTGAAGCTTCACGGTCCGCCTGCGTGGGCCAAGGGTGGCACGAAGACGAAGCCCGCGAAAGTGAAACCGCCGCAGGCTCATGGACAGCGCCAGAGCGCGTCGAAGGGCCAGAAAAAGCCCTAGCTATCGTCTGATTCGCACCTCGCTGCTACGCTAGGTCGCGAAATCAGAGCGAGTCCGGTTCGC
>JBBDMP010000114.1:0-22656 GCA_040878265.1 Gaiellales bacterium | reverse complement strand
GCGACGCTGATTCCGCCGCCGGCGGCGGTTATTGGGCAGCGGCCCTCCGTTCCCGCCGTTGCGCCCGTTTCGACCTCGGCCGTTCTTCGTCACGCGAAGATCCCCTCGAGGCGGAGCCGCTCGTGCGCGGCCTCAAGCAGCCGGCCGGTCAGCCGAGCGGCCTCGTCGGCAGTCCGCGCCCACGCCTCGACAGCCAGGACGGCGTGGCCCGCCTCCAACTGGGTAACCGTGATGCTGGGCTCTCGTTCGGACACGGACTCCGGCGCGTTGCGCGCCTCCTCAAGGAGCAGCTCGCGTACCCGGTGTAGGTCGCTCGCAAGCGGGACTGCGACGCTTACCCGCGCGAGGTGCTCGTGGCTGGTCAGCGTTGCGTTACGGATGGTATCGGAGGCGAGTTTCGAGTTTGGCACGTAGTAGTGCGCCCCTTCGGGTGCCCGGATCACCGTGTAAGTCAACCCGATCTCCTCGACGGCGCCTTCGGCGCCGCCCACGTCGACGTGGTCACCGATCCGAAGAGGCTGCACCAATGCTACGAGGAGGCCGGCTACGAAGTTCGAGAGGGTCGGCTGGGCGGCGAAGCCGATGACGAGCGCGATGATCGCGGACGAGGCGAGGATCGTCCCCGCAACGGCCTGAACCTGCGGAATGACAAGAAGCCCCGAAAGAATGCCGACCGTGACGATCACGGCCTTCGCGCTGCGGCGAATGACGCGATAGCGAGTAATGGTCTCGGGCGTCTTGGGCAGGCGTCGCGCCAGGGCGCGATCGACGAGCTTCGCGACAACGAGCGCCACGAGGACAACGCTGCCCGCGACCGCCAGCCGCTCCAGCCACTCCGATTCCATGTGCCGAAGTTCTCTGGCTCCGCAGGGCCTTCCTCCCCCGCTCGCGCGCGCGTGTTGAATACGGCGGGATGACGCGCCGGGCTGTGCCCCTCCTCCTGTTCGTCGCAGCGGTGGCCTCAGGCTGCGGCGCTCGGTCCGAACCGCTTGGCCCGTTGGCGCAGGAATATCCCGTTCGCGCAGAGGGGGCAGGGGACCGTGCCGCGGTGCTGACGGCCCCCGCTGAGCGGATCGTCGTCCTCGATCCGGGCTCGGCTGACCTCCTCGTCGCGCTCGGGGCCGGCGAGCGGCTCGTGGGCGTCCCGACCGGCCTCGACGAGCCACTCCCCGATGCCAGCCGGGTCGTCCAGTCGACCGGCCAGGTGAGCGTCGACGAGGTCGTCCGGCTGGATCCGGACTTGATCGTGGCAACGCCCGCGGTCGACCAGGTCGACGTCGCGCGCAGCGAGCGCGAGAGCGGCGCCGTCGCCTATGTCCAGCCGGCCTCCTCGGTCGACGACGTTGTCCGGAGCGTTATCGAGCTCGGCTTTCTCGCAGGCGAAGCCGCGGCGGCCCGCGCCTTGGCCGGCTCAATCCGAGAAGAGGTCCGGCAAGTGGAGAGCGGCGTCGCCGCCGCGGCCTCCGTACCAGTGTTCATCGACACGGGCTTCCTCATCACCGTTCCCGAGCGGTCGCTCATCGGCGACCTCGTTCGCCGCGCCCGCGGGCAGAGCGTCGCCGGCCCGAATCCCGGCCCGGAACCATTCGAGGCCTGCGAAGTCGCCCGGCTCGAGCCGGCGGTGCTGCTGCTCGTGGTCGAGTCCGGGCGCGCCGCGGACACGCCCAGCTTCCGTGACTGCCCCCGGGGAGCGGATATCCGCGTCGAGCGCATTCCGGCCGACCTCGTCCTCCGGCCCGGTCCGCGGCTCGGCGAAGCACTCGCCGCCGTTGCCCGCGCGCTCCACCCCGATGCCTTCGGCTAGAGCGGCCGACCTCGACGCGGTCACGCTGGACGCCTTCGGCACCCTCGTCGAGCTCGATTCGCCGACTCGGCGACTTCAGGAGGCCCTGGCCGCGCGCGGGGTGGTGGCGGACGCGGACGCAGTGGAGGCGGCGTTCGCCGCCGAGGTCGCGTACTACGTCGAGCACAAGGTCGAAGGACAGGATGATGCAAGCTTGGAGCGCTTACGCCGCGCCTGTACGGCGGTCTTCCTCGACGCGCTGGGCTCCGACCTCGACGCCGGGGAGTTCGCGCCCGCCTTTGGGGCGGCCCTCGTCTTCAAGCCTCTCGCGGGGGTCGTCGAGGCGCTGGGCGCTCTCCAGGGCGCCGGGCTGGTGCTCGCCTGCGTCTCGGACTGGGACATAAGCGTCAGCGACCAGCTCGGGCGGGCAGGCGTCGGGCGCTTTCTCTCCACGGTCGTGAGCTCCGCCGAGGTCGGCGCGGAGAAGCCCGACCCAGCGGTCTTTCGCGCGGCGCTCGAGCAGCTCGGTGTCGCACCGGAACGGGCGCTTCACGTCGGCGACGGGGAGGGCGACCGGGCCGGCGCCCTGGCGGCTGGGCTTGCCTTCGAGCCCGCGCCGGTGGCTACGCTCCCGCAGCGACTGGGCCTATGAAGAAAGACGGCTTCTCTACACGTGCCATCCACGGACAGGAGGCACCCGCAGGAGCGGGTGTCCCGCTCGTGCCGCCGATCGTTACGGCGACGACCTTCGCCTTCGAGTCGGCGGCCCAGTTTGCGCGGGTCATGGCCGAGGAGGAATACGGCTTCCTCTATTCGCGGCTTCGCAACCCGACGCTCGAGGAGCTGAACGCCGTTCTCGCGGATCTCGAGAGAGCCGAGGCTGCCTACGCGTTCAGCTCCGGCATGGGCGCGATCACGGCCGCGCTGCTGACGACGCTCCGCCCGGGCGACACCCTGCTCGCTCCGCGACAGCTCTACGGGACGACCTATTCGCTCGTCGAGCGGCGGCTGCGTCCGCTCGGTATCAAGGTCGAGTACGCCGACGTCACCGATCTCGCCCAGTGGGATCGGCCCGCCCGCGTTCGCTATGTGGAGACGCTCGCCAATCCCGGCATGCCGCTCGCGGACCTCGCGGCGATCGCGGGAACGAAGGGCGACGGGCTGCTCATCGTCGACAACACCTTCGTGTCGCCTTTTCTCTGCCGTCCACTCGAGCACGGCGCCGACATCGTGTGCGAGTCCGCGACGAAGTACCTCAACGGCCACCACGACGTCAGCGCGGGAGTGCTCGCCGGCTCGAAGGAGCTCGTTCAAGCGGCGCGCGAGCACCAGGTCGACACGGGCGGAATGCTCGACCCCTTCTCCGCCTTTCTCCTTCGCCGCGGCCTGAAGACGCTTGCGCTGCGGGTGGAACGCTCCTCGCTGAACGCGCACCAGCTTGCGACCTTCCTCGAGGCGCATACGCACGTCGACCGAGTCCACTATGCCGGTCTCGAGAGCTTCCCCCAGTATGAGCTCGCGCTTCGTCAGCTCGCCGATTCCGGAGGGATCCTCGCGCTCGAGCTCTCCGGCGGCCGTGAGGCGGCGGAAGCCTTCATGGACGGCCTTCAGCTCGCGTACCGCGCGACCAGTCTCGGCGGCGTCGAGACCGTCGTGTCACACCCCGCATCGACGAGCCACCGGCAGTTCACTCCCGAGCAACTGGCAGGCGCGGGGATCTCTCAAGGCCTTCTGCGCGTGTCCGTAGGCTGTGAGGATGGAGACGACATCGTCGCCGACTTCCGAGCGGCCCTCGAACGAATTTAGAATTCGGGCGCTTTCCGCCTGGCTCGTCGTCGTCGCGATTCAGGTCGGCCTGGCCTTCTGGTCACAGACGCTCGAGGGCTCCGACACGGAGCCGCTCTACGAGTACGACCTTGCGATCGGGAGCTTCATCGCGTACGGGATCCTCATCGGGATCACGTTCTGGATCGCGTCGGCCTACCGCGATCGGACCGAGGCGCTCGGCCTGCGGCCTTACGCCTGGCGCTGGCTCGGGATCGCCGTTGGCGTCGTCGTCGTCTCGGTCATCCTGGCAGCCGCGCTCGAGCCGCTCCTGCACGCCGGCGAGGAGCAGGGGCTGAGCCCGGACGAGTGGCAGCCGGAGCGTGCGAATGCCTTCCTCCTCAACTCGATCGTCCTCGTCACGCTCACGCCCTTCGCCGAGGAGCTCTTCTTCCGCGGCCTCGGCGTTCGTGTCCTGGGCTTCCTCGGGTCGACCGGCGCGATCATCGGGACCGCGCTCGCGTTCGGGCTCGCCCACGGGCTGCTCGTCGCCCTTCCCTCGCTCGTGGTCTTCGGCCTCGGCCTCGCTTGGGTGCGGATCCGGGCCGAGAGCGTCTGGCCGGGCGTGATCGCCCACGCCGCCTACAACGGCGTGGCGCTCGCGCTTCTCTTCGCAACGCTCGAGTAATTCGCCCCTTCCATCCGACGGGCTTGCTCGTCAGAATGGCGACGTGCGCCGGGCCCTCGTCGTCTTCGCCGTCGTCCTCGGTGCACCTGCGCAGGCCGTCGCCGGGGTCACGCTCGGCGCCGACCGGCCGATCGTCCCCTATGGGGGCACGGTCAAGCTGGTCGGACAAGTGGATCCTCCCGTGGCCGGCCAAGCGGTGGAGCTCCTCATCCAGACGGAGGCAGGGCTCGCGCCGGTGGGAGCGGCACCCGCAGCCGCGGACGGCACCTTCTCGTTCTCGCTCGCCGTGAGCGCACCGGCCGCATTTGTCGCTCGCTCGGCAGGCGTCGACTCCGCTCCCGTGATCGTCGGCGTGCGGCCGGTCCTGCGCGTGCAGATCAGAGGAAGCCGCTCCCTCGGCGGGCGACTCCTCCTCACCGGGCGCCTGCTGCCGGCTCCGGCCGGAGCGCTCACCCTGAACATCGGCGGAACCTCCTCGGCGCTGGCCCCCGACGCGGCCGGGCATTTTCGAACCCGTCTCCCCACGGACCGGATCGACTCCTACACCGCCGTCGTCCAGCTGGCACCGGCGCCGAACTTCGAGGCCGTGCAGGCCGCTGTCCGGTACCGCATCCAGCTCCCCACCCTCGGCCTGGGCTCACACGGTGCGCCCGTCCGTAGCCTCGAGCGGCGTCTCGCCGAGCTCCACTACGCCCTCCGCGGCGTGAACGGCTACTTCGGCTACGACACCTACGAAGCGGTACTCGCCTTCCAGAAGGTTCACCGGGTCAGCCGTACCGGCCGAGTGACCGCGGCAACGTGGCGCTTGCTCTCGCGTGGCCGTGTGCCGCGCGCCCGTGTCCCTCGCGGTGACCACATCGAGGTGGACAAGTCGCGCCAGGTTCTCTTCGAGGTGCGCAAGGGGAAGGTCATCCGGATCGTGCACGTCTCGACCGGCGCCACGGGGAACACACCCGTCGGCCACTGGCGCGTTTACTCCAAGTCGCCCGGATACAACGGCAAACGCATGTACTACTCCCTCTTCTTCCTCCGCGGCTTCGCCATCCACGGCTACGCGTCGGTTCCACCCTTCCCGGCGAGCCATGGCTGCGTGCGGACTCCGATCTGGTTCGCGCCGGGGCTCTACACACGCTGGGGGCAGGGAACCACCATCTGGGTCTTTTCATAGGGATATGAAAGAAGCCGAAGCCAACCAGGACCCCCTCGTTCGGCAGCTGCGCGAGCAGATCTCGGACAACGACCTCGCGATCGTCGAGGCGATCAACAAGCGTCTGAAGCTCGTCCGGCGACTGAAGGAATACAAGTCCTCGCGCGGCATCGAATTCGTCGACCAGGCACGTGAGGACTGGATGCTCGCGTACGTCACGCGTGCAAACGGCGGGCCGCTCTCAGCCGAGGGCCTGCGGGAGATCTACGGCGCGCTGCTCGACCTGACGAAGCGCGAGGTCGCGACCTAACCGGCGAAATCTTCCGGTTTCACTTCGTCGAGGAACTTCTTGAACTCCTCGACGACCTCTTCCTCGTTCACGTCCTCGTGCTCGAACTCGATCGCGCTCTCCTCGATCACGGACTCGGCCGCGAAGATCGGGGCGTCGGACCGCACGGCGAGCGCGATCGCGTCGCTCGGGCGCGAATCCACCTCGATCTCGGTCCCGTTGACGGCGAGCGTGACGACGGCGTAGAAGGTGTTCTCGCGGAGCTCGGTGACGGCGATGCGAACAACCTTGGCCTCGAGCTGCCCGAGCATCTCGGTGACGAGGTCGTGCGTCATCGGGCGGGGAGTCGCGGCCCCCTGGAGCTTCATAAGAATCGCGGCCGCTTCGGGGTGGCCAATCCAGATGGGGAGGAACTTGTTCCCCTCGGCGGTCTTCAAGAGCACGATCGGCTGCTTCCCGACCATGTCGAAGCTCACTCCGTAGATGACCATCTCATGCATCGCGTCTGGGCCCTCGATCGGATGATAGCCCCGGATCCCGAGCCCTACTCCGCCGAACGCGGCAAGATTGGCGTGCTTGCAGCCGTAACCTGGTACGTCAAGTGCCCATCGCCGCCCTTGCCGACATCCACGGCAACGTGCACGCGCTCGATGCCGTCCTCGCCGACCCGCGCTTCGCTGTGGCCGAACGGGTCGTTGTCCTCGGTGACGTCGTCGCGGGCACGTTTCCGACGGAGACGTTCGATCGGCTCGTCGCCCTCGGTGACCGCGTTCGGATCCTGCGCGGGAATGCCGATCGGCTCGTGCTCGAGGGAGACGACGAGGAGAGTCGGTGGGTGCACGAACGACTCGGGCCCGAGCACGTCTCGGCAGTGCAGGGATGGCCGACGTCCTTCGCGATCGACGTGGAGCACCTCGGTGCGGTCCGCTGCTGCCACGCAACACCACGCGACGACGAGGAGATCCTGACGCGAATCACACCGGAGGCCGAGCTTGCGGCCGTCCTCGAGGGAACCGACGAGCCCGTCGTCGTCGGAGGCCACACGCATGTCCAGTTCGACCGCCGCGCGGGGCAGCGGCGGTTCATCAACGCCGGCAGCGTCGGAAGGCCGTACGAGGGCCGTCCCGGTGCGTACTGGGCGCTGCTCGGACCCGACGTCGAGCTGCTACGAACGGACTACGACGTCCAGGCCGCGGCGAAGGCCGCCCTCGGCTCCGGGCAGCCGGACGCGGAGTTGGTCGCAGAAACGCTCCTGCGCCCGCCGACGGCCGAAGAGGCGACAGCCGAGTTCGAGGCGATGCGCTTCGCCTAGCGGGCGTCCTTGGATGGGCGATCCTGGATTCGAACCAGGGACCTCCGCCTTATCAGAGCGGCGCTCTAACCAACTGAGCTAATCGCCCGCGCGAAAGGTGAGTGTAGCGACGCTAGTGATACCGACGGCAGGAGCGGAGGTACTCCTCCGCGGCGAGCAGAAACGTCTCGTCGCGGGCGAGCTCGAGGACCGTTTCCTTCGTCTCCGTGTCGAGCTCGTCGTCTTCCCGGACGGCCATCACGAAGCCGCCCAGGCGCCCTCCGCGGGCGAGCCCGGCCATACGCAAGACGATCTGCCGGACGCACTCGTCCTGGTTGATCGCTTCCATGGACTCGAGGTCCTGTACCCAGGGCGTCACCATCGCTTTTGTCCTAACGCCCGGGGCGATCGGGGAGTTACGCCCGCTCGAGCACCTCGACGATCTCGGCCAGCTCGGTCTCGTCGGCGAAGTCGATCTCGATCCGCGTGCCGGTCACGCGCACGCCGGCGCCCGTCAGTCGTTCGAGGACGGTCCGGGCTCGCGCCGCCAGCGCCGGATCGACGCGGGCGCTCTTCCTCGGCTTCGTCCGCGCTCCCGCCCAGCGTGCTGCGCGCTCGGCCGCGCGGACCGAGAGCCCCTGGCGCAGGATCTTCCGTGCCAGCGTCCGCCGTCCCTCGTTGTCGGGCACGGCGAGGACCGCCCTCGCGTGGCCCTCGCTGAGCTGCCCGCGCTCGATGAGCCCGAGGACGTCGTCGGGCAGATCGAGCAGGCGCACGCTGTTCGACACCGCCGGCTTGGAGCGGCCTACCCGCTCGGCCACCTCGCCGAGGGAAAGCCCGAACTCGTCCTGAAGCAGGGAGTAGGCACGCGCTTCGTCCACGGGGGAAAGGTCCTCGCGCGCGACGTTCTCCACGAGGGCGAGGAGGAGCGAGTCGCGGTCGTCCGCTTCCCGTACGACCGCGGGGATCGTCGCCAGCCCGGCCTGGCGAGCCGCGCGCCAGCGCCGCTCGCCGGCCACGAGCTCGTACTCGCCCGGGCCGAGCGGCTTGATGAGCACCGGCTGGATGACGCCAGTCACGCGAACCGACTCGGCGAGCTCGGTGATCTTCTCGCTGTCCACATGGCGGCGGGGCTGGCGGGAGTTCGGCCGAATCGCTCCGACCGGCACGTGGACGAGCTCGGGAGCCGTCGAGGCTCCGCCGATCAGCACCTCGAGCCCACGGCCAAGGCCGCGGCGATTAGGAGCGGTCGACAAGCTCGTTCGCTACCCGGTAGTAGGCGTCGGCCCCGGCGGAGGCGCGGTCGTAGACGGTGATGGGGAGCCCGTGGCTCGGTGCTTCGGCCAGCCGCACGCTGCGCGGCACGACCGCCTGGAAGACGAGCTCACCGAACTGGCGCCTCAGCTCCCGAGCGACATCGGCGGCCAGGCGCGTGCGCGCGTCGACCATGGTGATCAGCATTCCGGTGATGGCCAGGCGCGGGTTCAACCGGGACCGGACGAGCTCGACGGACGTCAGGAGCTGCGCGAGGCCCTCGAGGGCGTAGTACTCGCACTGCACCGGGACGAGAACTCGGTCGGCCGCCGCGAGCGCGTTCACCGTCAGCGGGCCGAGCGCAGGGGGACAGTCGACGAAGACGTAGTCGTAGCGCTCACGCGCAGGCGACACGGAGTCGGCGAGGAAGGTCTCCCCCTCGCTCTCGCGCGCCAGCTCAACCGCTGCGCCCGCCAGCTCAGGCCGGGAGGGGACGAGGTCGAGATTGGCGAAGCGGGTCGCGTGCACGAGCTCCTCGAGCGGCGCGCCGTCGAGCAGGTCGTAGGAAGAGCTCCCGTTCGCCCGCTCGCCCAGTCCCGAGGTGGCGTTCGCCTGTGGATCGAGGTCGACCACGAGCGTTCGCGCTCCGGCCTCGGCGAGACAAGCCGCGACGTTGATCGCGGTGGTCGTCTTGCCGACGCCGCCCTTCTGGTTCGCGACAGCGAGGATGCGACCGCCCATCGCGGCGGATGCTAGTCAGGCGAGAGGACGTTTCCTGGCGACGCCCGGGCGACGCGGGAAGCCCTCGGGCGTGGGCCCGGTCTTGCGCAGGACGATGAACCCGGACGGCGCCTCGTCGAGCTCGGCCGCGAGGCGATCGGCCACCTTCCTGACTGCATCGATGTCGGCCAGCGGCCCGACGAAGAGAACTGCCCGCCCGCCGGGACGAACGAGGGGCAGAGACCACTCGGCGGCAACAGGCGGCGGAGCAAGGGCGCGGCCCAGAGCCGTCCCGTAGTAGTCGCGGCCGGCGCCGGCGGCGTGCTCCTCGGCGCGGGCGCAGACGACGGAGACGTTGGGGAACTCGCGCGAGGCGGCCTCCAGGAAACGGCACTTCTTCGCCGTCGCCTCGAGCAGGTGGAACTCGAGGTCGGGGCGCGCTGCGGCCAGAGGCACGCCGGGCGACCCGCCTCCCGCGCCGACGTCGACCACCGGTCCCTCTTCGAGGAGCGGCAGTGCTGTGAGCGCGCCCTCGACGAGCGTCTCCCTGGCCTCGGCCGAGTCGCGGATCGCCGTCAGGCCGGGAGTGGCGAGGAGCGCAGCGAGCCAGCGCTCCAGCCGCGGGTCATTCACTCGCTGGTGGTGACCCCGTTCGGGGGTGGGTGGCGGGGATAATTACGACGTAGCGGTTCGGCTCGGCGCCCTCGCTCGCCGTCTCGACCCCGGCCCGGTCCTGGAGGTACATATGCACCACCTTCCGCTCGGGAGCGCTCATCGGCTCGAGCGCGACAGCCTCTCCGCTCCGGTGAGCTTGCCCCGCGACGCGATCGGCAAGCTGCTGCAGGGTCTGCCTTCGTCGTTCGCGGTAACCGGCAGCGTCAACGACCACGGCCTTCCGCTCTTCGTGAGCGCGCCAGACGATCGCGTTCGCGATGTACTGGACCGCGTCGATCGTTTGGCCGTGGCGGCCGATGAGGAGGCCGAGCCGGGGCCCGGAGAGGGTTCCCACCAACGTCTCCTCGTCTTCGCTGATCGCGATCTCGGCCGGACAGCCGAGGGCGGCACTCACCTTCTCGAGCATGTCCCGCAGCTGAGCCGCGGGCGAGCCGGGCTCCTCGGCTGCCGCCGGGACCGAGGGACGAGGTGCTTCCTCCAATCGCGCCAGCACCTGCGCCGGGACCTGGCCGACGCCGAGAAGGCCGCGTTCGCCTTCGGAGAGCACCGTGAAGGAGACCCTCGATTTGTCGAGACCGGGGAAACGCCGTTCGAGCTCGCGCAGGGCCGTCCACTTCGCCTCGCCGACGGTCTCCCCGGCGCCTTCGGCCTCGAGCCCGGTCATCGGCGGGCTCGTGGGCCTTTCTTCTTCCGGCGCCGTACTCGCTGCGGCCCCCCGGCCGGCTTCGGCTGCTGGTCGCCGTCTGCCTTGACGGGTTCGGGCGCGGCCTGCTTGGGCGCCGTGCGGGAGCTCCTCTTCTGCGGCGGGGGGGCCTTCGGGACGAGCCGACGCGTCACGAGCCCCTGGCCGACTGTCCAGAGGTTCGTCGTCGTCCAGTAGAGCATGAGCCCGATGGGGAAGTTGACGATGAAGAAGACGAAGACGAACGGGAGCGCAAGGAAGATGTAGCGCTGCCGCGGGTCCATCGAGGTCGACATGAAGAACGTCGAGGAGACCTGGCTGACCACGTAGATGGCGAGGAGCAGCCAGCCCGACCAGTGCGAGTTGATGTTCTCGGTGATGTTCGGGACGACGTGCAGCCAGCCGAGGTCGGCGATCGTCTCGCCGGCATCGCGGTACTTCGGGAATACCTCCTTCTCGAAGCCGCGAAGGACGAAGAAGAGCGCCAGAAAGATCGGGATCTGAACGAGGATCGGCAGGCACGACGCCGCCGGGTTCACCTTGTTCTCCCGGTAGAACTTCATCACTTCCTCGTTCATCCGCTGCTTGTCGCCCTTGTACTTCTGCTGGATCGCCTTGAGCTCGGGCGCGTGCTGCTGGAGCTTCTGCATCGAGCGGATCTGCTTGACCGTGAGCGGCACGATCACGATCCGCACCATCAGGGTGAGAGCGATGATCGACCACGCCCACGTCAGGCCCACAGAGCCGTGCAGCCACTCGAGGAGCGAGGTGAGCGGGCCCTCGATCGGGCCGAGGATGGCGGCGATGATCATCGGCCGGCTCGCCTCGGGGCGTAATCGACCCCGCCGTGACTCCAAGGATTGCACCGCAGGAGGCGCCAGGCGGCCAGGGGCAAGCCGCGCAGAGCGCCCCACTCGCCGATCGCGTCCAGGGCGTACCGCGAGCACGTCGGGTGGTACTTGCAGCGCGAACCGAGGAGCGGACTGACGACCAGTCTGTAGGCGTGAACCGGCAGGGCGGCGATAGCCCTCACGCGTGCGCTCCCGCGGCGCGCTCGAACGCCTCGCCGACGCGCTCGCGGAGCCAGGGGAAGCCGCGCGCCTCCGCGGTCTCGGCCAGGCCGGGGCGCGCGATCAGGACGTAGTCGTGGTCCGTGGGCAACCGGTCCCGGAGCTCCTCGAAAGAGTCGCGCAGGCGCCGCTTCAATCGGTTGCGCTGGACGGCGCCGCCCACCTGGCGAGAGACCGCGAGGCCTAGCCTCGGGCCGTCGTCGCCTTCGCGCGGGAACGAATAGAGGACGAGATAGCGGGTCGCCACCGAACGGCCGTGGCGATAGACCGCGTCGAAATCCTGCGAGCGGGAGAGGCGATGCCGGCGGTGCATGCTCGAGCGCGTCGGGCTTAGGCGGACAGGCGCTTGCGTCCCTTGGCGCGGCGGCGCTTGAGGATGGTGCGCCCCGCCCGGGTCGCCATCCGAGCCCGGAAACCGTGCCGCCGTTTCCGGCGGCGGACATTCGGCTGGTAGGTCCGCTTCATTCAATAATCCGCAAGAAGGGGCCGCCTCGAGCGACCCGCGAGAGAGTATAGAGGAGCCGTTTCGGGCCCCCGCGCAGTCTCTTTGCGGCGAAAGAAAATCCACAGCCCAGAGGCCGCATGGCGACTCGCCTGAGCACGCCTTTCCACACCTGTGGACAACGTGTGGATAGGGCCAAAAGCCCTGCACAGGAGCTGTTTCCGCCCTCAGAGTTTTCCCCAGCCCAAGGCATTGAGCGGGGTGGCGGGCGTTGCTATAGTCGCCGCTTCCCGGAGTCTGGCGAAGGAGCGATTCAAGGGGTGAAGCCGGCGCAAGAGCTGAGCGCGGACGGCCTGTGGGCCGATGTCTCCGCGCGTTTGAAGGACGCTCTCAACGACGGCACCTTTCACACCTGGTTCTCCGAAGCTGAGGCGGAACGTCTCGACGACGAAACGTTCGTCGTCAAGGTTCCGAACGACTTTACCCGCAGCTGGATCGAGGGCCACTTCCTCGGGCTCCTCCAAGCCGCTGTACGCGACTCGCTCGGCGCCGACCGAGCGGTCCGCGTCTCCGTAGACGACGACCTCCAAGCTGCCCCCGACGCGTTCGCGCCGGCGCCGCGCGGCACGGAGGGTTTCAACCCGAAGTACACGTTCGACTCGTTCGTCATCGGCTCGTCGAACCGCTTCGCGCACGCGGCCGCGCTCGCGGTCGCCGAGGCGCCGGCCCAGGCCTACAATCCGCTCTTCATCTACGGCGGCACAGGCCTGGGTAAGACGCACCTCCTCCAGGCGATCGCCGGGTACGTCGTCGAGCATTCCCGCAACCTCTCCGCTCGCTACGTGACGAGCGAGACCTTCATGAACGACTTCATCAACTCGCTGCGCGACAAGCGGATCGAGGGCTTCAAGCAGCGCTACCGCCACTACGACGTGCTCCTCATCGACGACATCCAGTTCTTCGAGCACAAAGAACGGATCCAGGAGGAGTTCTTCCACACGTTCAACTCCCTCTACGAGGCCGGGCGGCAGATCGTCATCTCCTCCGACCGCCCGCCTCGCGCGATCGCGACGCTCGAGGCACGACTCCGCTCCCGCTTCGAGTGGGGCCTCATCACCGATATCCAGCCGCCGGACCTCGAGACCCGAATCGCAATCCTGCGGAAGAAGGTGAAGACGGATGCCATCCACATCCCCGATCCGCAGGTCCTCACGTTCATCGCCAGCCGGATCTCGACCAACATCCGCGAGCTCGAGGGCGCGCTCACACGGGTCGTCGCGTTCTCGTCGCTCACCGGCCGGCCAATGACGGGCGACCTCGCGCAGGAGGTCCTGAAGGACGTCTTTCCACAAGGCGAGATGCCGGAAATCTCCGTCGAGCAGATCCAGTCGACCGTGATCGAGCGCTTCGGGATCTCACTCCAAGAGCTCACGGGCGAACGCCGGTCGCAGTCGATCGTCTACCCCCGGCAGGTTGCCATGTACCTCTGCCGCGAGCTCACGGACAGCTCACTCCCGAAGATCGGGAAGAAGTTCGGCGGCCGCGACCACACCACGGTCATGCACGCAACGGCGAAGATCGGCAAGCTGATCCAGGAGGACCGGAGCGTGTACAACCTCGTCCAGGAGCTGACGGCGCGCATCAAGCAGGCCCGTTGACAACCGCCTGTGAAAAACTCGCGAAATCTGTGGGAAGCGCAACAAAGCTACCTCACCCTGTAGAAAAGCGCTTCTTTTCCCCAACAAGCGTCCCCAGCGAAACCCCTTTGTCCAAGCCGAGAACCGTCGTCATCCCCGTCATACACACTCTCTATTACTACGACGAGAAGGTTTAAAAGAGAATGAACACCATAGACACCGTTGCCGGAACCCGGATGAAGGTCGCCTGCAATCGAGACGAGCTGGCGGACAAGCTTGGAATCGTTGGTCGCGGCGTGTCGCCGCGAACGACCGTTCAGATTCTTGCGGGGATCATGGTGCGCGCGGCCGGCGACAGGCTCGTTCTCTCCGCCACGGATATGGAGATCTCTCTGCGCCTGTCGCTCGAGGCGCAGGTCGAGGAGGAAGGCGCCGTCGTCGTCCCGGGGCGGCTGCTCGTCGACATTGTGCGGCTGCTCCCGGCCGGGGAGGTGACGATCGCCTACGGAGGCGAGGAAGGCATGGCCGAGCTCGTTTGCGGCCCCGCGTCGTACAAGCTCCACACGTACGGCGCCGAAGACTTCCCGCGCCTGCCGGAGATCGAAGAGGACGCGACCTTCTCCATCGACCGCGAAGCCTTCCTCGACACGATCAACCGCGTCAGCCGCTCGGCATCGCGGGATGAGTCCAGGCCGGTCCTGACCGGAATCCTCGTCCGCTTCGAAGGCGGCAAGCTCATCATGGCGGCGACGGACTCCTATCGGCTCAGCGTGAAGGAGACCGCTCTCGCCGAAGGCGCCGGCCAGGAGCTCGAGGCGATCGTCCCCGCCCGTGCGCTGGGCGAGCTGGCTCGCATCGCCCAGGCTGCCGACGCGGAGACGATCGCGATCGGCGTCCAGGAAAACCAAGTCGTTTTCGGCGTCGACGACATCTGGCTGACCGCCCGCCGCATCGACGGCCAATTCCCGAACTACAAGCAGCTCGTGCCCGAGGCGTTCGAAGCCGAAGTGACGCTCCCCCGCGAGGAGTTCCTCGACGTCGTGCGGCGAACGTCGGTCATGGCGCAGCGCAAGTCGCCTTTGCGCCTGCACTTCGCGGAGGGCGAGCTGACGGTCTCCGCCGAGACGCAGGACATCGGGCAGGCGCGCGAGTCGCTGCCGATCTCCTACCCGGGCGAGCCGATGGAGATCGGCTTCAACGCCGAGTTCCTGCGCGACGGGCTCGAGTCCGTTCCCGAGGAGAGCGTGCGCCTCCGCCTCATCAGTCCGCTCCGGCCGGGTCTCATCCAGGGCGAAGGTGACGACTTTCTCTACCTGATCATGCCGATCAGGCTCGCGGGCTGATCGTCCAGACGGTCTCGCTCAGGAACTTTCGTTCGTACTCGGAGCTCCAGCTCGAGTTGGAGCCGGGGTTCGTCCTCGTCGTCGGTCCGAACGGGGCCGGCAAGACGAACCTGCTCGAGGCGCTCCATCTCGGGAGCCAGGGTTTCTCCTCCCGCACGCGCGCCGAGCAGCAAGCGGTCCGCTTCGGCGAGCGGGCAACGCGGGTCAGGCTCACGGGAGACGAGGACGGCACCGGCTTCGAAACGCAGGTGGACCTCGGCGGTGAGGATGGCAAGCGCGTGCTCCTGAACGGCGCTCCCGTGCGAAGCGGCGAAGAGCTTCGGCTCCGCCTCGCGGCTCTTGTCTTCTCGCCCGATCGGCTGGCTGTCGTCAAAGGAGGCCCGCTCGTGCGGCGTACCTACTTCGACCGGATGCTCGGCCGCGTCTTTCCGGCGCGCGCCGGTCTCCCGGCGGAGTACGGCCGCACCCTCGCGCAACGGAATGCGGCCCTCCGCCGGTCCGCAGCGGGTGCCTCAACGCCGGACGCCGTACGCCCATGGACGGAGCGGCTGGCGGAGCTCGGTACGGAGCTCGACCGGGAGCGGGCCGCGCTCGTCTTCCTGCTCGCCCCCGAGTTCGCGCTCCGCGCGGAGATGCTCGGCCAGGAAGCGGCGACGCTCGCCTATGAGGAACGCGGCCTCCGCGTCGAAGAGCTGGAGGAGCGCTTGACCCGCGACCTCGAGCGCGGGACGACGGGAACGGGCCCGCACCTGCGAGACGTCTCCATGTCGGCCGGCGGCCGGGACCTGCGCAGGTACGGCTCTCAAGGCGAGCAGCGCGGAGCGGTCCTTGCACTCGTCCTTGCCGAAGCGACGGTTCTGGCCGAGCGGCGAGGATCGCCGCCCCTCCTTCTCCTCGACGACGTTTTCAGTGAGCTCGACGAGCGCAGGCGCGCCGGTCTTCTCGACGCGATTCCGGTGGGCGCCCAGGCGCTCGTTACCGCGACGGAGGCAGACGTGCTTCCCGCCGCCGCGCCGGCTCCCGATCTGCTCGTGCGAGTGAGCCTGGGAGCGGCGGAGCGAGCGTGACGCTCGAGCCGATCGGCACCGACGTCCGCCGCGAGCTCGGCCGCTTCGGTCCCGAGGCGGATCTCGGCCGCATCGTCGAGGCCTGGCCGGGCGCGGTCGGTGCCCAGATCGCCGCGAACTCCTGGCCGGCTCGTGTGGCCCGTGACGGCACGCTCCACGTCGCCGCCGCTTCGAGCACGTGGGCCTTCGAGCTCACGCAGCTGGAGGCACAGGTGTGCGAACGCCTGGCAGCGGCACTCGGCGAGGGCTCGCCGGCGCACGTTCGCTTTGCCGTCGGTCCTCTTCCGGAACGGGGGCCGGAGAGCGTCGAGGAAGTGCGCCGGACCGGGCCGGAAGTGCGTCCCGAGCACCGGACGGAAGGAGCCGAGCTGGCCCGCGGGATCGCCGATCCGAAGCTGCGCGAGCTGGTCGCAAGAGCGGCCGCAGCGTCGCTCGCGACGGCCGGAGACGACCACCCGATCTGATAGACTGTCTTTTGCCCGGATTTCCCCTACTTGCAGGGCTTTTTTAATGAGTAAGGCCAGTTATTCCGCCAAAGACATCACCGTTTTGGAGGGCCTCGAGCCTGTCCGTAAACGGCCCGGGATGTATATCGGGTCGACAGGCTCGCGAGGCCTCCATCACATCGTGTACGAGGTCGTCGACAACTCCGTCGACGAAGCTCTCGCGGGCCGGAACGACCGCATCGAGGTGCGTTTGCACCCGGACAACTCGGTCACGGTCCAGGACTGGGGCTCGGGCATCCCGGTGGACGTCATGCCGGAGCAGGGCCTGCCTGCTCTCACGGTCGTCCTGACCAAGCTCCACGCCGGCGGAAAGTTCGGCGGGGAGGGCTACAAGGTCTCGGGCGGCCTGCACGGCGTCGGCGTCTCGGTCGTGAACGCGCTTTCGGAGTGGCTCGTGGTCGAGGTGCGGCGTGACGGCCAGGTCTACCGGCAGGAGTTCGCGCGCGGCGACCCCACGACGGAGATGACGGTCGTCGGCAAGGCCGAGAAGGACGACACGGGCACGACGATCAGCTTCCTCCCCGACGCGGACGTCTTCGAGGACCTCGATCTCTCGACGGAGACGCTCGTACAGCGGCTGCGCGAGACGGCGTTCCTGACCCGCGGCCTCCTCATCGTCCTCATCGACGAGCGGGAGGGCGAGGAACGGCACGAGTTCCGCTACGAGGGAGGGATCCGCGACTTCGTCGCCTTCGTGAACGAGGCCAAGGATTCCGTCCACAAGCGGATCGTCTACTTCGAGGGCCAGGCGGACGACGGCACCGTCGAGGTCGCGATGCAGTGGAACAACTCGTACGTCGAGTCGGTCTTCTCGTTCGCCAACAACATCAACACCCACGAGGGCGGCACGCACCTGTCCGGCTTCAAAGCAGCGCTGACCGGCACGCTCAACAAGTACGCGCGCGACAAGGGCCTCCTGAAAGAGAAGGAGGAGAACCTCGAAGGCGAGGACGTTCGCGAGGGTCTCGCGGCGGTGCTCTCCATCAAGCTGCGCGACCCGCAGTTCGAGGGGCAGACCAAGACGAAGCTCGGTAATCCCTGGATCCGCGGCCTCGTCGAGCAGACGGTCAACCAGAAGCTCGCCGAGTTCCTCGAGGAAAACCCGACCGACGCGCGCCAGATCATCCTCAAGGCGATCTCGGCCGGGCGCGCCCGCCAGGCCGCACGCAAGGCCCGCGAGCTCACCCGCCGCAAGGGCGCTCTCGATGCGGGCTCGATGCCCGGCAAGCTGGCCGACTGCCAGACGCGTGACCCCGCGGAGGCCGAGATCTATCTCGTCGAGGGCAACTCCGCAGGCGGCTCCGCGATCGATGCTCGCGACCGGCACTTCCAGGCGATCCTGCCGCTGCGCGGCAAGGTGATCAACTCCGAGAAGAACCGGATCAACAAGGTGCTCTCGAACGCCGAGATCCAGTCGATCATCACCGCGATCGGCACGAGCATCGGCGAGGAGTTCGACATCGAGAAGCTTCGCTACCACCGGATCATCGTCATGACCGACGCCGACATCGACGGCTCGCACATCCGCACGCTGATCCTCACCTTCCTCTACCGGCAGATGCCCGAGCTCGTCGAACGGGGCCACATCTACATCGCCGTGCCGCCGCTCTACCGCGTGCGGATCGGCAACCAGGAGTCGTACGTCGAGAAGGAGTCCCAGTTCGAGGACCTCCTCGTGCGCGAGCGCATCAAGGACATGGAGGTCAGTGCGCGCGACGCGGAGCCCTATCGGCTGACCCAGGCGAAGTGGGGCAAGTTTGCGAAAGCGCTCCATGAGTTCGACGGCTGGTGGGGGAAGCTCCATGCCGAGTTCCCGGCCGCGGCCGGGTTCGTCGTCAAGCACCGCTTCGTCGAGCTGCCGATCTCGGCAGCCGGCGAGGCGATCGACGCGCTCCCGCAGCTCTCGCACAACGGCTACGAGCTCGAGAGCGTCGAGCCGAAGAAGGCCGAGACCTTCCGGGTGAAGGTGATCGAGCGCGAGACGAGCGCGGCCCAGCACATCGACGTGCCGGAGGGCCTCTTCGCCGCCCCGGCGTTCGAGAGCCTGAAGCGCGCCTATTCAAAGGTGACGGACATCGTCGGGCTCCCGCCGTTCGCGGTCACGTCGGGCAAGAAGACCCGCAAGGCGGAGAGCTTCGAGGAGCTTCGGCGGGCCGCGCTCGAGCTCGCCAAGGAGGGCATCCAGGTGAGCCGCTTCAAGGGCCTCGGCGAGATGAATCCCCAGGAGCTCTGGGAGACGACCATGGACCCGGCCAACCGGATGCTCATCCGGGTCGAGGTCGAAGACGCGGCGACCGCCGATCGGATCTTCTCCATGCTC
Source organism: Gaiellales bacterium (assembly GCA_040878265.1). Classification (GTDB taxonomy): domain Bacteria; phylum Actinomycetota; class Thermoleophilia; order Gaiellales; family Gaiellaceae; genus JBBDMP01. The sequence continues at coordinate 3,978 of JBBDMP010000114.1, read as the reverse complement.
ATGGGCGACCAGGTCGAGCCGCGCCGCGAGTTCATCGAGCAGAACGCCAAGGACGTTCGCTTCCTGGATGTCTAGCGTCGAGGGTCTCGGCCCCGGACGCATCGAGGCGCGCGAGCTCGAGCAGGAGATGCGCTCGAGCTTCCTCGACTACGCGATGAGCGTCATCGTCTCGCGCGCCCTCCCGGACGTGCGCGACGGGCTCAAGCCGGTCCACCGGCGCGTTCTCTTCGGCATGAACGAGGCCGGGATGCAGCCGAACCGGCCGTACAAGAAGTGCGCGCGCATCGTCGGCGACGTCATGGGCTCCTACCACCCCCACGGCGATACGGCCATCTACGACACGCTCGTCCGCCTCGCCCAGCCCTTCTCGATGCGTTACCCGCTCGTAGACGGGCAGGGGAACTTCGGCAACATCGACGACTACCCGGCGGCGGCGATGCGCTACACCGAGTGCCGGCTCACCCGCCTCGCGACCGAGATGCTCCGCGACATCGACGCGGACACCGTCGACTTCGTCCCCAACTACGACGAGTCCAGGCGCGAGCCGTCCGTCCTCCCGTCCCGGTTCCCGAACCTGCTCGTGAACGGGTCGGCGGGGATCGCGGTCGGAATGGCGACGAACATCCCGCCCCACAACCTCACCGAGGTGATCGACGGGGTCGTCGCCATGATCGACGACCCGGAGATCGACGTCGAGCGGCTCGCGAAGCACGTCAAGGGCCCCGACTTCCCGACCGCGGGAATCATCGTCGGGCGCAGCGGTATCCGCGACGCGTACCGCTCGGGCCGCGGGCGGGTCATCATGCGCGCCCGCGTGCACGTCGAGGAGCTGCGGGGGGGCCGCACCGCGATCGTCGTCTCGGAGCTTCCGTACGGGGTCAAGAAGGGCGGTGACGCCGGGGTGATCAAGAAGATCGCCGACCTCGCGAACGACAAGGTGCTGTCCGAGATCGCCGACCTCCGCGACCTCTCCGACCGGACCGGCATGCGGATCGAGATCCACCTCAAGCGCGAGGCCATACCGCAGGTCGTCCTGAACAAGCTCTACAAGCACACCCAGCTCCAGTCGACGTTCGGCTACAACGCCGTCGCGCTCGTCGAGGGCGTACCGCGCACGCTCTCGCTACTCGAGCTCGTCCGCTACTACCTCGACTACCAGCGCCAGGTCGTCACCCGGCGGTCGAAGTTCGAGCTGCGCAAGGCCGAGGAGCGAGCGCACGTCCTCCAGGGCTACCTCACGGCGCTCGAGAATCTCGACGCAGTTATCACGCTCATCCGCGGCTCGGCCGACCCCGACGAGGCGCGCGCCGGCCTCATGGAGCACTTCGCGCTCTCGGAGATTCAGGCGCAGGCGATCCTCGACCTCAGGCTCCAGCGCCTCACCGGCCTCGAGCGCAAGCGGATCGAGGACGAGCACGCCGACCTGCAGGAGCGGATCGCCGAGCTTCGCGCCATTCTCTCCGACGAGACGCGCATCGACGGCCTGATCCGCGACGAGTTGCTCGAGATCAAGCAGATCTACGGGCGGGCTGACGACCGGCGAACTGAGATCGTCGCCGCCGAGGAGGAGCTCGAGCTCGAGGACCTCATCGCCGAGGAAGACATGGTCGTCGCCATCACCCGCTCCGGCTACGTGAAGCGGCTGCCTGTCGACACCTACCGGGAGCAGCGGCGCGGCGGCATCGGCGTGATGGGGATGGAGATGAAGGAGGACGACTACATCCAGCACCTCGTCGTCGCCTCGACGCACGACTTCCTGCTCTTCTTTACGTCCGTCGGCAAGGTCTACCGCCTGAAGGTGCACGAGCTTCCGCTCGGGAGCCGGCAGTCGAAGGGCCGAGCGTTGATCAACCTCCTCCCGCTCGGGCAGGGTGAGTCGGTGCGGACGCTCATCGCCACGCGCGACTTCGAGGAGGCCGAGTACCTCGTGCTGGCGACGAAGAAGGGCATCGTCAAGAAGACGCGTTTTGCCGAGTACAACACGCCGCTCAAGGCCGACGGGATCATCGCCATCCGCCTGCGCGACAAGGACGAGCTGGTGGCCGTCGTCCACTCCTCCGGCGACGACGACATCCTCATGGTCTCGCGGAGGGGCCAGGCGATCCGCTTCCACGAGCGGGAGGCGCGCCCGATGGGCCGTGCGACCTCCGGCGTGATCGGCATGAAGCTCCGCAAGGGCGACGAGGTGATCGCGGTGAGCCTGGCGAAGGACGACTCGGACCTGCTCGTCGTCACCGACCAGGGTTACGGGAAGCGAACGCTGATCGCCGACTACCCGGTCAAGGGCCGGGGCGGGCTGGGTGTGAAGACCGTTCAGCTGACGCAGGCGAAGGGGCAGCTCGCAGGCGCGCTCATCGTCCGCGACGGGTATCAGGTCATGCTCATCTCGACCGGCGGCACGGTCATCCGCATGCCGGTCGACGGCATCCGCCGAGTCGGCCGGGCGACCCAGGGCGTCATCGTCATGCGTCCCCGCGGGCGGGAGCGCGTCTCGACGCTCGCTCCGGTGATCGAGCAGGCGAACGGGTCCGAGCCGGACGAAGAGCCAGGGGAGCCAGCGGAGGCCGTAGAGGCCGTAGAGGCCGTCGCGACGGCCGAAGAGCCCGCCTCCGCGTAGTTCCAGGTCCGCCCGGCCGAACTCGCAGTTTTCGCAGTTTTCGCTCTTCACAAATCTGGCGCAGAGTGGTAATTTCCGGGAACCGCCGCGACCTAATTGAAAAGGATGCCCTTATGCCCGTGCCGCGCCACGTTGACCTGCTGGAACCTGTAGACATCGTCGACCACCTCGACAAGATCGAGCTCTACCTCGGTCAGGTCTGCCAGGTGGCCGGGATCTCGAAGATGCAGCTCGACTACTGGACGAACAAGGCCCAGATCCCCACCAAGGGCAAGAAGCAGCGCATCTACGACATGGACGCCGTCGAGACGGTGATGCTGATCAAACAAGGCAAGGACAAGGGCCTGAACCTCTCGACTGCGATCGAGGCCGCGCGCAAGTACAAGGAAGAGCGCCGGCCCATGGGCGCTTTAGCCGGCCACCTCTCGTAGGGTCGCAGCCGCCTGCTCGGGCGGCACCGTGTTCACGTAGATCCCGGCCCCGAGCTCGATGCTGGCGAGGACGCTGAGTCGCGGCACGATCTCGATGTGCCAATGAGCGCCGTCGTGCACCCAGGCATTGACAGGCACGGCGCCTTCCGCTGCGTGCAGGCGGCGGATCGCCTCGGCGAGAAGCCCCAGCGCCCCGGGTAGGAGCTCCGACTCGAAGGCCCCCTCACCCGCGTGCTCCGCGGGTGCGAGGAGGAGCTCGTAGGGCAGCCGGCCGGCCGGCGCTGCCAGAAGGACGAGGCCGCCGCGCGAGGCGACTTGATACGTCTCTGCATCCCTGAGAACCTCACAGAGGCCGCACTCGCCGCCCGCCTCTGCGGCGACGGCAGGTGGCGGCTCGCGCAGCCAGACGAGCTGTGAGTGCGAATGGGGAAGGCTGGCGCCGGCCTCGCGGCCCTCGTTCACGAATGCGTGCACATACGTGAAGCCTTCCGAGCGTGCGGCCTCCGCCCGCTCGCGCCAGGCGAGTGCAACACGGCCGAGCTCCTCTTCGCCCAGCTCGGCGAGGCTGCGCGCGTGCCGCGGCACGTGCACGACGACCTCCTGACGCTCGAAGGCGGGGAAGAGGTTGGGGACGACTCGAACCTGCCACCCAGGCGTGTTCGCCTCACGCGGCTGGTCCGCGAGCGCGAACGTCTCGGGGGGCGTTTGCTCCTCGCGGCCGGCGCAGAAGGGACAGGCGCCGAGCTCCTCCTCGGTCGGCGGCTCGAGGGCGGGACGCTTGGCTCCCGGCCGCCGGGCCCGCTCGGGGGCGATGATGACGAACCGGCCCGAGAGCGGGTCGCGGCGAAGCTCGCCGCTCAGCCGCCGTCCTTGCCCATGAGCGGGCGGAAGAGCTCGATTGGAACCGGAAGGATGATCGTCGAGGAGCGC
>JBBDMP010000113.1:0-22686 GCA_040878265.1 Gaiellales bacterium | reverse complement strand
CGAGGACTTTCTCTACCTCGGCGACGGCGCCCGCTGCCCCTACGGGCCCCGCGGCGCCGAGCAAATCCGCCGTTTCGCGTGGGAGATCGCTGCCTACCTGGAGCGCTCGGGCGTCAAGCTCATCGTCGTCGCGTGCAATTCCGCCACCGCCGCGGCGCTGCCCGAGCTGCAGGAGCGGATCGCCGTCCCGATCGTCGGCGTGCTCGCGCCTGAGGCGCACGCCGCGGTGCAGGAGACCCGGAACCGGCGCATCGGCCTGCTGGCGACCGAGGCAACTGTCGCAAGCCGCCGTTACGAGCAGGCGGTGCGCGCGCTCGACGCCGGCGCCCACGTCACCGCGACGGCCTGCCCGCGCCTCGTCCCGCTGATCGAGTCGAACGCGAGCATGGATGAGATCGATGCGGTCGTCCGCGAATACGTGCAGCCGCTCAAGGACGCGGGAGTCGACACCGTCATCCTCGGCTGCACGCACTACCCGCTCATCCGGCCGATCTTCGAACGAGTCTTCGGACGGGGTGTCGCGCTCATCTTCTCCGCCGAGGAAACGGCTCTCGAGGTGGCGGTGACGCTAGTCCGCAAGGGCATCGAGAACGACGCTGCCCGCGACGGGCGGCTGCGGTTCCTGACCACCGGCTCGCCGGGGGAGTTTCGCGCCGTGGGCGAGCGCTTCCTCCAGCTCCCGGTCGGCGATGTGAAGCGGGTCGAGCTCCGAGAGCTCGAGCGGGAGGCGGCCGCTTGAGGGACGGGCGCCGAGCCGACGAGCTTCGTCCTGTCGACGCCGCGGTCGACTTCGTCGAGCAGGCGCACGGCTCGGTCCTCCTCTCGTTCGGTCGCACACGCGTGCTCTGCACCGCGACGGTCGAGGACGGCGTGCCCCGTTGGCTCGAAGGCTCGGGACGCGGCTGGCTGACGGCCGAGTACGGGATGCTGCCCGCCTCGACCGGCGAGCGGGTCGCGCGGGAAGCGCGCCAGGGACGCCAGGGGGGTCGCACCGTGGAGATCCAGCGGCTCGTCGGCCGTTCGCTCCGAGCCGCCTACGACATGGAGACGCTCGGCGAGCGGACGGTCTGGCTCGACTGCGATGTCATCCAGGCCGACGGCGGCACTCGCACCGCGGCCATCACGGGCGCCTGGATTGCGCTGGCCCGCGCGTCGCAGCGGCGAGGCTTCCCGCCGCCCGACGACCAGGTCGCGGCGGTCTCGGTCGGCATCGTCGAGGGCGAGCGGCTGCTCGACCTCGACTACGAGGAGGACTCGAGCGCCGAGGTGGACATGAACGTCGTCATGACCGGCAGCGGCGCGGTTGTCGAGGTGCAGGCGACCGCCGAGCGCAAGACGTTCAGCCGGGAGGACCTGGACGGCCTCGTCGACCTGGCGGCAGCCGGGATCGGGCGGCTGGCCGAGATCCAGCGGGAGGCAGTCGCATAGATCCGATTCCCGACATCGGGCTGGGCGACGTCGCCCTGCGCCTGGCGGCGGCCGCGGCGCTCACGGGCGCGGTCGGGCTCGAGCGCGAGCTGCGCGAGCGCGCCGCCGGCCTGAGGACGCACATGCTCGTCGGCGTCGGGTCGGCGCTCTTCACGATCGTGTCTGCCTACGCCTGGGGCGACTTCGTCTTCGACCGTACCCAGGGGACCGTCTTCGACCCGACCCGAATTGCGGCCCAGATCGTCACCGGCATCGGCTTTCTCGGAGCCGGCGCGATCATCCGCCAGGGCCTGTCGGTGCGCGGCCTGACGACCGCTGCCGGGCTCTGGGTCGCAGCGGCGATCGGGATGGCCGTCGGCGCCGGTTTCTGGGGTGCCGCCCTCATCGGCACGGGGGTTGTGCTCGTCGGCCTCGGGCCCTTGCGGTGGGCGGAAGGATGGATCGTCGCCCGCAGGCGGCCCGGGGGAACGCTCGAGGTCGACCTTCGGCCCGACCAGCCGCTCGCGCCGGTGCTGGCCGTGCTCGAGGGCGGACGCGCCCGCGTGCGGCGCATTCACCTCGAGGAAGAGGAGGAAGGCCGGGAGCTGCGTGTCGAGGTTGAGCTGCAGGCCGGGGCGAGCGGACGCGAGCTCGTCGAGCAGCTCGCGGGTCTTGACGAGGTGCTCGGCGTGAGGTGGGACGAGTAGGCATCGTCGTCCTCGTCTCCAGGAACGAGCACAAGTTGCGGGAACTCCGCGCGCTCCTCCCGGACTGGGAGATCGAGCTGCTGGAGGCCGAAGAGGAGCCGGCGGAGGAGGGGGAGACGTTCTACGAGAACGCGCTGGCGAAGGCGCGCTTCGGCCGCTCGGTCGGAGGGCCTGGGCTCTGGATCCTCGGCGAGGACTCCGGGCTCGAGGTCGAGGGCCTGGGCGGGCGTCCCGGCATCCGCTCGGCTAGGTACGCGGGCGAGCACGCGACGAACGAGGAAAACGTGCGGCGCCTGCTCGCTGAGCTGGCCGCGATCGAAGACGAGGGTCGCCGCGCGCGGTACGTCAGCGAGCTCGTTTTCCTCCCGGAGCTCGAGGAGTATCGCGGCACCGGGACGCTCGAGGGCTGGATCGCCGAGGAGTCGCGCGGCGAGGAGGGCTTCGGCTACGACCCCGTCTTCGTCCCGGAAGGCGAGACGCAGACCGTCGCAGAGCTCGGAAACGAGTGGAAGCGAGAGCACAGTCATCGCGCCCGGGCCGCCCGCGCGCTCTCGCAGGCGGTTGGCGAACTGCGGCAAGCGATGTAGATTCGCCGCGTGCAGCTCTTCTCTCACGACACGAAAGCGGATGCGCTCGGTCTCTGCCCCTTCTTTGCGGGCCTCTCGCGCAAGGAGCTCGGGGAGTTGGCCAAGAGAACGGAGGACCTCGAGGTCGAGGCGGGCAAGGCGCTCGCGCGCGAAGGCGAGCCGGGAAGCGAGTTCTTCGTCATCGTCGAGGGCGAGGTCTCGGTGACGAAGGACGGCCAAGAGATCCGTACGCTCGGCCCCGGCGATTTCTTCGGCGAGATCGCGCTCATCGAGGACCGGCCGCGCACGGCGACGGTCACCGCGAAGACCCCGCTTCGCTTCTTCGTCCTGACCAGGCAGAACTTCCGGAGCCTGCTCCAGCAGCAGCCGGAGCTCGAGGAGAAGGTCATACGCGCGCTCGAGGAGCGCGTGCGCGCCACCGAGCAGGTCTAGCTAGCTAAGGGAGCCTGGCGCCCTCGAGCCGTGGCCCGCGCCCGCGCCCGCGCGTGAGCCACCAGTTGATCTCCGCTCCGAGCACGATGATGTTCGCCATCAGGTAGAGCCAGAAGAGGAGCAGGACGAGGCCTCCGAAGGCCTGCAGGCTCACGAGCTCGGTGCCGAGCAGGCGGAGGAAGAGGGGGAGGAGCTGGAAGCTCGCCTGGAGCATGACGGTGGAGAAGATCGCTCCCGGGAGCGTCTCGCGCCAGGTCAGCGCGGCGTTCGTTAGCAGGTTGTACATGCTCCAGGTGAAGCCGAGGATGAGCCCGCTGGAGACCGCGATCGCGTAGACGTAGGAGAGGACGGGGCCCGCGAAGCCTGCGTTTCGCACGAGGTCGACGCCGAGCGAGCCGACGACGAGCGCGATGAAGAGGACGACGAGCGAGGCCGCGACGAGCACGAGCACGAGTGCCTTCTGCCGGACGAAGGAGCGGTTCGGCAGCCCGTAGACAATGTTGAACGCGGACTCGAGCACGCTGAAGAAGCCAAGCGCAGCCCAGAGCAGCCCGATACCGCCGATGAGTCCCAGAGCCGTCGCGCTGTCCTGGATCTCGCGCACGACCTCGAGCAGACGGTTGACCGAGGCGGCCGGAAAGGAGCGGCGCAGCTCTTCGATCAGGTAGCTCGACTCGCTTTGCTGGCCGGCGAGCGCCATGAGCGAGAGAGCGAGGAAGAGGAGCGGCACGAAGGAGAGGAGCGCGAAGTACGCGATCATCGCGGCGAGGTGGGTGCCGCGGTCGGCCAGGAATTTGTTCACGACGGGATGCAGGGCGGCTTAGTCTAGGGCGCAGTTTTCCTGTGGTACGTTCTCGCGCCATGGATGCCGCGCAGGCGCTCGCCGACCTGACCGAGATCTCGTCGCAGATCGAGTCGGCCGTCATCGCGACGCGCAAAGGCGCCGTGCTGGCCTCGACGTTCGGTGACGACGGGAAGGGCAAGGAAGTAGCGGGGCTCGCTCTCGAGCTTCTCGCTGCCGCGGAAGAGGCGCGCGGGGAGGTTGAGCCGCTCGTCCAACTCGAGGCCGCGACGGGACAGGGCTCCGTCTTCGTCGTCCGCGACAAGCGCAACGTCGCCGCGGCGGTCACGACGCCGAAGCCGACGGTCGGCCTCGTCTTCTACGACCTGAAGACCTGCCTGCGGCTCCTCGAGCAGGAACAGGAGGCGGCGAAGCCGGCCCGGCGCCCGCGCAAGAAGAAGGAGGAAAAGAGTGGCTCGTAAGGCGGTCGCGGCTGTCCTCACCGCCGGTGCAGCGGCCGGGATCGCGTTTTGGCGCCGCCGCCGGCGCCCTGCCGAGCACGTCGACGTCTACGCCTCCGACGGCTCCATGGTCTCCTTCGCGCCGGGGTCTCCCGCCGGCGACCGGCTGCTGCCGCTCGCCCGTCGAGTCCTCGCCGCGGCTCGCGGATGACCGACGCCGAGCTCGCGCGGCGAATCCGCGAGCGGGCCTACCTCGAGGGAGACTTCGTCCTTCGTTCCGGTCGCCGCTCGAGCTACTACCTCGACAAGTACCGCTTCGAGACGGAGCCCGAGCTCCTCGGCGCCCTCGCAGAGCGAATCGCCGCCCGGGTATCCCGGGAGGCGCCGAAGGCGACCCGCCTGGCCGGTCCCGAGCTCGGGGCCGTCGCGCTGGCGGCCGCGACCTCCCTCGCGTCCGGCCTCCCCTTCCTCATCGTCCGCAAGGAGGCGAAGGGGTACGGCACCGACCGGCGGCTCGAAGGCGTCTACCGGGAGGGGGAGGAGGTCTGCCTCATCGAGGATGTCGTCACCAGCGGGGGCGCGGCCGTGGCCGCCGTGGAGGCCCTGCGCGAGGGCGGCCTCGAGTGCCGGATCGCCGTCTGCGTTGTCGATCGGGAGGAAGGTGGGGCCGCCTCGCTCGCCGGTCACGGAGTGCAACTTATGGCTCTTTTCCGTGCCACCGAGGTCGCGAAAGCCTAGAAAATACCCGCAAACCCGCATGGTTGCGTGTTCTCTTGCCTTCCTGTTAGGCTGCCGCGAACTCCAAGCCCGCAGCGAAGGAAGGAGAGAGGCCATTGACGAAGGCCGATTTCATCGACAGGGTTGCGTCGAAGAGCGGACTCTCGAAGCGTGACGCGACGAAGGCTGTAGACGCCTTCCTCGACTCCGTGACCGAGGCTCTGAGGCGCGACGAGGCCGTGACGTTCACCGGCTTCGGCAAGTTCTCGCCCCAGCAGCGCAAGGAACGCCAGGGCGTGAATCCAAGGACCGGCCAGCGGGTCACGATCCCGGCGGCCAGGGTTCCGAAGTTCTCGGCGGGTAGCCAGCTCAAGGCGGCGCTCAAGCAGCAGTAAGGGTTGGGCCGAGGCCCGCCCCTCCTTCGAATCGGGTCTGGACGAGGCTGCCCCGCACGCAGGGCGGCCTCGTCACGTTGGGCGCGGGCTTACGCTTGACACGAACGTACGTTCGCCTACCATCGGGCCATGCAGCTCGTCTTCGACGCGGCCGACCGGCTGGTGGAGCTCGTCGAGGAGCGGCGCGGGCCCGTGCCCGTCGAGGACGCCGCAAGGTCCCTCTACTCGCTACGGCAGCTCCCCACCGGTCTCGCCCGGACCCTCCTGGACGACGTCGTCAGCGGCGATGCGCGGCTCGCCTGGCGCGGCTCGGCGGTTGGCCTCGCGCGTGGGGAGCTCGAGGAGCTCCCGCTCGACGCGGCCCTCTTCGTCGTCGTCGACGTCGAGACGACGGGGCTGACGCCGGGGCGAGCTGCGCTTTGCGAGATCGGCGCCGTGCGGGTGGACGGGCTCGAGATCGGCGGGACATTCGAGACGCTCGTCTCGCCGGGGCGGCCGCTCCCGGCCGCGATCGCCTCGCTGACGGGGCTCGAGGACCGTGACCTACGCGGAGCGCCGAAGCCGGAGGTCGCCGTCCGTCGGCTCCTCACGTTCTCGCGGGAGCGCGTCTTCGTCGCGCACAACGCGCGCTTCGACCTCGCGTTCCTCGACCGCGAGGTCGAGCGGCTGACGGGGAAGAGGCTGGGCGGCCCCGTCGTCGATACGGCCGCCCTCGCCCGCCGCCTCCTCGCCGGCCGAGCTCCGCGTGTCGGTCTCGCCTCGCTGGCCCATTTCTTCGGAACGTCGGTGCAGCCGTGTCACCGCGCGCTGCCGGATGCCCAGGCAACCGCCGAGGTGCTCGTCCGCCTCGTCGGCCTCGCCCAGGAGCGGGGCGCTTGGACCGTGGGCGACCTCTGCGAGCTCGCCGCTCCGCGGGCGCGGCGGGTCTACGGCAAGCGCTCGCTCGTCTTCGGCGCGCCGACCTGTCCAGGCGTCTACCTCTTCCGCGGCGCCGGCGACCAGGTTCTCTACGTGGGGCGCGCCCGTGACCTGCGCGCGCGGCTGCGCTCGTATTTCCGGTCCGAGCGCCAGCGCCCGGCGGTCGAGGCGGCGCTCTCCGCGCTCGAACGAATCGAATGGCGGGAACACGGCTCCGAGCTCTCGGCCGCGCTCGAGGAGCTACGCCTCCTCCGCGAGCTCCGCCCGCCCGCGAATGCGCGCTCGCTGCGCCCCGACCGCTACCTCTACCTCGCCCGGCGAAATGGATCGGTCGTCGTCTCCACGAAGCCGACGGCGCTGGGGCCGATCAGGAGCCGGCGGCGCGCGGAGCTCGCGGCGCGGGCGCTGTCCGCCGGGCCGCTCCCCGACCTGTGGCGGAAGCTGCGCGACCATGCCGAGTGCCGCCGGTACGAGGACGCGGCCCGCCTGCGCGACCGGATCGCGGCTCTCGAGCAGGTCCTCCGGGATCTCGCCGAGCTCGAACGGCTGCGGGCCGCCCGGCTCTGCTTGCTCGCCCCTGCGCTCGAGCACGGATTCGTAGACGTGTTCTTCGTCTGTGGCGGGCGCGTCGCCGCGAGCCGCACCGTCCCTGCCGGTGGCGGGGGCCTCGTGGAGCTCGAGTCCGGACTGGCAGAGGCGGGACGAACGGAGCCGTCGATCGCTCCCGACGACGCGGACGAGCTCCTGCTCGTCGGGACGTTTCTACGGCGGCCGCCGCCTGAGCTCGCGGTCGTCGATCTCACCGACGCCACGCCGGAGCGGTTGGCGAGGGTCGTCGGCGGGTACGCGAGCCGCGATGCCCGACGAGCCAACCACTCCGGCTGAGGACCTTCCGCAAGATCCGGGGATCCCTGGAGGGCCGCCCGCGCCCGAGCCCGACCGCGAGGACGACTCTCTCGAGACTCCCGACGCACCGGCGGACCCACCCGGAATCGACGCTCCCGGCTCGCCCTCACCGCCCCCGCCCGAGTACGGCCCCCAACCTTAGGCCGTGGACGCCGTCCCTAATATCCTGCTATGGCTCAGGACGTCGAGGCGGGCACCCGGACGGCGGCATCCCCGTTTGCGGACCGCCTCGCAGGCGAGGTCGAACGGAAGCGCAGCCAGCTGCTCGTCGGGCTCGACCCTCGCCCGGAGCTATTGCCGGTCGAGCTGCGGGGTGAGGCCTACGCCGGACGGGCGGAGGCAGCCGATGCGTGCGCTCGCTTCTGCCGTGGCGTCCTCGACGCCGTCGCGCCGTATGTCGTCGGAGCGAAGGTGCAGCTCGCATTCTTTGAGGCCCTGGGCGCCGACGGTATTCGTGCGTTCGAGAACGTGTGCGAGTACGCCCGGACGGTCGGGTTGCTCGTCGTCGCCGACGGCAAGCGCGGCGACATCGGCTCGACCGCGCGAGCGTATGCGGACGCCTACGTCGAGGCGAGCGAGGACGGGCCGCCCCGCGTCGACGCGCTCACGATCAACCCGTATCTCGGCAGCGACTCGGTCGAGCCGCTCCTGGCGGCCTGCCGGCGCTCCGGTGCCGGTCTGTTCTGCCTGGTGAAGACCTCCAACGCAGGCGGGGCTGACATCCAGGACCTCGCGCTCTCGGACGGCCGCCCGCTCTGGCACCACGTCGCCGAGCTCGTCCAGGGATGGGGCTCGGATCTCGTCGGCGAGTGCGGGCTCTCGAGCGTGGGCGCGGTCGTCGGCGCGACGTATCCACGGGCGGTCGGCGAGGCACGGCGCCTGATGCCGCAGGCGATCCTGCTGCTCCCGGGCATCGGCGCGCAGGGTGCCACGCCCGCAGACGTGGCCCGCGCGTTCACGAGCGGACCGGCGAGCGCCCTCGTACCCGTATCCCGAGCTGTGATCTACGCGTTTCGCGTCGACGGCGCCGACTGGCGCAAGGCGGCGGGCGCGGAAGCGGCCCGGCTTCGCAGCGAGGTGTGGGCGGTGTCCGGGTGGTAGACAGCGAGAAGGCCCGCGTCTGGGCCGTGCGGCTCGCCGCCCCGGTCGCCTTCTTCGCAGCCGCGACCGTCCTGATCGTGCTCGTGCAGCGGGGTCTCTCGTCCGGGGAGTCGGGGAACTCGCCCACAACGACGGCGCCCATCACGACCCAGACCGGGACCGAGACGGGCGAGACGACAACGGGCTCCCAACGACGGCGCTTCTACCGCGTGCGAGTCGGCGACACGCTCGAGTCGATCGCGGCGCGTTTCGACACGACCGTCGCGGACCTCCTCGACTTGAATCCCGGGATCGATCCGCTCGCGCTCAGTCCGCGCCAGCGCGTGCGCGTCGCCTAACTAGCTAAAGGGCGCGGCGCGCTTTTCGCGCAGCGTGCACGCCCGCGAGCGCGATCGTCATCACGGGGCTTCCCAGCGAGCGGACCGTGACCGCGCCCGCCTTGAGCTCGCGCGGCCGGCGCGGAATCTGCAGGTTGCGAGGTGCGGCGCCCAGAGGCAGGACCTGCTCGCGCCCTTCCCGCGTAGAACCGGCCCAGATGAAGAAGCGTGTCGGTCTGAGGTCGAAGCCGCCGAGCGAGCCGACCTGCACCTGGAAGGAGCGCTCGACGCCGCGGATGCGCTCGGGGCTGCGGCTGCTCTCGACGAATCCCATCGCCATCGACTGTATACCCTGCGCCCGCGTGCGCCTGCGCCTCGCCCTCCTGGTCGCGCTCCTCGCTGCGCTCCTGGCTCCGGCGGCTGCGCCTGCGTCGGCGCCGCCTCCCTTCCTCGCTCGCGCGGTCCTCGTCGCGAACGGGGACACCGGTGACATCCTCTTTGCCCGCGACGCCGACCGGCGCCTCCCGGTCGCGAGCATCACGAAGCTCATGACGGCTCTCGTGACCCTCGAGCGCACCCGTCCGTCTGCCCTCGCAACGGTTCGCGGCCCGGCTCCGGGGATCGGCGGCTCCACTGTCGGCCTCATTCCGGGCGAGCGGCTCTCGGTACGCGACCTGCTCGCCGCCGTGCTCATCGAGAGCGCCAACGACGCGGCTTATGCGCTCGCCGCGCACGTCGGCCGCGGCCAGGTGGAGAGATTCGTCGGCTACATGAACGAGCGCGCCGAGACTTTAGGCCTGGAGAACACGCACTTCGTTCGTCCGGACGGGCTCGACGTCCGGGGCCACTACTCGTCCGCCCGCGATGTCTTCGTGCTCGCGCGGGCCGCGATGAAGCGGCCGCTGGTCCGGCGGCTCGTGCGGCAACGGGAGCTCGAGATCGCCGGCGGCCGGGTGGTGGACACCTGGAACGATCTCCTGGGACGCTTCCGCGGCCTCTTCGGCGTGAAGACTGGACACACGGACCGAGCCGGCTGGAGCCAGGTAGCGGCCGCGCGGCGCAACGGCGTCACGATCTACGCCGTTCTGCTGGGTAGCCCGAACCGCGCCCAGCGGAACGCCGACCTGGCCGAGCTCCTCCTGTGGGGCTTCGACCAGTTCGCCCCCGTCCGCCTCATCACAGCCGCGCAGCGGTATGCGACCGCCGCGGTCCCCTTCGGCGACGAGCGGGTCCCCCTCGTCGCGAGCGCCGACGCGCGGGCCGTCGTCCAGCTCGGACGCCCCCTCGTCCAGCGCGTGATCGTCCCGGCCGTCCTCGACCCGCCGCTGACCGTGGGCGACCGGGTGGGCGAGATCAGGGTCTATGCGGGCCGGCGCCTGGTCGTCCGGCGCCCCCTCGTCGCCGGGCAGGACGTCTCGGAGCCCAGCCTGCCCCGCAGGGTCGGGTGGTACGCTGGACGGGCGCTCGACGAGCTCGCGGGGATGCTCGAGACCGCCTTCGCATTCATCGGATGATCGTCACTGTCACGCTCAACGCTGCCGTCGACCGGACCCTCTCGGTCCCGAGCTTCCAGATCGGTCAGCGGCACCGAGCCAGCGTCGGCTTCACGAGCGCGGGCGGCAAGGGGATCAACATCGCGCGCGCGCTCAAACGGCTCGGCGCGCCCGTGGTTGCCACGGGGCTCGCCGGTGGCCGCACGGGCACGCTCATCGTGGAGGAGCTGACCGCGGAAGGCATCCTCAACGACTTCGTGCGCATCCGAGAGGAATCGCGCACGTCGACGGCCGTGCTCGACCCGACCTCGAACGCGTACACGGAGATCAACGAGTGGGGACCGGACGTCCAGGAGGACGAAGTCGAGATCCTCCGGGACAAGCTCGCCTACCTCTGCCAGGGCGCCGAGTTCCTCGTCCTGGCCGGCTCGCTGCCCCGAGGCGTCGAGCCAGGCTTCTACGGGGAGCTCATCCGAGAAGCGAACCGCCGCGGCGTCGCCACGATCCTGGACGCCGAGGGCGAGGCGCTGCGCCTTGGCATCGAGGCGGAGCCGCATCTCGTGTCGCCGAACATGCGTGAGGCCGAGGGGCTCGTGGGGCACGAGTTCTCAGACAGCGAGGACCTTGCCGGGGGCCTCGACGAGATCGCTGAGCTCGGCGCGCGCAACGTCCTCATCACGCTCGAGACGGGCTGCTACGCGCTTCTGAGGGAGGACCGCGACGAGATGCGGCTGCGCGCCGATGCGCCGATCGTCGAAGCAGTGTCGACAGTCGGGGCGGGAGACACGTTGCTGGCGGGCTTCGTCGCCGCCCGGCTCGCCGGCCGGACGTTCGAAGAGTCCGTTCGCGCCGGGGTCGGCGCCGGGGCGGCATCGGTTCTGGAGGCAGGCCCGGGCCGCTTCGATCCGCGGGAGGCAGGCCGCCTGACCTCGCTCGTGACGCTCGAGCGCCTCGAGCCCGTCGCGTCGTAGAACGCGTCGGGCGCGGTTGGTACGATCGCCGGGGTGAGCGTCGAGCTTCGTCAGGAGGAGCTGGAGCGGCTCCTCTCGCTCGAGCGCAAGTTCGCCAAGGAAGGGTTCACCTTCGACGACGTGCTCATCGTCCCGGCAGAGTCGTCCGTTCTGCCGGCGCAGGCGCTCACGAGGACGAGGCTGACGCGCACGATCTCCCTCGAGATCCCGCTCGTCGCAGCCGCCATGGATACGGTCACAGAGGCGCGCATGGCGATCGCGCTCGCACGCGAAGGCGGCATCGGCGTCATCCACCGCAACCTGCCGGTCGAGGAGCAGGCCGCCGAGGTGGCCGAGGTGAAGCGCACCGAGGGTCCGTCGCAGGTCGCCGCAGCGGTCGGCACGGGGCCGGAGGGCCTGGAGCGGGCCGTTGCTCTCGTCGCTGCCGACGTCGACGCGCTCGTCGTCGACACCTCACACGGCCATTCACAGGGCGTTCTCGAGTCGGTGCGCGAGCTGAAATCACGTTACGACGTCCAGGTGATCGCCGGGAACGTCGCCACGCCGGAGGGAGCGCAGGCTCTCGTCGACGCAGGCGCGGACGCGATCAAGGTCGGCATGGGCCCCGGCGCGATCTGTACGACGCGTGTCGTCGCGGGGATCGGGATGCCCCAGGTCACGGCGATCTACGACTGCGCTCGGGTGGCCGCCGAGCACGACGTGCCTCTCATCGCCGACGGGGGCATCCGCTCGTCCGGCGACATCGCCAAGGCGATCGTGGCTGGGGCCGACTCCGTCATGCTGGGCGGGCTGCTCGCCGGCGTGGACGAGAGCCCCGGCGACATCGTCGACCACGAGGGCGGGCGGTTCAAGGAATACCGCGGCATGGGATCCCTCGGCGCGATGAAGGCCCGCTACGGCAGCGATCGCTATTTCCAGGGCGACGTCGATGACGTCCGCAAGCTCGTTCCCGAGGGAATCGAAGGGCGCGTCCCGTACAAGGGGCCGCTCGCGGACGTCGTCCACCAGCTCGTCGGAGGTCTCCGGCAGGCGATGGGCTACTGCGGCGCCGCGACGATCGACGAGCTCAAGCAGGCCAAGTTCGTTCGCGTCACCGCCGCAGGGATGCGCGAGAGCCACCCACACGGGGTCGCCATCACCGAGAAGGCGCCCAACTACAACCCGGGCGGTTAGGAGCCGTGGGCGAAGTCGTTCCCCTTCCGGCGCCCGAGGAGAGACCGGAGGACCGGCCCGTACTCGTCGTCGACCTCGGCGGCCAGTACTCGCAGCTGATCGCCCGCCGTGTGCGCGAGTGCCGCGTCTACTCGGAGCTCGTGCCCCACGACGTTTCCCCGGCGGAGGTGCGCGCCCGGCGGCCGCTCGCGCTCGTCCTCTCGGGCGGACCGGCATCGGTTTACGCGGAGGGCGCCCCCAAGGTCGATCCCGGGCTCTTCGAGCTCGGTATTCCCGTGCTCGGCATCTGCTACGGGATGCAGCTCATGGCGCTGGAGCTCGGCGGGAAGGTCGAGCCCACGGGCGTTTCCGAGTTCGGCCGCACGGAGCTCCAGGCTCAGCCCGACAGCGAGCTCTTCGCCGGCCTCCCGAGCGACGAGGTCGTGTGGATGAGCCACCGCGATTCCGTCACCGCAGCGCCCGAGGGCGCACGCGTCGTCGCGGGCTCGGGCTCGACGCCGATCGCGGCGTTCGAGGAGCCGGCCCGACGCCTCTACGGCGTCCAGTTCCATCCCGAGGTCGTGCACACGCCGCACGGCACCGCGCTCCTGAAGAACTTCCTCTATCGCGTGGCGGATGCGCCGCCCGTATGGACGGCGGCCGCGTTCATCGAGGAGGAGACCGAGCGGATCCGCTCCCGGGTCGGCCGCGAACGCCTCATCTGCGGCCTGTCGGGCGGCGTCGACTCCGCCGTGGCCGCGCTCCTCGTGCACAAGGCGGTCGGCGATCAGCTCACCTGCGTCTTCGTCGACCACGGGTTGCTGCGGAAGGACGAAGCCGCGCAGGTGGTGGACACCTTCGGCCGCCACTTCCACGTTCCGCTCGTCCACGTCGACGCGCGAGCACGCTTCCTCGAGCGGCTCGCCGGCATCGAGGACCCCGAGCAGAAGCGGCTGCGAATCGGCGAGGAGTTCATTCGCGTCTTCGAGGACGAGGCCCGCCGTCTCGGCGCCGTCAAGTATCTCGTCCAAGGGACGCTCTACTCGGACGTGATCGAGTCGGGAGGCACCGCCGGCGTCGCCGCCCGGATCAAGTCGCACCACAACGTCGGCGGGCTGCCGGAGCGAATGGATCTCGATCTCGTCGAGCCCCTAAGGCTGCTCTTCAAGGACGAGGTGCGGCGGGTGGGGGAGGAGCTGGGACTGCCGGACGAGCTGGTCTGGCGGCATCCGTTCCCGGGCCCGGGCCTCGCCGTCCGGATCATCGGCGAGGTGACGGAGGAGCGGCTGGAGATCCTGCGCGAAGCCGACGCGATCCTGCTCGACGAGGTGCGGCGCGCCGGGCTGTACCGCGAGCTCTGGCAGTGCTTCGCGGTGCTGCCTGCGATCCGCTCGGTCGGCGTGCAAGGAGACGAGCGGACGTACGCCTACCCGATCGTGATCCGGGCCGTGACCTCGGAGGACGCGATGACCGCGGATTGGGCCCGCCTGCCCTATGACCTCCTCGAAGCGATCTCGAGCCGGATAATCAACGAGATCCCCGGCGTGAACCGGGTCGCTCTCGACGTCACCTCGAAGCCGCCCGGGACGATCGAGTGGGAGTGAAGCCCGAGCCGCTCCCGCCCTGTCCGCGCTGCGAGGCGCCGATGATCGCTGGCTAGCCGCTACCGCTGGACGATCCTCGCGCTCGGGACCGCCGCGCAGGCGAGCTACTCGGCGGTCTTCCTCGGGCTGCCCGTTCTCGCGCCCGCGCTTCGCAGCGAGTACGACCTCACCCTGACGGGCGTGGGCCTCGTCCTCGCGGCCGCCAGCGCGGGGTCGATCTTCACGCTGCTCCCCTGGGGCCTACTTGCCGACCATGCGGGCGAGCGACGGGTCCTCGCCGGAGGGCTCACGATCGCGGCGGCGGCCCTCGCCGGAGCCGCCTACGCCCCCAGCCTCGGGGTGCTCGCGGCCATGTTGGCCCTGGCCGGCGCGGCGGGAGCGAGCGTGAACGCCGCGAGCGGCAGGGCCGTCATGACCTGGTTCCTCCCCGCGCAACGCGGGTTCGCCTTGGGGATTCGGCAGACAGCGGTCCCGCTCGGCGGGGCAGCCGCGGCGCTCTTTCTCCCACCTGCAGCGGCCGCGGGCGGGGTGCGCGCGGGCATTCTCGTGCTGGCGGGCGGATGCCTCGTCACGGCGATCGCGGGGGCGGTGGGGTTGCGCGAGGCTCCGCCCGAGGCGGAGGACAGCTTCGGCGACGTCACCCACCCCTTCCGCGACGCGCGCATCTGGCGGCTTTCGGCCGGGAGCGCGCTCCTCGTCGGCGCGCAGATGACCATGCTCGGCTTCACCGTCCTCTTCCTGCACGGTGAGCGCGGGCTCTCGACGGCGGCGGCCGCGGGAGTGCTCGCGCTCATGCAAGTGCTCGGCGCGGGCCTGCGCGTGGCGACGGGGCGCTGGTCGGACCGCCTGGGAGCGCGCGTCGCTCCCCTCATACGGCTGAGCTTCGGCTTGTCCGCGGCGCTCGGGGCCACGGCGGCGCTGACCGAAGCTCCCCTCGCACTGCTCCTGCCTACACTCGTTGTCGCCGGGGCGCTCTCCTCATCCTGGAACGGGCTCTCCTTCACCGCGGCCGCCGAGCTGGCCGGCCGTGCGCGGAGCGGCGCCGCCCTCGGCTTCCAGCAGACGGCGCTCTCTGTCGCCGCGGCCGCTACGCCGCCGGTGTTCGCCTTACTCGTCGAGGAAGGCTCGTGGGCGCTCGGCTTCGGCCTGGCGGCCTTGCTCCCGCTGGCCGGGATCGGGCTGATGCGGCGCCTGACCGTCTAGGACCACCTCGGGATAGAGCGTGCGAATCTCGTCGATGTAGACGGCGAGGCGGTCGGCGAGGTCGGGGCTCTCGATCTCGAGCACGTTCTCCGCATTCCGCTCTCCCGAGCGCGAGAGGTTGTAGCTCCCGATAAAGACCGTGTCGTCGGTCACCGTCACCTTCGCGTGCATGAAGTCGTGCAGGCTTCCCTCAGGCTCCCACTTCGTCGAGGGCTTCCCCTTGAAGCCCTGTGAAAGGGCGCGAATGAGGAGGGGGAGCTTCCAGTAGACGTTGCCGTTCTCGCCCCACTGGTAGACGACCCCGCGGATCTGCGTCTGGTCGACGACCCCCGCAAGGTCGACTTTGCCCTCGGAGACAACCTGCGCGAGCGCCCCGAGCACGGGGCCGGTGGTAATGACGGGCGAGGCAATCCGGACGCGCTGTTTCGCGCGGTAAATGGCCCGCGCGATGCGGGCCGAGAGGTCCTCACCGTGGCCCGGCGTGAACCACACGCGCACCGGTGTCCCGTTGAGGTTGATCGTGTTCGGTTCCACGAAACCGCTCTGCTCCACGGTGCCGGTCGTCCAAAGCTGCTCGAAGTCGCTCGTGTAGGCGGCGGCCACCTCGGTGGAGGTCGCGACGGCGATGACGTTCTCCTGGCGCGAGAACGAATCGTCGGTCCAGTTCATCGATCCGGTCCAGATCGACTCCGCGTCGCGGATCACGTACTTGTGGTGCATGAGGTCTGGCACACCCGGAATCGCCCGCTCGGGGACGCCGAACGATGCGATGAGCTGAGCATCGGGCTCGGGTGGCGGCGGCACGGGGATCGGGTTGCGGAAGTCGACGTTGTAGGCGATCCGCACGGCCACGCCTCGGGCAGCCGCCTCCCGGATCGCCCCGCCGACGACGGCGGCAGTCTCGGGGCCGAGATTGAAGTCGTAGTGGGCGAGGTCGAGCGAGCGGCGAGCCTCGCCGAGGAACTCGGCGATCGTGTTTGCGACCTCGTGCGCCGGCTGGCCGCCGTCGGTGAGGGTCCTGACCTCGATCACTGCACGGCGAAGCCTTCGAGCCCCTCCTCGTCCTCGTCGTGGACGTCGACGTGTTGGACGACGGCGCCGCGCGGGCCCTCGCTCGCGAACGAGACGAGGCGTTCGACCGCCTCCGGCGCTCCCTCGAAGACCGCCTCGACCGTCCCGTCGGGGTTGTTACGGGCCCAGCCGGCAACGTCGTACTGCCCTGCCAGCCGGCAGAGGGTGTCCCGAAAGAACACGCCTTGAACGTACCCGTGGATGATCGCCCGCTTCCTCACCGGTACCGAGCGAACCAGGGTAGGAGAAGGAGGGCCACCGCTGCGGAGACGCCGCGAGGCGCGGCCGCATTTCGCGCGGGGCTTCTTGAGTACGGTCTAGGGAGTTGAACGAGCCGCCGAAGCTCCCGATCGGGCGCAACACCGCGCTCCTGTCCGCCGCGCTCGCGGCCAACTCGGCCACGCTGCAGCTCTCGGCGGCGGTCGCGACGATCACCTTTGCGCTCGTCGTCGATATCGAAGGGCTGCTCGGCCTCGGCCCCGCGCTCGTGCTCGCCACGGGAGCGTTCGCCGCCCTTCCCGCCGGGCGGGCCATGGACCGCTTTGGCCGTATTCCCGTTCTCGCCGTCGGTTTCGCGCTCGGCGTCGCCGGGGGATTGCTCACAGCGCTGGGCTCTGCGACGGATTCCCCAGCGGCGGTCGTGCCGGGGCTCCTCTGCGTGGGGGCGGCCGGCGGCATCTCGCTGCTCGCTCGCACTGCCGCCGGTGACATGTACCCGCCCGCCCGCCGCGCGCGGGGGATTGCGCTCGTCCTCTTCGGGGCGGTCTTCGGCGCCATTCTCGGGCCGGCCGTCTTCAGCCCTCTCCTCAGCGGGCGGGACCTCGACGGCGACGCCCTCGCCTTGCCGTGGATCGCAGCGGCCGGCTTCATGGCCGTAGGACTCCTGCTGGTGCTCTTCGTCCGCCCGGATCCGAAGCGCATCGCCGAGGCTCATCTCGCCGGGCGCTGCGGAGGCGGGAGCCCCGAAGCCGGTGGCCGCGCCGTTGCGCGAGCTCCTGCAGCGCCCTGGGGTCATTCCGTCGCTCCTTGCGGCCGTAGCGAGCTTCTCGGTCATGGCCGGCGTGATGACGCTGACCGGCTACGTCGTCGTCGAGGAGCACGGCCACGCCGGTCACACCGTCTTCCCGATCATCGGGGCGCATGTCCTGGGCATGTACGCGCTCGTCCTCGTCGTCGGCGACGTGATCGACCGGATCGGCCGGCCGCCTGCGCTCGCCGGCGGGCTTTCCCTGATGGCGGTCTCGGTCATCAGCCTGCTGTGGATCACCGGAGTTCCGGCGACCGCCGTGGCCCTCTTCGGGCTCGGGCTGGGCTGGAACCTCTCGTTCGTCGCCGCCACCGCGCAGCTTGCGGACTGCACCGCGCCCCATGAGCGGGGCAAGCTCCTCGGCTTCAACGACCTGCTCTCGGGCCTGACGGGGGCGGGGCTGGCGCTGCTCGGCGGCTACGCGCTCACTGCGCTCGGCGTAACTGCGCTTGCGCTTGGGGGGACGGCTCTGGTCGTGCTTCCCGCGCTCTGGATCACGCGTTTCGGGCGCGGTGGGACGCCCGCGGAAGCGGCCCCTTCAGCGCTCGACTGATTGCTACAATCCGCGCTCGGCGGACGCCAAAGTCCGCCGCTTCTATGCAGAGAACCTGGACCGCCAAGAAGGACGAAGTCGAGCGCCGCTGGTACGTCGTCGACGCCGAAGGGCAGACGCTCGGGCGGCTAGCCACGCGCATCGCCGACACGCTGCGCGGCAAACGCAAGCCTGAGTACACCCCGCACATCGACACCGGTGACTTCGTCGTCGTCGTCAACGCGGAGAAGATCGCGGTCACCGGCAAGAAGCTCGACGACAAGATCTATTACCGCCACTCGGGCTATCCGGGCGGGTTGCGCCAGCGCACGCTCGGAGAGCAGCTCGCGCGCCGGCCGACGGAGGTCATCCGCAAGGCGGTTAAGGGCATGCTTCCGCGCAATCGCCTCGCGCGGCAGCAGCTGACGAAGCTGAAGGTCTACGCCGGTCCGGAGCATCCGCACGGGCCGCAAAACCCCGAGCCGCTTCCGTTGGAGGACAAGTAGTGGCTGAGATCGCTCAATACCGCGGCACCGGCAAGCGCAAGACTTCGGTCGCGCGCGTGATCCTGCGGCCGGGTGACGGCACGACCTGGATCAACGGCCGGACGCTCGAGGAGTACTTCCCCCGCCAGGCGCACCAGGTCGTCGTGACGACGCCCCTCAAGGTCGCCGGTGTCGAGGGCAAGTTCGACATCCGTGCGCGCCTCCAGGGCGGCGGGCCGAGCGGGCAGGCCGGCGCCCTCCGCCATGGGATCGCCCGCGCGCTTGTAGAAGCCGACCCGAATCTCCGCACGGTGCTGAAGCGCGAGGGTTTCCTGACTCGCGACGCCCGCATCGTCGAGCGGAAGAAGGCGGGTCTGCACAAGGCGCGCAAGGCGCCGCAGTTCTCGAAGCGTTGACCTCGCCGCCCAGGGGCGGGAGATGAGAAGGCTGTTCGGGACCGACGGGGTCCGCGGGGTCGTCGGTCGCGACCTCACGCCCGATCTCGTTGCGCGCCTCGGGAGAGCGTTCGCACGCTGGAGCGGTCCAGCCCAGGTTCTCCTCGGGCGGGACACGCGCGCCTCCGGCCCGGAGCTCGAGGCTGCCCTCGCGGCAGGGCTCACGGCAGGCGGCGCCCGGGCAACTCTCGGAGGCGTGCTGCCCACGCCGGCTGTCGCGCTGCTGAGCGACGAGCACGCAGGCGTCGTGTCGGCTTCCCATAACCCCCCTGAGTACAACGGGGTCAAGTTCTTCCGCGACGGCGGCCGCAAGCTCACGGACGTCGAGGAGGAGGAGATCGAGGCGCTCCTCGAACACTCGCCTTTGTCAGAGGATGGTTCGACCGCCTCCGCCGAGCCGTCCGGCCTGGCCGAGCGCTACGTCCAGATTGTCTGCGAGCGCTTCGGCGGTCCCCTGGAGGGACTGGGAATCGTTGTCGACTGTGCCAACGGTGCCATGTTCGAGGTTGCGCCGGCCGCGTTCGCGCAGCTCGGAGCTTCCATTGTCAGCATAGGAAACGCACCGGACGGCATGAACATCAACGTCGGTTGCGGCGCCACCGACCTCGGGCTCCTCTCGCGGACGGTCGCGGCAGGGGGCTTCGACCTCGGCGTCGCCTTCGACGGCGACGGCGACCGCATGCTCGCCGTGGACGCAGAGGGGAGCGAAGTCGACGGCGATCAGATCCTCGCGGTGCTCGCGCTGCATCTCGACGTCGACCTCGTGGCGGTGACGACGATGACGAACCTCGGCTTTCACCGCCTCATGGACCAGCAGGGCGTTCGCGTCCTCACGACAGATGTCGGGGACAGGTACGTGCTCCAGGCTCTCTTGGAGCACGACGGCCTGCTCGGGGGTGAGCAATCCGGCCACCTGATCTACCTCAACGGTCAGACGACAGGCGACGGTCTGGTCGCCGCCATCCTCCTCTGTCGCGCCGTCCTGGCGGAGCGCGCGCCGTTAGCCGACCTGACCGCCGTGATGCCCAAGTTTCCCCAAGTCAAGGAAAACATCCCGGTCCGTGCCAAGGAGGTTCCGCCGCCTGTGCTCGCCGCGGTCGAGCGCCTGAACGACGAGCTCGCCGGCCGCGGTCGAGTGCTCGTCCGCGCCTCGGGAACGGAGCCCGTGATCCGCATCCTTGCCGAGGCGGAGAGCCAAGATTTGGCCGCCGAGCTCTGTGGTACAGTCTCTTCTCTCGTGCGCGAGAGCTCGGCTACGGCCGAGCTTTGATCTTGGTTGGCCCTTTTGCGAAAGGGGGTCCGGGATGTGCGGCATCATTGGATACGTCGGGTCTCGGGCCGCGAAGGGCATCCTCGTGCATGGGCTCGAGCGCCTCGAGTACCGGGGGTACGACTCAGCCGGTATCGCCCTGCTCGAGGACGAGGGCCTCGAATACGTCCGCGCGGTCGGCAATCTCGAGCAGTTGAAGGCCGAGACCGGCCTGGACGGCTCCGATGCGACGACCGGCGTGGGGCACACTCGCTGGGCGACCCACGGGAAGGTGTCCTACGAGAACGCCCACCCGCTCACGGGCTGCGCCGATGACGAGATCGCGGTCGTCCTCAACGGCATCGTCGAGAACTTCCGCGACCTGAAGGAGTCGCTCGTCGCCGAGGGCCACACGTTCACCTCGGAGACCGACGCCGAGGTCGTCGTGCACCTCGTCGAGAAGCACTACGCAGGAGATCTCACCGAGGCGGTCCGGACGACCTACGGTCTTCTGGAAGGCCACTTCGCCTTCGTCGTCGTGCACCGCAACCACCCGGGCAGCCTCGTCGGCGCCCGGCTCCAGTGCCCGCTCGTCGTCGGCGTGGGTGAGGGGGAGATGTTCCTCGCCTCATCCATCGCCGCGTTCCTGAGCGAGACACGGCGGGTGCAGCTGATCGAGGACGGGGAGGTCGTCACGATCACGACCAGCGGGGCCGACTTCCTCTCGGTCGAGGACGGCCGGCGCACGCGCCCCGAGATCGAGGTCGACTGGGACGACGAGGCAGCCGAGAAGCACGGCTATGAGACCTTCATGCTCAAGGAGATCTACGAGCAGCCGCAGGCGGTCCGGGACACGATCGGCGAAAGAATCCGGGGCGGCGAGCTTCAGCTCGAGGACCTCGGGTTGACCGACCTCGAGATCCAGAACATGCGGCGCATGGTCGTGCTCGCCTGCGGGACTGCCTACCACGCGGGCGTGGTCGGGCGGTACGTGCTCGAGGAGTGGGCGCGGGTTCCATGCGAGCCCGACATCGCGAGCGAGTGGCAGTACCGCAATCCCGTCCTGACCAGGGACACCCTCGTGATCGGCATCACGCAATCCGGCGAGACGAGAGACACGGTCCATGCGATGCGGCTCGCCCGCGAGAGCGGCGCGCGCACCCTCGCGATCACGAACCTGATGGGCACCCAGATCACCCGCGAGGTCGACACCGTGCTGTACACGCGCGCGGGCATGGAGATGGGCGTCGCGGCGACGAAGACGTTCACGTCGCAGGTGACGCTGCTCTACCTGCTCGCCCTCCGGCTCGCCCAGGTGCGCCGCACGCTTCCGGACGAGGAGATCGCCTCCCTACTTGCGGAGGTTGGGTCACTGCCCGACAAGCTGAACGCGTACCTCGACGGCGACCATCCGATCGAAGAGATCGCGCAGCGGCACTACCAGAAGCCGTTCTTCCTCTATCTCGGGCGGCACATCGGCCTACCGATCTCGCTCGAGGGCGCGCTCAAGCTGAAGGAGATCTCCTATATCCCCACCGAGGCTTACTCGGCCGGCGAGATGAAGCACGGCCCGATCGCGCTCCTGGACGAGTCGACCCCGGTCGTGTGCGTGGCGACCGACTCGCACGTCTACGACAAGGTCGTCTCCAACATCCAGGAGGTGCGCGCACGTGGAGCCGAGGTGATCGCGATCGCGACCGACGGCAACGAGGACATCCAGCACCACGCCGACGACGTCATCTTCGTGCCGCGGACGCATCCCTTCCTCCAGGCCCCGCTGGCGGTCGTGCCGCTGCAGCTCCTCGCCTACCGCATCGCGAGGCTCCGGGGCCTCAACGTCGACCAGCCCCGGAACCTCGCGAAGACCGTTACGGTCGAGTAGCTACCCGTCTCGGCCTGAGGAACGTGGCGGCGAGGGCGGCCAGCCCGGCCGCGAGCCCAGCGATCCCGAGGATGAGCGCAACCGTGGCGAGGCCGCTGTCGTCGTCCTCCTCGGAGCCGGAAGCCGCCGGCGTGGCCTCCTCCTCGGAGACAGGCGCGGCCGCTGCTTCCTCCTCTTCGGCAGGCGCGGTCACCGCGACGCTCGGAGCCGGCGTATCGGCGTCCTCGGGTCCGATCCAGCGCACAATCTCGCCGTTCGAGTACGTCTGGATCGACGGGAACACGACCGCCTCACCCGGGGTCTCCGGGACCTGGAAGCTCACCCCGAACTCCTGGAACTCGCCCGGAGCGATCGTACCGCCCGACCAGGTAACGCTGGCGAGCCGCTCCGTGATCGGCTCCTCTCCTTCTTCGACGATAGGTTCGTCGAGCGTGGCCATCTCGATGGTTCGCTCCCAACCCGGCACCGGCTGGAACCTTGCCGAGATGACGTTCTCGGGAAACTGGACGGTGAGCTCGACGGTGGACGCGTTGTCGCGCTCGTTCGGCACTCGAACCGAGAAGCGGGCGAATCCGCCCGCCTCCCATTCGTTTGGGTTGATCGTGACGTGGGCCGCGGCCAGCGGCGTGACGGCCAAGGCTCCGACGAGGGAGCACAGCAGCACGATTCGTTTCATCAGGACTCCTCTTCGATAGAGACTGAGATCGTCTCGGTCATGAGCTCGAATTCACCACGGCGGGCCTCGATGCGGAGCTGCCAATCGCCGGCGATGGTCAGTTGGGCATTACGGACGATCCACTCTCCGGGAGCGGCTTCCTCGGCGGAATAGCGGA
>JBBDMP010000112.1:0-4175 GCA_040878265.1 Gaiellales bacterium | reverse complement strand
CCTAGACCGTGTCCAGGAGGGCTAGACCGCGCCCTCGATGGCGTGGAGCGTCCAGGCAGGGCCCACGCGCACGAGATGGCCATCGGGGTCGGCGAGGTCGAAGACCTCGGTGCCGAAACGCGTTCGGTTGACGCTCCCGTCCTGAATGCCCTGCGCCCGCAAGCGGTCGATCTCGGACTCGAGGTCCTCGACGGCGAGCTCGAGGCGGACGGCGCCGCCGGTCTCCCGGCCGCGCTCGGGATCCCAGGTGAGAACGAGGAACGTTTGGTCTTCGAGGATGAAGAACGCGCTCTGGGCGGTCGGGCCCTCGTTGTAGGCGGCCGCCGGCCCGTAGCCGAGCAGGCTCGAATAGAAGTCCACGGACCGGTCGAGGTCTGTGACGTAAAGGTGGACGGCAGTGACCTGGCCCATCAGCTTGCGCCCTTCCCACCGCGGTCCGTTGCCCGCCGCCTCGCGCGCTCCTTCTTCTTGCGCTGCCGGTCGTTTTTCCAGCGCTTCTTCGGCCTCGAGCCCCGTCCCATGAGGCCGGGAACTCTACTATTCCGCCCGTGCTCCAGCCCAGCCGCACGGTCGCGGAGCTGCGGGAGCTTCGTGAGCTGACGGGAAACGAGGACGGGGCGCAGCGCGTGGCGTGGACCGAGACCTGGAGCGAGGCGCGAAAGTGGCTCCAGGGCAAGCTGGAGGGCCTTGGGCTCGAGCACGAGCTCGATGAGGCCGGGAACCAGTGGTGGACCCTCCGCGGGGGCTCGGAGCGGGCGCTTCTCATCGGAGGGCACATCGATTCCGTCCCGAACGGCGGCTGGTTGGACGGCGCGCTCAACGTCGTGGCCGGGGTCGAGGTCCTGCGCCGGATCGCAGATGAGGGCGAGCCGAAGGTGACCGTCCGGCTCGTCGAATGGGCCGATGAGGAGGGTGCGCGCTTCGGCCGCTCGCTCTTCGGCTCGAGCGCGGCCTCCGGCTCGATGGCCGACCAGGACGAGCTGCGTCGCCGCAAGGATGCGCAGGGAGTCTCCCTGCCCGACGCTCTCCGCGAGCACGGCGTCGATCTCGACCGGGCGCTGGAGGCCCGGCGCCAGCTCGAGTCCGCAGCCGCCTATCTCGAGCTGCACATCGAGCAGGGGCCGGTGCTCGAGGCGCTGGACCTGCCGCTCGGGGCGGTCCTCGGCACCTTTGGCGTCGAGCGCCACCTCGTTACGTGGAAGGGCCAGGCCGCCCACGCAGGCTCGACCCCGATGGACAAACGGCGCGATGCGCTTGCCGGCGCCGCCAAGCTCGCGCTCGAGATCCGAGACGTCGCGAAGCGAGCCGGTGGCGGCGCGGTCTGCACCTCGGGCGGCGTCGTGTGCAAGCCCGGCATCGTCACGTCCGTCGTCGAGACCGCCGAGCAGCTCCTGGACCAGCGTCACCTCGACGCGGAGACGCTCGAGCGCATGCTGAGCGACGCCAAGCAGGCCTCCGAGCGCTTCGCCGGCGAGGAGGACATCGAGGTCGACTGGGAACGGCTCTGGTCGATCGAGCCGATCCTCTTCCACGACGAGCTGATCGACCTCGCCGACGAGGCGATCCATGAGGTCGCGGGCGAGTCGCACCGCCTGCCGAGCGGGCCGCTGCACGACGCGGCCGAGGTCGCCCGCGCCGGCATCCCGACCGTGATGCTCTTCGTCCAGAGCCTCCGCGGACTGTCTCACACGAAGCTCGAGGACACGAAGCCGGAGCACCTCGAGCTCGCGGTGCAGGCGCTCGATCGCCTCGCCGCGAAGACGATCGCCTGGCTTGTGGCGCAGGACTAGGGTCTAAACTAGAATTTAGACATGTCTAATCCTCGCCTCACAAGGCGACAGCTGATCGTGGGCAGCGCGCCGGTCGTCGCATCGGTTCCTCTGGCGGGAATCGCCCTCGCCGGGCCGCGGGAGGCCACCCACCTGCGCGGCCACACTCCGCATACCGGCCACGCCGCCATGATCGGCGAGATGGTGCCGGCTCCGGGCGGGCCGCACGACCTGGATCACCTTCTTTACCCGCCGGCCGCCCTCCCGCACGAGCCGGGGCGGGTGCGCGACTACACGCTGACCGCGATCGACAGGGAGATCGAGGTGGCCAAGGGCGTCACGTTCCCCGCCTGGACCTACAACGGCACCGCGCCGGGGCCGGTGATCCGCGCGACCGAGGACGACGTCCTGCGCGTCCGCTTCCAGAACGGCGGCTCGCACCCCCACACGATCCACTTCCACGGTATTCACCCGGCCAACATGGACGGGGTCTTCGAGATCGTCGCTCCCGGCGACGAGTTCACCTACGAGTTCCCGGCCCGTCCGTACGGGATGCACCTCTACCACTGTCACGCGACCCCGCTGAAGAAGCACATCCACAAGGGCCTCTACGGCGCCTTCATCATCGATCCACCCAAGCCGCGCCCGCCCGCCCAGGAGCTCGTCATGGTCATGAACGGCTTCGACACGGACGGGGACGGCGAGAACAACTTCTACGCCGTCAACGGGCCGGCCTTCTACTACGCGAAGTACCCGATCCGGGTCAGTCGCGCGCAGACCGTGCGCATCTACCTGGCCAACCTCACCGAGTTCGACCCGATCAACTCGGTCCACCTGCACGGCGACTTCTTCCGCGTCTACCGCACGGGCTCGACCGACCAGTTTGAGTACACCGACACGGTGATGCTCTGCCAGGGCGAGCGCTGCATCCTCGAGATCGACTTCGCCAACACCGGCACCTTCATGTTCCACGCGCATCAGTCCGAGTTCGCCGAGCTCGGCTGGATGGGCTTCTTCGACGTTACGGAGTAGGGGTGGAGGCTCGGTCCGTCGCAGAGAGCATGCGCGGCGCGCTCGCCGGCTGGCGCCTCTGGGCGCTCGTGCCGATCATCCTCCTCGTCGGCGCCGTCTCGCTCTTCGCCTCCCAAGGCGGTTCGCTCCTCGAGCTCGTCGGGCGCAACCCGCCGCCGCCGGACCAATTCGACGTCCGCCGGGTCGAGTTTCACCCGGGCGAGATCCGCATCCGCGTCACGAACCCGCAGCGGGAGGAGCTCACGATCGCCTTGGTCACGGTCGACGACGCGGTCGTCCCGTACGAGCTCGAGGGAGCCGCCACGCTGGAGCGCCTCCGCTCGGCGACCATCGTCGTCCCGTACGACTGGGTCGAGGACGAGCCGATCGCCGTCGGCGTCACGAGCTCGAGCGGGATCCAGACGACAGAGGAGATCGCAGCAGCCGTCGAGACGCCCGGCCCGTCGGCGGAAGGGTTTGCCGGCTATGCCGTGATCGGGTTCCTCGTCGGCATCCTCCCCGTCGGGCTCGGGCTCATGTGGCTTCCGTCCCTCCGCCGGGCGGCCCCTCAGTGGCTGGCCGCCTTCATGGCGCTGACGGGCGGGCTCCTGACCTTCCTCGCGCTCGAGGCGCTGGCCGAGGCGCTCGAGCTCCAAGCCGCTCTTCCGAGCGCTTTCGGCGGCGCCGGGCTCGTCCTGCTCGGCGTTGCGCTCAGCTACCTGACGCTCACCTTTATCTCGCACCGCTTCTCAGCGGGGAAAGCCACGACCGGAGGCGGACTGGTCGAAGGCCTCGCCCTGGCAACGCTCGTGGCGATCGGGATCGGGCTGCACAACCTCGGCGAGGGACTGGCAATCGGCTCCTCGTTCGCCCTCGGCGAGCTCACGCTCGGGACCTTCCTCGTCGTCGGCTTCATGATCCACAACGTCACCGAAGGGCTCGGCATCGCCGCCCCGGCGGCAGAGCGCGCCCGGGTGGGGATCGGCCGCCTGGCCGCGCTCACGCTGATCGCGGGCGCGCCGACGATCGTGGGCGCGTGGATCGGCGGCTATGTGACGAGCGATTTCCTCGGCGCACTCTTCTTCGCTGCGGCTGCCGGCGCCGCGCTCGAGGTCGTCGTCGAAGTCGGGCGCTACGTCGCCCGGCGAGCCCCGGGCGGGCTCACTTCGGGCTACGTGCTTGGCGGCTTCCTTGCTGGGATTGCCGTCATGTACGTCACGGGCCTCCTCGTCGGTTAGAAAAGGGCAAGAGCGAGCGGCAACCCCTCGAAGGGGTGATCCGCACCGTCCCAGGAGCGACGATGATGAGACTCGACGGCCACGGCGTCCAACGGCCGGGAAAACTGCGGCAAATGAGCACTCCATTGCGAGAACGACCTGATGCGCCTCTCGGAAC
>JBBDMP010000111.1:0-4186 GCA_040878265.1 Gaiellales bacterium | reverse complement strand
GCGCACAGGAGGAGACGACGTTTTCCCAGACGGAGTCACCACCGCGGCTGCGTGGGACAACGTGATCGAGGGTCAGCTTTCCGGTGGCCCCGCAGTACTGGCAACGCCAGCCGTCGCGGGCGAACAGCGCGCGCCGCGAGATCTTTCGCTTGACCGCTCGCGGCACCCGGACGTAGTGGACGAGCCGAATGACGTGTGGCCAGCGAAACGTGTCGCTGGCCGAGCGGAGTGGTCGAGGGAGGTCTTCGATGACCTCGGCCTTCCCCTTGAAGACGAGCACGTGGGCGCGCCGCACGGTGCAGACGTTCAGCGGCTCATAGCTTGCGTTGAGAACGAGCACCTGGCCCATCGCGCTTGGAATCGTAGCTAGGGACCCTGGGGTAAGACCAGCTCGAGGAGCTCCTCGCCGACGGACACGAACCCCCGCCCGCGGTAGAACTCGACCGCGCGGCTGTCGTCGCCGCGAACGACGACCTGGAGCACCGATGCCTCGACGGAGATGGCGTAGCCCTCCGCGAACTCGAGCAGCCGCCGTCCCACGCCCTGCGCCTCGTGCTCGGTGCTCACGAACAACTGGTCGACCCGGACCGCACCCTCGCGGTGGTCTAGTGCGACGTAGCCGGCAGGCGTGCCGGCGATCTCCGCCACGAAAACGGTCTCGCGCGCGAGCACGGCCAGCGTCCGCTCGTCCGCACCCCGGTCGAGCCGTGCGAGGCCGAAGAGAAGGGCTTCGTCCTCGGACCGGTAGGGCCTGACGGCGACGTCCCTCATCGCGCTCAATATGCCATGGCGCGCTCGACCGCCTCCTGCTCCTCCGGCGAGAGGGCGACGGGCGCGCGGCCACGGTCGAGCTCCTTGACGTAGATGCGCGCGTAGTCACGGCCCTGGATGGCGCTGACGACGATCCCGGAGCGGGCTGCATCGAGGAAGGCCATCGAGGCGGACTGGTGGCCGCCGGCGTCCTCGTAGGCGTCATAGCGGACGATCGACGTGTGTGAGAGACAGCCGTCAACCCGCTTGTCGATGCGCGAGAGGCCGGTCCCGACCTCGTCGACGGCGCGATGT
This sequence comes from Gaiellales bacterium, assembly GCA_040878265.1. GTDB lineage: Bacteria > Actinomycetota > Thermoleophilia > Gaiellales > Gaiellaceae > JBBDMP01. Next base: position 3,121 of record JBBDMP010000111.1, on the reverse strand, counting down.
AGGTCGTCGATCCGGGCCTGGAGCTGTACCGCGAAGTCGATGAGGTCGTCCTTGCCCGTGCCGAGCACGGCGCTCTGCGTGCGCCGGACCTGGCGCAACGTAATGAGGTACCAGAGTGCGAGGACAAGCGCCAACCCGGCGGCGATCGCCGCGCCGAGCGCGACCCAGCCGGCGGCCGAGGACAGCGAGCTCGACACGGTCTATTCGAGGGTGAAGATCACCGGGTACTCCGCGGTGTTGTTCCCGGTGTTCGTCTCTCCCTGCACGGGCTCCACGTTCACCTTCACCGTCGTCCGCGTCGCAAACTGGACCGTCCCCAGATCCCGGAACGTGACGGTCTTCGTCTCCTGGGGGTTGATGATCGCGATGGTCGCCCGCTTGCGGATCGGCGTCGGGCTTTGCTGAATCGTGAAGGTGACCTGAACCTGGGTTTCCTGGCTGTCGCCGGAGTTCATGATCTGGACCTGGAAGGAGAGGTTCTCCGAGGCGCGCACGGTGTTGTCCTCGCTCGGCGAGAGCTGTTGGTCGCCCGGCTGGATGAAGACGGCCGAAATCTGGTTTCCGTGCAGCCCGCCGGCTTCGGGACTCTGGGTCAGCCGGTCGACGATCAGCTTCCACGAGGTCGGGCTCGAGATTTCGGGCGTTTGCACGAAGTTCGAGTCGGGGACAGTCACGCCGGTCACGCTCTCGCTCGCGAGTACTTCGGCGGCCCCCGCCTTGAAGAGATCCTCGTAGACGACGTCGCTGGCCACGAGCCGCTGGGCCGGGATGGCGAGGATCTGCCCGGCCGTGTCGGCATCCGGGGACTGCAGCACCTGGCCGAACGCCTGTGCGAGGCCGTCAAGCCCCGAGACGCGGAACTGCAAGGCCTCGACGAGGCTCTCCTGCTCCTCCCGCAGCGATCCGGGCGGCTTGAGCTCCCGGGCGCTCGCCACGACCTGCGCCTGCTCCTGGCGGAGCCCGTCGAGCTCGGAACGGAGGTCCTCGAGCTTGATCCCGGGCGTCGTCAGGAGCGTGTTCAGGCGGCGTCCGATCTGCTCGGACTGGGTCGCCCGGCTGGCCACAGCTTCCATGTAGTTCTGGTATTCCTCCCGCTTCTGGCCGGCGCGGCAGCTGTTCACCCAGAGAACGAGGATGACCGCGAAGAGGATCGCCGCCCCGATGAGGATGGCGAGCCTGAAGAGGCCGCTCGTGCCGTCCGTGGGCGGCCGAGTGGGCAGCCGGCGGCGGCGTTTCGGGGGAGCGACCGTCTCTCGAGGCGACTCCTCGACGGTTGGTGAGTCGTCGAAGAAGTCGAAGTCGATGTCGGGCTGGGGTTCGGTCCTCTCTCGCTCGAACATAGGTTAGGAGGGGGGCGAAGAGCCGCCGAGTCTAGCAGCGTGGCCGGACTTTGCAGGACTTTCAGGTGTCGGCGCCAAGGAATCGAGGGCCGTGGAGCACGCCGTCGCCCTCCGTGAAGCAGGTCCCCTGGACCGAGGGCTCGTTCTCGGGCGCTACCGACCCCTGCGGCCGCTGGGCAGCGGCGGGTCCGGTTCGGTGTGGCTCGTGCGAGACGAGTCTGCCGCTCGCGACGTCGCGCTCAAGGTCGTCCCTCGAGAAGGCAAGGCCGGGTCGCGAGCGGAGCGGGAGGTGGAGGCGGCGGCCCGGCTGCGCCACCCGCGCTGTCTCCGGGCGCTCGCCCTCGACCGAGACGACCGCCACGTCTACGTCGCCTACGAGTTCGTCCCCGGACGAACGCTCCGCGAGGCTCTCCGCGGCGGAACGCTCGACGACACCTCCGCCGTGGAGGCAAGTGCGCAGGTGCTCGACGCACTGGGCCACGCCCACGGCAAAGGGGTCGTCCACCGGGATGTGAAGCCCTCGAACGTGATGCTCGTCGAAGGCAAGGGTGTCTCCGTGAGGGTCCTGGACTTCGGGCTTGCGCAGGTGAGCGAGGCCGAGACGCTGACGGCAGCGGGCGACGTGCCCGGAACGCTCGCCTACATCGCGCCCGAGCGCCTGGCCGGCAAAGACGCCGGCGGCGCTGCGGACGTGTGGGCCGTCGGCGTCATGCTCTGGGAGGCGCTCGTTGGCCGCCATCCATTCTCGTCCGTCTCGCCGCTCGAGACGGCCCGCCGCATCCAGGACGGCGCCCCGCCCCTCGCGTCCCTGCGCCCTGACCTACCTCGACCACTTTGCGCCGCGGTGGACCGCATGCTCCAACTCGCTCCCGGCCCCCGGCCGAGCGCAAAGGAGGCGGCCAAGCTCGTGCGGGCGGGCTGGCACGTCCGCGAGCAGCGGCCTCGCAGCGCCACCTCGCGGTCGACCCTGGCCGAGCGGGCCATGCCCGCCGTTCTCGCCGCGATCTTCGCCGGCGCCGCGGCCTTCCTGCTGCCGTTCTTCCCGGCCGGCTGGCCCCTCCTGTGCGCGGCGCTCGCCGCCCTGGCCGCCCTCTGGAGCCCATCCGCCGGACTCGCGGTCGCCCTCGCTGTGCCAATCCTGCCCCTGGGGAATCTCTCGCTCGGCCTCGCCCTCGCGTATCTCCCGCTGGCGCTCGGCTGGCTCCTGCTCTTCGCGCGGGATGCCCGGTCGGGCCTCTTCTTCGCGCTTGGCCCCCTGCTCGCGCCCGTAGGCGCGCTCGCGCTCGTGCCGGTTCTCGTCACCCGGGCCTGCGGCGCCACTCGCCGCGCGGCGCTCGCGGCGTTCGCCGTCCTGGCCGCCGCCGCCGTCGCGGGCCTCACGCACTCGCCGCTACCGCTCACGGGCGAGGATCCTCCTGTCCTGGGAATCGTCGGCGAACCGAGCCCGAGCGCAGCTGCAGGGGCGGTGGCCGCGGCGCTGACCGAGCACTCGGCGCTTGCGCTCGAGGCGCTTGTCTTCGCAGCGGCTGCCGTAGCCGTGCCGTATGCGCTCAGATTCCGCTTCTGGGGCCTGGCGGGGTGGGGCTCCGGATTCCTCGCTTTCGCTTTGCTCGCCCCCACGGGGGCGGTCGACTCCTTCCCGCTCGTCCTCGCCGTCTGGGGGGCAACAGCCCTGCTGGCAGTGCGACTCGTGCGCAAGCCGCGCTAGGAGGGCTTGGCGGAACGGGCCTCGTTGTCGGGGTGCGCTGGGTGGATGCGAGGCAAGGACGCAGGGAGCGCTC
>JBBDMP010000110.1:0-4255 GCA_040878265.1 Gaiellales bacterium | reverse complement strand
GTCGCCTGCTCGCGCACGTCGCTCCCCGCGAAGCTAAGAGCGCGCCGGATCGCCTTGACGAGCGTCACGAGGATGATCCCTCCGGCCAGCAGTAGGGCTAGCAGCGTGAGGAGGCTCGGAGCGTTCTCCCGGACGACGCCCCCGGCGCCGCTACCAGCGTCGGGCTGGCGCGTCGCCCCCTCGAGGCCGGGACGGCCCTGCTGCGAGCGGATGCCGTCCACGGTCGGATTACCAAACAACAGGGCGGCGTCGCGCGCGTCCGGCGCGAAGGTCGGCGTCACGGCGGAATAGCGAGCATTGAGGAGGCCCCGGCCGGGCGTCGGGTCGAATGGGATCCAGCCGATCCCCGGGAAGAAGACTTCGACCCACGTGTGGGCGTTGTGGTCGGTGACCGTCCACTCCCGGGAAGACGAGTCATAGCGTCCACTCGTGAACCCCGCAGCCACCCGGGCGGGAACGCCGAGGAGCCTGAGCATCGTCGCCATCGCGCCTGCGTAGAGCTGGCAGTAGCCCCGTTTGTGGTCGAGGACGAAGGCCACGAGCGCCGGCAGCGAGCCCGAGAGAGGCGGCCTCTCGTCGTAGCGGAAGCCGCCGCTCGTGCGGAACCACGCCTCGAGCGTGAGCGCCGCAACGTACGGCGACGCAGCCTCGCCGACGACCTCGCGCGCCGCCTCGTAGAGATCCCGGTGCGAGCCGACGATCACGTCGCCCTGGTACGGGTCGAAGAGAACGTCCATGAGCGCGTCGCGACTGGGCGTACCGAACTTCGGCACCGGGATGGTGTTGAACGCCTCGAGATACGGCTCGATTGCCTTCGGGTACTCGGTCCCGGCCTCCGCGAGCCGGGCCGGCTTTGGCTGAGCCACGTAGCTCCAGGCCGTGTAGCGCTGGTCGCGCGAGAGACCGTCCGGCATGACGACGACATTCCCTCCCGCGCTCTGGGTCGTCACGTCCGCGGGAGGCGCCCACCGCATCGGCTGGTTGGAGGCGATCAGGTGGCGGTCGCGTAGGGCCTCGATCGTGAAGTCCTGACGGATCCAGCTGTCGGGATTGGCGGCCACCGGCGGCAACAGCTCGTCACCGCGCTCGATCGTGTCGTCCTCCGTTTCCTCGCCGAACTCGACCGTCTCGCGCCAGCCGCGCCCGTCGTAGGTATCGAGCGTCGTCGCCCGCCAGTAGAGGTTGCGGCGAGACCCGGGCACGCGCACCTTGAACACCGTCGTCTCCTCCTCGGGGAAGCTGATGCCGAGGTAGTGCGAGTTCCAGACGTAGCGGACGCCCACGGGCTCCGCTGGTGCGTCGTAGGGATCCCACGACTGCCAGTCGACGAAGGCGCCCTTCGCGACCGCATTCGAGCTCGAGGCGACAGTCGCGGCGATCACGAGGACGAGCCCTGCTGCGAGGCCGTGCCCGGCCGCCTCGGTCGGCCGCAGGGTGTCCCTGAGGAGAAAGAGGACGAGGAGTAGGCCGGCGAGGACGAGCGCGCCCGTCCGGAGCGGGTACTCTCCGGGAGCGAGGGTCGCCGGGACGCCGATGGCCACGAGGATCGCGACCGCTGCGCCGATCGGCCTCCGGAAGGCGATGAGCGACCCGGCCGCGGCTACCGCGCCGAAGATCGCGAGGAGGATGACGCCGTGCATGAGCGGAGCCGATCCCCGCGAGAAGGGGATCGCGGTGTCGTAGAAGTCCAAGATCCCCCCGCGGAAAGCGTCGAGGACCGGGCCGACGAAGTCGTGCTCGCCGTCAGGGCGGGCGTCGGCAAGAGGGACGTCGAAGGCGACCGAGGCCGCCACCACCGAGGCGCCGAGGCCGACGGCCATCACTCGAAGCCGGCCGAGCCCGCGCGAGGCCGCGAGCACCGGCACGACGGCGAAGCAGATCATCGCCGCCACCTTCCCCGCGGGCAACGACGTACGCTCGAGGCTCGCCCACGCAACGGTGACGAGGAGCGCGACGACCGCAACCGAGAGAGCCGTCCTAGCCAACAGCTGCCCCCAGGGCGCGCGGGCCCAGCTTGGCGGCGAGGTCGTCGCCGCGACGAAGCACGGCGACGGGGACGCCTCCCCGGTCGAGCCGGAGTATCTGCGCTGCCACGTCGGTGGGCATTCGAGTCGCTGCCTCACCGGCAAAGCTCGACGCGTCGACGTAGATGACGCTCGCCCCGTGGTGGGTGAGCGCCCGCTGCAGCAATCGGTCGGCCAGGCGCGGCGACAGCTTCGCCGTCACGACTGCGAGCTCGAGGGCGCGAGCGGCGGTGCCTGCCTCGTCCGCGAGAAGCGTCGCGAGCGATGCGTACCCGTCCGGCTCAACCCCGGCGAGCAGCTCGAGCGCTCTGTGCCAGTCCCCGTCGTAGGAATGGACACGCTGGTGGGGACGGGAGGCGGAGTTGACGACAAGGGCAGCGCGGCGGCCCCGTACCGCATGCGCCTTGAGGATCGACCCTGCCGCCTGGACCTGGAGCTCGAAGCTCGTCTCTGGCGGCACGCCGACGACGGCGCTTCCGTCCGCGTCGAGAAGGACCGCCACCTCGTCGCGCGGCGCGTCCTCCAGCTCCTTGACCATGAGCTGCCCACGTTTGGCCGTCGTCGGCCAGTGCACCCGGCGCAGCGACTCGCCCTGCTCGTACTCGCGGACCGAATGGAAGTCGAAGCCGCTCGACCGCCGGAGCAGCAGCCGCCGGCCTTCGAGTGCGCTGGCGCCGGATTCCGAGAAGAGCGCGTCGAGGTCGACAAGCCGCGGGTAGACCAGCAGCGACTCGCCGAGCGGGAGCCTCATCTCCGCGCGCTCGAGGCCGAACGGGTCCTCGGCCACGATCCGCGCGGACTCGATCGGGTAGCGGCCGCGCGCCACGTTCTCGAGCACGTAGCTGCCACGGAGTCGCCCGTGCCGCCGGCCGATCGGCGTCTCGCGCACGCCGAGGCGGGTGATCTGCTCGACGACGACCAGGCTGCCCGAGGGCACGACCCCGTCTGTCTGCACCTCGAGCCTGATCGGGATGTCATCGCCTGCATAGTGCTCCTCCCGACCGAGCGAGCGCAGTAGCGTCATCGGCCGCTCGAGGTAGCGCACCCACAGGGCGGCGGCGCCGACGGCGAGAATGAGGCCGAGTGCAACCGGGTAGAGGGGCAGTGCGCCGAACGCCCACGCGGCGAGGTACGTCCCGCCGCCGAGAGCGAGGATCCAGCGGCCGCGGTCGGTCAGCACGCTGCCCGTTCGCCCGCTAGACCGGAACCGGCGTCCGCTCGAGCGCGTCGTGGACGAGCTCGTCCGGTCCGAGCCCGGCGGAGCGAGCCTCGGGCGCCACGATCAGGCGGTGCCCAAGCACGGCCGGCGCCACGGCCTTGACGTCGTCCGGCTTGATGTAGTCGCGGCCGGCGACGAGCGCCCTGGCCTTCGCGACGCGCAGGAGCGCGATCCCCGCCCGCGGGCTGGCCCCGAGGTAGAGACGACTGTCGGTGCGCGTGTGCCGGAGGAGCGCGACGACGTACCGGTTGAGGCTCTCCTCGACGTAGACGGCCTTCGCTTCTTCGATGGTGCTGAGAATCTCCTGCGCGGAAGCGACGGGCTGGAGCCGGTCGATCGGCGTGTCGCTCGTCTGCTCCGTGAGCATCGCCGCCTCGTCGGCCAGGGGCGGGTAACCGATCGCGATCCGCATCGTGAAGCGGTCGAGCTCGGCCTCCGGCAGCGGGTAGGTGCCCTCGTACTCGATCGGGTTCTGCGTCGCCATGACCATGAAGGGCGGCGGCAGCTGATACGAGACGCCGTCCACCGTGACCTGCTGCTCCTGCATGCACTCGAGCAACGCGGACTGGGTCTTCGGCGAGGCGCGGTTGATCTCGTCGACGAGGAGGATGTTCGCGAAGACCGGTCCAGGCCGGAACTCGAACTCGTTCGCGCGCTGGTTGAACACATTCACCCCGGTCACGTCCGAGGGCAGCAGGTCGGGGGTGAACTGGAGCCGCGAGAACGCGCAGTCGATCGAGCGGGCGATGGACTTCGCGAGGCTCGTCTTCCCGACTCCGGGAAAGTCTTCGATGATCAGATGGCCCTCGGCGAGCAGGCAGAGGAACGAGAAGTCGAGGGTCTCGTCCGGGGCGTGCATGACCTCCCGGAGATTCGTGACGACCCGGCGCGCAAGCTCCGAGGCACGCGAGGCTTCCACCCTGCTTTCAGCCAGCCGCTCGTCCATTCCCCTCCTCTAAGAGCGCCCCTACCTCGTCGAGGATAACCACCGCACAGGCCTCCTTGCTCCGCC
>JBBDMP010000109.1:0-4340 GCA_040878265.1 Gaiellales bacterium | reverse complement strand
CCGTCGTACCAGTAGGTCGACCAGGCTCCCGTCACGTCGCACGCGTTGCCGGTCGCCGGGGAGCAGAAGAACGCTCCCGGCGGCACCGCGGCGGGTGGCGGGTCGCTCCACGCGACCGTGCGAGCCTCGCGAAGCACCGTCCCGTCGCCCGCCGCCACGTTTGTGAAGTCGACGACCCACGTGCCGGCCTGATAGTTGCCCATCACCAGCACGTCGCGGCCATTTCGCAGCGGCACGGCGTTGTAGTTATGGAGCGTGCAGTTCTCGATCGCGCTTTGCGACCGGGGTAGCGTCCACTTGCCAAGCTTCGTCGCGCTCGACCCGTCGTCGCGGTAGAAGAAGATGCTCTTCTTCACCTCGTCGTCGGTCGCCTCGCACTCGGCCCCGACGCCGCCGCTCGGCTCGTGCCCGAAGATGATCACGTTGCCGTCCCAGCTCCACGCGGCCGAGTGGCCGATCGTGACGCCGGGCTCCTCGACGTGGTAGCGCATCATCGGGTTGTCGAGCGAGCCGCCGCCGGGGCCGCCGATGCTGAAGACCCGGAATCCCGGGCCGCCCGCGCAGGCCGCCTTCATGGCGCTGCCCATGATGACGCCGACGTCATGGCACGTGTGGTCGGCGTTCACGAAGCGGACGTAGCTCGCCGCGGCCGGGTTGGCCAACGGGACCTGGATGATGTCGAAGCCGGGGCAGGTGCCGCTCGACGGGCTCGAGTAGACGAGCAGCCGTCCGTTCGCCGGATCCGGCACCGCGGAGGCGGTATGCGAGCCGCACGTGAGCTGGACCGACGCGACGACCTGCGGGTTCTGCTCGTTGGAGATGTCGAAGACGTGGACGCCCTCCCAGCCTGCCGGGACCGCCACGCCGTCGCACGTCAGCCCCGCGCCGAACGGGCCGGGACTCCCCGCGGGCGTGTTCCACGAGCGCACGAGGATGTTCTCCCACACGAGAAGGTCGCCCTGGTTTCCCTCGCAGAACGTCCGCGAGACTTGCCGGGGGTTCCCCGGAGCCGAGATGTTCCGGATGTTGAACCCATCCCAGTTCCCCTGGAACGCGCGCTTGCCCCAGAAGGCGATGTCGGTGTGGATGTCTGGGTTCGCCGTGAAGAGGCTGGCGGGCTCGACGATGTGGCCGAGCGGATGGATGTTCGCCGTGCGCGGGTCGCTCTTGTGACCCGCCTGCGCCGCGAGCGGAAAAGCGAGCAGCGCGGTCGCGAACGCCGCAACGACGAAAAGCCGAACGAATCTGGTCATCTGTTACCTCCTGTTGCTTGCGACAGGAGGGCCTGCCAGCTCTCCCGAACCCGGCGAACAGTGGGCGCCTACCAAGAGGCCGGCCAGCTCCCCTCTCCCGTTAGAAGAGTCTCTTATTAAGACGGGAGGCCTGTCAACCCGTTAGTGCGCGGACGCCGGCCGTCACCGCTGCTGCGACGACGACCACTGCAAGGAGCGGCGCCCGGAGTGCGAGCGCCCCCGCGCCCGCCGCCACGCCCGCGACGCGCTCGTCGAGGACAAGTCCCTCGTCGGCTCCGAGCGTCTGTGTGACGACGAGCGCCGAGAGGAGGGCAGGGGCGAGGAGCGCGACGACCCCCGTGAACCTCGCGGGCAGAGCGCGGCCTCCGAGGACCAACGGGCCGACCGCCTTGAGCGCCATCGTCGCCAGCCCGACGACGAGCACGACGATCCAGACGGTCGTCATTCGGCTCTGAGACCGAGCAGGCACGCCGCCGAGGCGGCGATGATCGGTATTCCGGCAGGCGTGAAGGGGAGGAGGGCGAGCGCGATCGCGCCTCCTGCCAGCGCGGCTGCGAGCGCCCGTCGGCTTCGCACCTGGGGCACGAGGAGAGCGAGGAAGAGCGCTGGAAAGGCGGCGTCGAGGCCGTAGCGCTGGGGATCTCCGAGGGCGTCCCCCGCGAAGGCGCCGACGGCTGTCCCGCCGACCCAGCCGACGTAAAGGGTGAGGCCGGCTCCAATCAGGATGGGGCGGTCGTGGCTGCCGTCCGCCCGCCGCGACAAGGCCCATGACTCGTCCACGATCAGCTGCGACTCGACGAGGCGCCGGAGGGGCCCGCCGCGGATGACGGGAGCGACGGACACGCCGATCGGCGCGTAGCGCGCGTTGAGCATGCTCGCGGAGGCCGCCGCAGCGGCGACGCCGCCGCCTGCGCCCAACACCGAGGCGGCGGCGAACTGGGCCGAGCCGGCGAAGGTCGTCGCCGACATGACGATGGCCGCCACGGCGTCGAAACCGGTTGAGCCTGCGAGAACGCCGAACGAGACGCCGAAGATCGCGGCGGCGACGGCGATGGGCGCGATCCGCCGAGCGCCGTCCCGATAACGGGTCTCAGTCGCGGACCCAGTCACGCGTGAGGTAGAGCCAGAAGGCGAGCCCGGCGTAGCGGCCGTAGGGACGGAAGCGGCGCTCGATGGTCGTGTCTTTCACGGCCTTGCCTCCGTTCAGGCTGGCGAACTTCGGCCGCGTCCACGAGTCGAGGATGAGCCGCGAGTATCGTCCGAGGAGCATCATCACGTGCGCGGCGGCATAGGGCCCGACCCCCGGAAGCGCGAGCAGCCTCGATTCCACCTCCTCGTCCGTCAGGTCGGCGTTTCCGGCGAGCGCTTCGAGGTCGAGCTCGCCGCCGGCAACGGACGCGGCGAGCGAACGGAAGTAGGGGCCGCGGTAGCCGGCTCGCACGACATCCCGGTAGAAGCCCTCGTCCACCTCGGCCATCGCCGTGGGGCTCGGGAACGCTCGTCCGTAAGGCCCGGAGGCAGGGGCGCCCGGCGCCCGCTCGCCGAGATGCTCGACCAGCGCTGAGACCATGCGCACCGTGGCTGACCAGGTGCAGTTGGTCGTGGCGATGGTCTTGACAACGTCCTCGAAGACGGTCGGGCTGCGGACCATCCGGCCGGCTCCGCTCGCGGCCCAAGCGAGCTCCGGGTCCCGGGCGGCAAGCGCGTAGAAATCGGAAAGGTCCTCGTCGAGGCGCAGCATGTGCGCGACCCTCGCCACGAGCACTTCGCGTTGAGCCGGGGCCGGCGCGGCACCGGCGGCCAAGATGCGCGCGTGGCCCGGCCGCCCTTGCTCGACGCGCACAGTCCGTGGCCGGCCACGGCCGGCTGCGAGGGTCACGTCGAGCGTCCGCGCGTCCTCGTCGATCAGCGCGGGCGGAAGATCGGCGACGCCGTGCGAGTTGAGCGTCCGCCAGAGGTCGACGGGCTCGCCGCCGGCGGCGACGAGGGGAAGCTCAACCTTCCACGCGGGCAACCTTCGGCTCCCACTTGCGCTCCCAGGGAGAGACGTCGAACGCCTCGCCCGGGGTTCCGCCGAATGCGAGCAGCGTGGTGTTGTCCTCCTCCGCGCGGGCGGCCCTCTTCACCGACGGGTCACGGATGTAGACAAACGTGCCCGAGGGCGCGTCGACCTCTTCCCCATCGATGGTGAAGCGGGCGCGGCCGCTGGCGATGAAGAAGAGCTCCTCGTGCTGCGTCCCGCTGTCTTCGGTCTCGGTGTGCTCCTCGGTGACCTGGTCCCCCGCCTGTCGCCCAACGTATGCGTTGGTGCCGAACGAGCGGATGCCGAAGAAGATCCGAAGCGGCTTCCAGTCGGGCTCGCCCTCCTTCGACTCGGATTCGCCGTTGGGGATGTCGGTGATGTGGACGGCGTGATGCGCGGGCACGATGACCTCCTTGTCTTGAGCGGAGCGCCTAGTCCAGCTCCAGGCGGAGCCGGTCTCCTTCGGAGACGTTCCAGCGGCGGAAGGCTCCCAGGTTGACCTCGAGCGCCCCGACATACGCCACACCGGGATCGTAGACAGGACAGGGGTCCCGTCGGCAGGGCTCCATGTCGAGGATGCGAACGATGCGGCGCTCAGCGTCGTAGAAGGCGATCGAGAGCGGGATGAGGGTGTTCTTCATCCAGAACCCGCCTGCGGTCTCGCTCGGGAAGACGAACACCATTCCGGCGTCCGCGGCGAGCGAGGTTCGCTGCATGAGGCCCCGCTGACGCTCCGGGTCGGTGTCCGCGACCTCGACGGCGACCTCCTGCTCCCCTGCCTGCGTTTCGATGACGACGCGGGCGCCCTCGACCTCGCCGCCCCCGCCGCAGGCGGCCGCGGACAGTAGGACGAGCACCGAGAGAGCGAGCCGAGGTCGCACGGTGACAATCTTCCCTCGTGGCGGCCCTCGGGATCGATGTAGGCGGCACGTTCACCGACGCCGTCCTCCTTGCGGACGGCGCGCTCACGACCGCCAAGGTCCCCACCGCCCGTCGCCAGGAAGAGTCAGTCGTAGCCGCTGCGCGGGCCGTCGGCGCGGCCGGGGCGCGGCTCGAGCGTTTCA
>JBBDMP010000108.1:0-23540 GCA_040878265.1 Gaiellales bacterium | reverse complement strand
GAAACCATGTTTCCCCCGCGAGCCCCCTTCTTCAGAATGGTGGGGGAACCTCCCGGTTCCCCCACACCCCTTCCAAGCGCTCATGGGCCAAAGGAAGGCCCATGAGCGATCCAATCGCCTGGAAGGCAATCGAGAAGGGTACGCCGGTCTTCTCGTCGGACGGCCACGCGGTCGGCAAGGTGAGCAAGATCGTCGGGGACGTCGACGCCGACGTCTTCACCGGGCTTGCCATCTCGATCCATACCTTCGGCGCCGACCGATTCGTCGAGTCGGAGCGCGTCCGCGGGATCTACGCCGACCGCGTCGACCTTGCCCTGACGAAGGACGAGATCGAGAGCCTGCCGGAGCACACTGAGACGCCCGCGGTGCGCCTGCGTCCGGGCGACGGTGCCGGCGGCCTCTTCAGCCGCCTGTTCCGCCGCTAGTCTGCCGCCCGTCCACTCCCAGGAGGTTCTTCCATGGTGACTCGCCGACGCGCGTTCGCCTTCTCGCCCACCACGATCCTCATCATTGCCGCCGTCGTCTTCTTCGTCCTCGCCGCGATCGGCGTGGACAGCGACGACGTCGACCTCGTCGCGCTTGGACTCGCCTGTTTCGCCGCCTCGTTCTTGCTTTAGTAGGAGGGCTTGGCGAAACATGCGCTGTGCCGTCGGGCCGCGCCGGGTGGCGCGAGGCGGCGTCCTCGGTCGCGCCCGTATCTCATTCGATACGAGCGCTCCCTGTGTCCTGGCCTCGCATCCACCCAGCGCACCCCGTCAACGAGGCACGTGCCGCCAATCCCTCCTCTAGGCCCGTAGCTCCGCGCCGAACCGCTCGGCCAGCGCCGCGACGATTCGCTCGCGCAGCGCGCGCGCGTCGTCGTCCGAGAGCGTCCGCTCGGGTGACTGAAACGCGACGCTGAGCGCGATCGACTTCTTCCCTTCCGGAATCTGGCCGCCGCGATAGACGTCGAAGACGCGAATCTCGCGAAGCTCGGGGCCCGCCGCCTCGCGCGCGGCAGCCACCATGTCTCCGGCGAGGACGTCCTCGCCAACCACGAACGCGAGGTCCTGGCGCACCGCGGGGTACGTGATGACGTCCTCGTAGACGATCCGCTCGGGGACGAGTGTGAAGAGCGTCGGCAGGTCGAGCTCGAACGCGCCCCAGCCGCCTTCGAGCAGCGACGGGTGTAGCTCGCCCATCCAGCCCGACTCGACCCGCGCCGCCTTGCCCGGATGGAGAAAGCTCGCCTGCGCCCGCTCGACGCCAAGCGGCACATGGAGCGCCTCGTAGAGCGTCTCCAGGATCCCCTTGGCCCGGAAGAAACCGCCCTCGACGATGCACCCGACGTGCCAGTGCTCGTCCGGCCGCGGGTCACCGGAGGGGAGGTAGACGCGGGCGACCTCGAAGAGCGCGATGCGCTCGTTCCCCGCGTCGAGGTTCAGCTGTGCCGACTGCAGGAGGCCCTTGAGGAGTGTCGTCCGCAGGAGCGCCTGCTCCGCCGAGAGCGGAACCGGCAGCCTGATCGCATCCGGAGCCGGGTCGTCGGCAACGAGGCTCGACGTGTACGCCTCGGAGCAACCGCAGCCGACGAGGACGTCCTCCACGAGGCGGCGCAACCGCTGCTCCCGCGTGATCATTGGACGCGTAGCGTGGCCGCGCGGGAGAGTGAAGGGCACCTCCGGGAGGTGGAAGCGCGCCACCTCCTCGACAAGATCGGCCTCCCTCGTCACGTCGCGCGCGCGCCAGGCCGGCACCGCGACCGACTCGAATTTTTTCCCACCCACCCGCCCCCGAACGGGGTCACCACCGACCCCGAAGCCGAGCCTCTCCAGGACCCGCACCTGTTCCTGAGCCGGGATGTCGAGGCCGACCAGCTCGTTCGTGCGCTCCGGGCGGAGCCGAACGACCGGCGGCTCGGGCAACTGCCCTTTCACGTCGACGTGCCCGGTCCAGCGGGCGCCGGCGAGCTCGACGATCAGCTCGGTCGCCAGGGCGGCTGCCTGCGGCGCGAGGTAGGGATCGACCCCCTTCTCCCACCGGCCCGAGCCCTCCGTGCGGAGGCCGTGGCGCTCGGAGCTCTTGAGGATGCCGAGCGGCTCGAAGTTGGCCGCCTCGAGGAGCACCGTCGTCGTCTCGTTCCGGACCTCGGTGTCCAGCCCGCCCATGATCCCGGCGAAGGCAACTGCCCGCTCGGCGTCCGCGATGACGAGGTCTTCCGGGTCGAGCTTGCGGAGATTCCCGTCCAGGCTCGTGAACTCCTCGCCCTTGCGAGCGCGGCGAACGACGATCCGCGGCCCGGCGAGCTTCTCGTAGTCGAAGGCGTGCAGCGGGTTCCCGAGCGCGTGCATGACGTAGTTCGTCACGTCGACGACGTTCGAGATCGGGCGCATGCCGGCGGCCGTGATCCGGGCCTTGAGCCAAGGGGGCGACGGCCTGACCTGGACGTCCCTGAACAGGCGCCCGATGTAGCGCGGGCACCCTTCGAGGTCCTCGACCGCCACCTCGACCGGCTCTTCGCCGGACGGCTCCGGGTCGCGCCCGGGAGGGGGCGCGAGCTCCACGTCGTACAGGGCGGCCACTTCCCGCGCCACGCCGTACACCGCGAGCAGATCGGGCCGGTTCGGCGTGATCTCGAGCTCGAGGACGACGTCGGCGAGTGGGAGCACGTCGGCCAGGGGTGTGCCCGGCTCGACAGGCTCGGCCAGGACGAGGATGCCCGTGTGGTCCGTGCCGAGCTCGAGCTCCTGCTCCGAGAGGATCATTCCGTCGGAGACGGTGCCGCGCAGCTTCGCGCGCTCGAGCCGCCGGCCGTCCGGCAGCACCGCGCCGGGGAGCGCCACCGCCACCGTCGCGCCCTCGCCGAAGTTCCACGCGCCGCAGACGATCTGGCGCGGCTCCCCCTCACCGACATCTACGCGGCAGAGCTGAAGGCGGTCGGCGTTCGGGTGCTTGCCCGCCTCGACGACACGGCCGACGCGGTAGAGGCCGAGATTGCCGTCCTCGTCGGCCACGCCGCGCCGGAAGACGCGCTCGACCCCGGCGACGGAGACGTTCACACGCTCGACGAGGTCCTCCACCGCCGCGTCCACCGAGACGTAGTCGCGCAGCCAGCTCAGGGGGATTTTCACGTCAAGTGTCCGAGTTGGCGAGAGCGGGCGCCGGATGGCGTGCGAAAAGCAAGCCAGCCAAGGACGCAAGGAGCGTTCGTATGCAGAGCATACGGGCGCGACTGAGGACGCCGGATGGCGCAGCTTTGCAGCCGCCAGACGGTGTTCGATGGAGCCAGGTCGGACACCTTTAAAACTGCCTCAGGAAGCGCAGGTCGTTCTGCCACAAGTGGCGCAAATCGGTAAGTCCGTGCCGGAGGAGCGCGATGCGCTCGAGCCCGAGACCGAACGCGAAGCCCGAGACCTGCTCCGGGTCGTAGCCGACATTCGTGAGCACGTTCGGGTCGACCAGGCCCGACCCGCCCATCTCGATCCAGCCTGTGTGCTTGCACGTGCTGCACCCCGTGCCCTCGCAGATGAAGCAGGAGACGGCGGCTTGCAGAGAGGGCTCGGTGAAGGGGAAGAAATCCGTGCCGAAGCGAACGCGGCGGTCCTCGCCGAAGAGGGCCCGCATGAGGTGGAGTAGCGTGCCCTTCAGGTCGGCAAGCGTGATCCCACGGTCGACCGCGAGTCCCTCGACCTGGTGGAAGATCGGGACGTGTGTGGCGTCAGCCGTGTCCCGCCGGTAGACGCGTCCGAGCGAGACGATGTACACGGGTGGGTCCTGCGCTTCCATCACCCGGATCTGCGAGGGCGAAGTCTCGGTCCGCAGGACGATGTCTCCGTTCAAGAAGAGCGTGTGCAGCGGCGAGCGCGTGACGTGCCCCGGCGGCATGTTGAGAGCGTCGAAGAGATGCCACGTGTCCTCGACCTCGTCCCCGTCGACGACCTGGTAACCGAGCCCGATGAAGATGTCCTCGACCTCGCGCCTGATCTGCGTGATCAGGTGGAAATGGCCGCGCGGAACCGCCTCGCCCGGCAGCGTGACGTCGACAACCTCCTCGGTCAGCCGACGGTCTAGCTCGACCCGCCCGAGCTCTTGCTCACGCTCGGCTAGCGCGTGCTCGAGCTCCTCACGAAGCGTGTTGAGGGTGCGGCCAGTCTCCGGGTCGCGCACCTCCCGCAGGGCCTGCTTCAGGTCGCTCTTTCGCCCCAGGTAGCGGACGCGCGCCTCGTCCAGCTCCTCGAGGCTCGAGGCGCCCCGAATCGCCGTCAAAGCCTGGGTTTTCAGCGCCTCCGCGTCCATGCGGCGAGCGTATCATCGCCTTCCGTGGGCGATTACGAAGCGCAAGACGAGCTGAGCGCCTATGACGCGATCGCCGGGCTCTACGATCCGTGGAGCCGGAGCGTCACCGAGGACGTGGACTTCTACGTCGGCGAGGCACGCGCCGCCGGCGGGCTGATCGTCGAGCTCGGCGTCGGCACCGGGCGGATTGCCATCCCGAGCGCCGAGGCGGGGATTCGCGTCATCGGCGTGGACTCGTCCGAGCGCATGCTCGAGCGGTGCCGCGCCCGGGCGGAGGAGGCCGGCGTTGCCGAGCTGCTCGATCTCAGGCTCGGCGACCTCAGGCGGCCGCCCGTGACCGAGCGGGTCGCCCTCGTCACGTCGCCCTTTCGCTCGCTCCTACACCTGCAGACCGACCAGGAGCGGCTGGAGGCACTCGGCGCAGTGCGCGCGCTACTGGTACCCGGGGGCCGGTTCGCGTTCGACGTCTTCGAGCCCAGCTCCGAGGACATCCAGGAGACGGACGGCCGCTGGCTCGAACGTGAGACCGGGATCTGGGAGCGGGCCGACTGGGACGTCGATCTGCGCGTCCTCAACCTCTCGGTCCGAGGAGAAGAAGGCGAAACGAGCATGCGGCTCGCCTGGCTCGCACCGATCGAGTGGCGCATGCTCCTCGACCGGGCGGGCTTCGCCGAGCTGGCCTGTTACGGGTGGTTCGACCGCAGACCGTTCGCCGGCGGCGAAGACTCGGTCTGGATTGTGCGCTGTCCGGAGGAGTAGGGTTCCCCCGTGGTCTGGGCCGTCGTCTCGATCGCCGTCTTCCTCCTCCTCGTCCTCGTTGTCGTCGTCCTCTACAACAGGCTCGTCCGCCTGCGAAACCGCGTCGAGAACGCCTGGGCCCAGGTCGACGTGCAGCTCCGGCGCCGCTACGACCTGATCCCCAATCTCGTCGAGACCGTCAAGGGATACGCCTCCCACGAGCGCGCGACCTTCGAGGAGGTGACGAAGGCGAGAACACGAGCGCAGGAGGCGCGGACCGTACCCGAGCAGGCCTCGGCCGAGAACATGCTCACAGCCGCGATCGGGCGGCTCTTCGCGGTCGCGGAGGATTACCCGGAGCTCCGCGCGTCCGAGAACTTCCAGCAGCTTCAAAGCCAGCTCGAGGACACGGAGCAGAAGATCGCGATCGCCCGTCAGGTCTACAACGACGCCGTGCTCACGTACGACACCGCCCTGGAGACCGTGCCGACGAACATCATCGCCGGCCTCTTCTCCTTCGAGGAGAAGCCGTATTTCGAGATCGAGGAGCCGGCCGTCCGGGAGGCCCCACGAGTGCAGTTCTGAGGGCGGCCCTCGCCGTCCTCGCGCTCGCGGCGTTCCTCGCCTCCGCAGGCCCGGCCGCCGCCAAGAGCTTCATCCTCCCGGCCGCGAACGTGCGCGTCACCGTCGAGTCAGACGGCGCGCTCGCCATCGAGGAAGAGATCTCGTTCGTCTACGACGGCCACTTCAGCGGCGGCTTTCGCGAGATCCCGCTGCGCCAAGGGGAGGAAATCACCGACGTCTTCGTCGCTGAAAGCGGCACGCGCTACGCGCCCGGAGCCCCCACCGAGATCGGGAGCATCGGCGAGGAGGGGACTTTCGGCATCGCCCGGCTGGACGATGGCGCGCGCATCGTCTGGCACTACCGCGCGTTCTCTGAGCTCCGCACGTTCACGATCGGCTACACGCTCCGCGGTCTCACGGTCGCTTACGACGACGTTGTGGACGTCAACCTCAAGGTCTGGGGCGACGAGTGGGACGTGCCGCTGGCAAACCTGACCGCAGAGCTGATCCTCCCCGGCCCGGCCTCCGGTCGCGCCTACCGCGCCTGGGGGCATCCGGTCTCAGTGCGCGGCGAGGTGCAGCGCGTGCAGGACCGCGTCTTCCTCTACGCAAACAGAATCGGCTCGCACGAGTTCGTCGAGCTCAGAGTCGTCTTTCCCGCGTCCCTGCTTTCCTCCACTGCTTCGGCGAAGCGCGGCAGCGGAAACGCGCTCGACCGGATCGTTGCGGAGGAACTCGCAGATGCAGCGGCCTTCGAGCGCGACCAGGAGCGAATCCGCGACGCGACTCGCAATCTCCCGCGAACGATCTTCTTGCTCCTCCTGGCGGCCCTCGGCCCCGCGGTGGCGGTCATGGGTGCCACTTATTGGTTCTTCGGGCGCGAGCGGCGGACCGGTTACGACCGCGAGTACGAGCAGGAGCCGCCGTCCGAGCTGACGCCCGCGCTCATTCCGCCGCTACTGCGCCAGCGGCCGGCCGTGGGCTCGCACGAGTTCACGGCGACTCTCTTCGACCTCATTCGACGAGGGCGGTACAAGGCGAAGCCGGTCACGACCGAGCGCTCCATCTGGGGGGGACTGCGCAAACAGGACGTCGCGGATCTCGAGGTCTCGCTCGGCGACGAGGCGCTCGACCTCGCCGACCATGAGCGGCCGGTGGCCACCGTCGTCGACGACGTCCTCGAAGGTGGCCCCGAGGTCCTCTCCGAGTTCCGCACGAGGATCACGGAAGACCGGACGGAAAACAGCAAGCGCTTCACGAAGTTCAAGCAGGCGGTCGGCGACGAGATCAAGTTGCTCGGCTGGTTCAGGTCCGACGGCCTCAAGCTCCTACTCGGTTCCGCCGCACTCCTCGCCATTGCCGGCGCACTCCTACTCTGGATCGGCATCGAGCGCTTCGAGTCGTTCGCGCCGCGCTGGAACGACATCCTCTTCATGACCTTCGGCGCCTGCGCCTGCCTGAATGCCGGCGTGCTCGGGTTCACGGCCATCGTCGAGCACCGACTCTGGCGGCGCCGGTCCCGAGAAGCCCAGCAGGAGGCAGAGCGCTGGGATGCGTTTCGGCGCTACCTGAGCGACTTTCCGCGACTGGACATCGCGCCGCCGGCGTCCCTCGAGCTCTGGGAGCGCTACCTCGTCTACGGCATCGCCTTCGGCATCGCCGAGCGGGTCCTCCAGGGCGCGCACCTGCACATGCCCGAGGAGCTGCACGAGGCGAGCTCCGTGTACTGGATCAGCGGCGGCGGCGACCTCGGCGCTGGGCCGTCGGCGCTCGGCATCGGGGATCTTTCCTCGGGCTTCGGAAACGCGCTCGCCCCGCCATCGAGCGGGTCGGGCGGGGGCGGCGGCGGCTTCTCAGGCGGCGGTGGCGGAGGCGGCGGTGGCGGAGGCGGCGGCGCCTGGTGAGCCGCTAGCCGCGGCTCCTCCATTCATACAGAGCGATCGCCCCCGCAACGGCGACGTTGAGCGATTCGGCACCGTCTCGAGTCGGTATCGACACGACCTCGTCACACTCCCGTAGGACTTCGGGGGTCAGACCTTCGCGCTCCGCGCCGAGAACGAAGGTCGCGCGCTCGCCGAGCGGCAACCCCAACAGGGGCCGGCCTCCCTCCGGGACGAGGCCGAGACGCGGTCCGGGCGCCTCCTCGAAGCTGGCCAACGGAACGCGGAAGAGGGCGCCCATCGAGGCGCGCAAGGCTTTGGGCGAGGCCGGATCGGCGCTCCCGGCCGAGAGTGCGACGAACGCCGGCCCGAAGGCGTCGGCGGCGCGGACGAGCGTTCCGACGTTGCCGGGATCGCCGACGCGCCAGAGGGCGAGCCCGACGGGCGCTTCCGTCCCGCTGGGCAGGTCGGCATGGCGGAAGACCGCGATCACGCGCGGCGGGTGGGCAAGCGTCGAGACGTCGGCGAGGAGCTCCGGCGCAACCTGCTCCGCGTGCGGCAGCCGCTCGCTCAGCGCAGGTCGTTCCGCGTCGATGAGGGTCTCGACCGGCTCGAGGCCCGCATCCAACGCGGCGGCGACGAGGTCCTCGCCCTCACAGAGGAAGAGGCCGAGCTTCTCGCGCTGGCGCCGCGAGTGGAGCTTGCGCACGAGCTTGAGGCGCGGATTTGCGGCCGAAGTGATCAAAGCCACACCATCGAGTTGGCGTGCCCGTCGAGGCGAGCGAGACGGCGGCGCTCGCCGCCCGGCCACGCCTGCACCTCGAGCACGAAGGCGTGGTAGCCGACCTCCTCGTCGCGGGCGCTCTCGTAGGACACCCACGCGAGCGGCCGTTCCTGCCCGGCGCGCTCCATCGTCTCGCGCAGGCTGTCGGCGCCCTCGGGGTGCAGGTAGACGGCCGACGCGGAGTGGAAGACAACGGTGAGCGCCTCCGGGTCGCGGCGCTCGAGCAAGGCCGGCAGGACCTCGATGTAGTCGCCCTCGAGGATCTCCGGCGGATCCTCACGGATCAGCTCGATCGCCTTGCGCAAACGGTCGAGGCGAGCAGTCTGGTCGGCCCAGACGAAGGCCTCGAGGAGATGCGCCCCGTGCTCACTCGTCACGTCGACGGGGCGACGGTCGATTCCGATGCGCCGCCGCACCTCCACGCGGTGTTCGAGCAGCTCGCGCGGCGGGCCGCCGAGGGCATCGCCGGTCAGCTCGAGGCGCGCGTCCGGTGCGCCCCAGACGAGGTCGCCGTAGCGATAGCGGTGCCGATCCCAGAAGAGGTTGAGCCCCCCGCTCGGCCCGAGCTCGATCAGGTCGAGCGGCCGGTCTCCCGCGACGCTGAGGAAGGCCGGCAGGAGTCCCCAGCAGCGCTGCACCTCGTTCGTCTGCACCGGCTGCTCGGCGATAAAACGAGTGACCCAGTCACGCTGGCTCTCGAGCACGCCGTGGAACTTGGGCCACGGGTGCCGAACGACTCCCGCGAGCTCGAGGTAGTGGACTGCGCCGAAGAGCCGCAGCGGCGCCTCCCAACGCGGCTTGTGGTCGCCCACGAGCTCCGCGACGAGCGGGTCGTCCGCGTACCGGCGCGCAAGCGACGCGTAGAGCTTCGATCCGCCCCGCTCGAAGTCGTCCGCCATCCGGCGGAAGACCTCGGCGACGGTTTCGTCGGGCAGGTCTAGCTTCCGAGCGCGGCTTTCGCCTGAGTGGCGACGGCCGAGAACGCCGCCGGGTCGCTGACGGCGAGGTCGGCGAGCACTTTGCGGTCGAGCTCGATGTTCGCCTTGCGGCAGCCCGAAACGAACTGGTTGTAGGAGAGGCCCTCGCGGCGGGCGGCCGCGTTGATCCTGATGATCCAGAGCCGGCGGAACACCCGCTTGCGCTTCTTGCGGTCGCGGTAGGCGTGGTTGTCCGCCTTGAGGATCTGCTCCTTCGCCTTGCGGTACGAGACGTGGGGCTGGCCCACATAGCCCTTGGCCTGCTCGAGAACCCTGCGGCGCTTCTTGCGCGCGTGCACCGAGCGCTTTACCCGCGGCATCGTTCCTCCCCTCGCTTCCTAGCGGCCGAGCAGGCGCCGCACCTCGCGAACGTCCGCCCCCTCGACCGGATGGTCGCGGCGGAAGCTGCGGCGGCGCTTGGCGCTCTTCTTCTCCAGGTTGTGGCTCTTCATCGCGTGCCGGCGGAGGATCTTGCCGCCGCCGGTGAGCTTGAACCGCTTCTTGGCGGCGCTGTTCGTCTTCTGCTTAGGCACTCTGCGCCGCCCTCACTTGCCCGATGTTCCGGTGCGGCGCGAGCACCATGACCATGTTGCGCCCGTCCTGGATCGGCGGCGACTCGATCTCTCCCAGGTCCTTGACGTCCTCCGCGAGCCGCATGAGGAGGTCGCGACCGCGCTCCGGATGGCTCTGCTCCCGGCCGCGGAACATGATCGTCACCTTGACCTTGGCTTTCTTGTTGAGAAACCGCACGACGTGGCCCTTCTTCGTCTCGTAGTCATGGACGCCGATCTTCGGCCGAAACTTGATCTCCTTGACGTGGATCTGCGACTGGTTCTTGCGCGCCGCCTTGGCCTTCTGCTCCAGCTCGTAGCGGTACTTGCCGTAGTCCATCACCCGGACGACCGGCGGGTCCGCCTCCGGCGCGACCTCGACGAGGTCGAGGTTCTTCGAGAAGGCGTATTCGAGGGCCTCGGCAGTCTCCTTGATGCCGACCTGCTCCCCCTCCTCGGAAACGAGCCGGACGCGGGGCACCCTGATCGCCTCGTTGATACGAGTCTGAGGCTGGGACGGCCTCTCCTGCTCGAAGCCGCGGCGCGGCCTCACTGACGCTTCACCAAGTTCTGCCTATTCCTCCTCGTAAGACAAACGAAAAGCTGCACGCAGCAGCTTCGTCAACCCCCTCATTCGGTTAAACCTTCGTCGGGCCGAAGCCCCGAAGGTGAGGAAACGTCGCTCCTGCTTGCAGGGGCTACACCTTAGCAGCCGCCCGCAGCTCGTCCAGGAGGGCGTCCACGCTCCGGGACGACTGCTCTCCCCCGCGTCTCCGGACCGCGACTGAATCGCGCGTTTCCTTGTCGCCCCAGACGAACACGTAGGGCACCTTCTCCATCTCCGCGTCTCGGATCCGCTTGCCGAGCGTCTCCGGGCGCTCGTCCACGGCCGCGCGAAAGCCGGCCGCGCGGAGCTCGTCCGCGAGCGAGGCGGCGTCGGCGCGATGCTCCTCGCCCACCGGCAGGACGCGCACCTGCTCGGGCGCGAGGAAGAGAGGCAGGTCGCCGCCGGTGTGCTCGAGGTAGATGCCGATGAAGCGCTCGAAGGAGCCGAGGAGCGCCCTGTGGATCATCGCGGGCGTGTGCTCCGTGTTGTCGGAGCCCGTGTAGGTGAGGCCGAAGCGCTGCGGCATCTGGAAGTCGAGCTGGATCGTCGAGATCTGCCAGCTGCGCCCGAGCGAGTCGGTCATGTGCATGTCGATCTTCGGGCCGTAGAAGATCCCCTCCCCCTCGCCGACGCGGTACTCGAGGCCCTGACGCTCGAGCGCGGCGGCGAGCGCGCCCTCCGCCCGATCCCACTCTTCGTCGGTGCCGAGACGGTTCTCCGGCCGCGTGGCCAGCTCGGCACGAACGTCGAGCCCCAGGAGCTCGTAGAGGTAGAACGCGTAGTCGAGGCACGCGAGCACCTCCTCCTCCACCTGCTCGGGCGTGCAGTAGATGTGTGCGTCGTCCTGGACGAAGTGGCGCACGCGCAGAAGCCCGTGCAGCGTGCCCGAGAGCTCGTTCCGGTGCAGGTTGCCGGCCTCGGCCAGGCGCAGGGGCAGCTGGCGGTAGCTCCGCGCGCGCTGCGCGTACAGGACGCAGTGGCCGGGACAGTTCATGGGCTTGAGCCCGTACTCGCGTTCCTCGGCCTCGAGCGTGAACATGTTCTCGCGGAACTTGTCCCAGTGGCCCGAGGTGCGCCACAGGTCGGCGTCGTAGAGCTGGGGCGTGCGCACCTCGTCATAACCGCGGCGGGCGTTCTCACGCCGGCGCAGGTCCTCGAGGACGTTCCAGACGGCCATGCCGCGCGGATGCCAGAACGGCATCCCTGGCGCGAGCTCCGAGAAGTCGACGAGGTCGAGCTCCCGGGCGAGGCGGCGATGGTCGCGGCGCTTGGCCTCCTCGAGGCGATGGAGGTGCTCCTCGAGATCCTTGGGGTCGTAGAAAGCGGTTCCGTAGACCCGCGTCAGCTGCGGCTTCGTCTCGTCGCCGCGCCAGTAGGCGCCCGCCAGCGAGAGCAGCCTGATCGCCTTGATCGGCTCGGCATTCTGGAGATGCGGGCCGCGGCAGAGGTCGACGAAGTCGCCCTGCTTGTAAAGGGAGATATCGCCCTCGGCCGTGTCGACGAGCTCGACCTTGTACGGCTCCTGCTGCTCGTCGAAGTAGCGGCGGGCCTCGTCGCGCCCGATCTCCTCGCGCTCCCACTCGCGCCCCTCGGCGATCTCTCGCCGGATCTCCTCCTCGAGCCGCTCGAGGGCCTCCTCCCCCACCGGCTCGGGGAACTCGAAGTCGTAGTAGAAGCCGTTCTCGATCGGCGGCCCGATGGCCACCTTCGTGCCGGGGTAGAGGCGGCGGGCGGCCTCCGCCAGGAGGTGAGCAGCGGAGTGGCGGAGCACCCAGAGCGCGTCCGGGTCCTGCCGGTCGCGGGTGGTGAGAATCTGGATCTCCTCCCCGTCGGCGAGCGGCAGGCGCAGGTCGCGGACGCTGCCGTTCACCCGGACGAGCACGGCGTCGGCGGCGAGCTTCGGGCCGATGGCGCGCGCCGCGTCGAGGCCCGTCGCGTCCTCCGGAAGCTCCAGCCCGGAGCGATCGGGAAGAATGACCTTCACGATGGAGAACGATACTCAGGAGCCGCGCGAGCAAGACCCCGACGAGACCGAGGAAGGCTCCCCGGTCCCGGATCCCGAACGCGAGAACGGCGGGGACGCAGAGGACGTCCCCGGAGCCGACTAACAGTTCCGCGCGCACCTGCCGATACGCGAGGCGTGAAGTCGGCTCTCCGTCTCGGCCTCGTCGCCGCAGCCGTGCCCGTCCTCTCAGGCTGCTTCTACCTCCCCGGCAGCTTCGGAGCGAGCGGAGGCGGAAGTGCGGCCTCCACCTCCGCCCAGTCGAACGTTCGCGGCGCGATCCCGGCCATCGAGGCGTATTACGCCGACAACAACACGTACTCCGGAGTGACGCTCGCCGCGCTCCAGCAATACGACTACGGCGTCAAAGACACCCGCGTAATCACGGCGAACGACGAGACGTACTGCCTCGAGAGCACTGCGGGCGGGGAGACGTATTCGAAGAGCGGCCCGGGCGGGGACATCGTCTCCGGACCTTGCGCGTAGCCTGCTCGACTGAACCCAGGGCTACCCTTCGTGTGTGTCGGCGTTCAGGCCTGGCGGCCGGATGGCGGTCTTTGCGGTGGCAGCGGGAATCGGCGGGGCGTTTCTGGCAGTCGGGGCGTTCGGCTACTCCGTGCTCCGCTGGGGTTGCCCCTCGGACTACGAGCTGCAGCACCCCATTCCGCGGGCTGAGGTCGAGGAAGCCTTCGCCGATCATGGGCTCGATCTCCAGCCCGCCCCGTTCCCGGTGCCCTTGCCGCCCGGTGCGCGCTCCTACCGCCACGAAGCCGACGCTGCGAGTCTCTATGTCGTCGTCTGCGAGCAGCTATGCGACAGCGAGGATCCCCAGCGGGTTCCGGACATCACGCAAGTCGATTTCCCCTCCTCCCGAGGAGTGACGCAACGTATGCGCCGCGGGATCATCCTCCTCAACGTCCACATCTACCTCGCGGATGCGGACCGCCGCTCGGCGCAAGTCCTTCGCGAGAGGGCCGAGGCCAGCGCGGATGACCTGGATCCCAACCCGAGACCGGACGACCGCTGCTACGTCCGGTAAATGCCCCTAGTCATCCCCCTCGACAGCAGCCCGTAGGGACGGTGGAGCCTTCAGCCAGTAGCTCTCCCGGATCCATTCGAGCGCCGCTTCAAGCGACTCCTCGTCCGCGACCTCGGCCGTCACCCAGCCGTAGCGGCCGACATACCGCGCGGTGCTCACGTAGGGCAAGAGATGGGCGATCTCCCGCTCCTCCGCGGTGAGCTTGACGGTGATGCGAACGGCCTCGTCTGCGACCGACATGAAGGCGAACACCTTGTTCTCGGCCACCTTGAAGACCGGCTCGTCGCCCCACGGATGATCCTCGTAGGTCTCGGGAAAGGAGAGGGCCAACCGGCGCAGCCGCTCGGCCAGGTCGTCGGGACGAGCGCCCTCAGACGCCACGCGGAGACATGTCCTGGAGGGCGACGCGCATGAGGTCGCGGATCGAGACGATGCCCGCGACGCTCCCCTCCTCGAGCACCGGCAGATGGCGGAAGCCGCCGTGGATCATGAGCGCGGCCGCATGGTCCGTCGAGTCCGTCGCCTCGATCGTCTCCGGATGCCTGGTCATCCAGTCCGCGACCTTCGCCTCGTCGTTGAATCCCTCGGCGACCGCCCTGAGCATGTCCCGCTCGGTGAGGATGCCGACAAGCCGTTCCCCCTCCATGACGAGCACGGCGCCCACACCCCGCCCGGCCATCCGCTTCGCGGCCGCCCCCAAGCGCTCCTCGGGACCGACGGTGAGCAGATCTCGGGTCATGTGCTCCGCGATCACGGACACGACCAAGGACTCTATTACTTCGCGGCGGGCTCGAACTTGTAGCCGACGCCGTACCGCGTGTGAATAAAGGTGTGAGCCGGGTCGAGCGCCTCGAGCTTGTCGCGCAGCTTGCGGATGAAGACGTCGACCGTCCGGTCGCGTCTCGTCTGCCGACGGCCCCAGATCTTCTGCAAGATCTCGTCCCGCGTCATCACCCGGCCCGCGTCGAGGGCGAGGGCGTAGAGCAGCCGGAACTCGGTCGGGGTCAGCTCGGCGTTCTTGCCCTCCACGTACGCCTGGTAATTGAGGGGGTCGATGCGAAGCTCCTCGAAGACGAGCGCGTCGCCGCGGCGCTCCTCCTCGACGCGCACGCCTCGCCGCGCCGCCGCGCGCACGCGCGCCACGAGCTCCTTCATGGAGAACGGCTTCACGAGATAGTCGTCCGCGCCGATCTCGAGCGCGTGCACCCGGTCGTGCTCGGTGCCGCGGGCGCTCACGACCAGGATCGGCGTCCCGATGCCCTCCGCCCGCGCGGTCTCGATCAGCTTCCAGCCGTCAACGCCGGGCAGCATGAGGTCGAGCACGCAGACGTCGGGCTTCTCGTAGCGGAGGCGGGCGAGCCCCGCGTCTCCTTTTGTCACCCACAGCGGGTCGAAGCCGGCCGTCCGCAGATGGGCCGCCATTCCCTGCCCGATAACCTCGTCGTCCTCGATGATGAGAATCTTGGACACCGGCTCACCTCGAATGATGGCGCTTTTGATGGTGTACGAGTGGTGAACAAGTAGTGAAAAGGCTGCTCGGCCGTCGGCAGGCGCCCGAGATCCCCGACGACAGTCAGCGCGAGGCCGAGCGCGCACGGGCTCTCGTCGAGGAGAGCCGGGAGCTCGTCATCGTGGTCGACGAGGAGGACCGTGTCGTCGCTGCCAGCCGGCGGGCGCGGGAGTCCGTCGAGGGCCTGCAGGAGGGTGCGCGGGCCCCGGACGCCGTCCTCGCCGCGCCCGCCGTCGTCGTTCCGTACGAGGTGGACGGTCACCGCGAGCGCCTTCTCTACCTCCGCCGCCGTGGCGACATGGCCGCCTACGAGGAGCTTCGCGCAGGCTTCACAGCCGCGGTCTCACACGAGCTCCGCACACCCCTAGCGCGCCTCCTCGCACTGCTCGAGACGGCGCTCCTTCCCGGCGCCGACACCGGCGCGATCATCGAGCAGGCACAGGCGGAGGTCGGGCAGATCGGGGAGCTCATCGACGACGTGCTCTTCCTCAGCGAGCTCGAGTCGGGCCGCGAGCTCGTCGGGCTCGGCTCGACGCCGCCGCTCCCGCTCCTGCGCGAGGTGGCTGAGGAGCTGGCCGAGTCAGCGGCACGTGCCGGGGTGACGCTCCGCGTCGAGGGGGACGAGGACGCCGAGTTGCCCCTCCGCCCCCGAATGATCCGGGTGATCGCGGAGAACCTGCTCGAGAACGCGATCCGCTATGCCGGTCCCGGTGCCACCGCTCGGCTGACCGTCGAGCGCACCGGCACGGGCGTAGTCCTGACAGCCTCCGACGACGGCGTCGGCGTCACGGAGGAAGACCTCCCCCGACTCTTCGAGCGCTTCTATCGCAGCGACCGCGCGCGGGCCTCCCGGGGGACCGGGCTGGGGCTCGCGATCGTGAAGCACGTCGTCACGTCCGCCGGCGGCACCGTCGAGACCGAAGGCGCGCGCGGCCAAGGCCTGACCGTGCGGTGCGTCTTCACCACTTCGTAACTGCTCCTTCACGACCTTTCAGCCCACGGATGCTCACACCGGCGAGACACTCGGGGCATGACCAGACACAGAAGAAGATTCGTCTTGTTCCTTGGCGTCCTCGTCCTTGTCGCAACGGCCTGCGGCCGTGAGTCGGAGGAGAGCACGGCGCCCGCATCGAGCGGCAACCTCTCCGGCAAGGTCGAGGTAGACGGGTCGAGCACGGTCGGCCCCCTCGTGACGGCGGCCGCGGAGCAGTTCCAGGCAGAGCAGCCCGGCGTCCAGGCCACCGTCGGCATCTCCGGCACCGGCGGAGGCTTCGAGCGCTTCTGCGCCGGCGAGACCGACATCTCGAACGCCTCGCGCCCCATCAAGGACGACGAGGAAGCCCCAATCTGCCAGCAGAACGGAGTCCAGTACACCGAGCTCCAGGTGGCGACCGACGCTCTCACCGTCGTCACGAATAAGGAAAACGACTGGGTCGACTGCCTCACCACCGACCAGCTCAAGAAGATCTGGGAGCCGGCGGCTGAGGGCAAGATCACGACCTGGAACCAGATCGATCCCAGCTTCCCCGACGAGAAGCTCACCCTTGCCGGCGCGGGTACCGACTCGGGAACGTTCGATTACTTCACGGACGAGATCAACGGTGAGGAGGGCGCGAGCCGGGCGGATTACCAGGCGACCGAAGACGACAACACCACCGTCACCTTCGTGGGCGGCGAGAAAGGAGCGCTCGGCTACTTCGGCTTCTCCTACTTCGAGGAGAACCAGGACACGCTCAACGCCGTGCCGATCGACAGCGGAAACGGCTGCGTCACGCCGAGCGTCGACACCGCTCAGGCCGGCGAGTACACGCCCCTGTCGCGCCCGCTCTTCGTCTACGTGAAGAACGAGTCGCTACAGCGGCCCGAGGTCAAGGCGTTCGTCCAGTACATGCTCGACAACGCCCAGTCCATCGCGGAGACTGCGCGGTTCGTGCCGCTCAACGACGAGCAGCTCGCCGAATCCAGGTCGAGGTTCGAGCAGGCCTCGGCCTAGTTGGCAACACAGGAAGCAACCGGCGCGGAGCCGATCAGGCTCCGCGCCGAGCGCAGGCGCTGGGGCGAGGACGTCATCAAGGGCGTCCTCGCCCTCTGCGCTCTGGTCTCGGTGGCGACGACGGTGGGGATCGTCGTCGCCCTCCTCGAGCCTGCGATCGTGTTCTTCCGCGAGGTCAACTTCATCGACTTCATCACCGGGACGCGCTGGGCGCCCCTCTTCGAACCGTCGAGCTTCGGCGTCGTGCCGCTGATCGTCGGGACCCTTTCCGTCCTGTTCTGGGCGTGCCTGATCTGCATGCCCTTTGGGCTCGGAGCCGCCATCTATCTGAGCGAGTACGCGCGCCCGCGGGTGCGCTCTGTGCTTAAGCCCACGCTCGAGCTCCTTGCGGGCATCCCGACGGTCGTCTACGGCTACTTCGCGCTCACGTTCGTGACACCGCTCCTGGGCGACATCGGAATCGACGTTGGAACGTTCAACGCCTTGAGCGCGGGACTCGTTATGGGCGTCATGCTCATCCCGACGGTCGCCTCGCTCTCAGAGGACGCGATGACCGCCGTGCCACAAGATCTCCGCGACGGCGCCTACGCGCTCGGCTCGACCAAGCTCCAGGTCTCGACGAGGATCGTCGTGCCCGCGGCGATCTCGGGCATTGTCGCCTCCTACGTCCTCGGGATCTCGCGCGCCATCGGAGAGACGATGATCGTCCTCATCGCCGCGGGGCAGCAGCCGAACCTCTCATTCGACCCGCGCGAGGCCGTCGAGACGATGACCGCGTTCATCGCGGCGACGGGAGCGGGTGACGTCCCCACCGGCTCGCTCGAGTACAAGACGATCTTCGCGGTCGGCCTCACGCTCTTCGTTCTGACGCTGGTCATGAACCTCGTCTCCATCCGGCTCGTGCGCAAGTACCGCGAGGTGTACGAATGAGCCGGGCCATGCGCGGGCGGCTGTTCAAGGCGGCCCTGCTGCTCTCGCTCGCGATCGCGTTCATCACGCTCGGGACGCTGCTCGTGGATGTGCTCCAGAAGGGCCTTCCTTACGTCGACAGCATCCTCCTCACCAACCCGCCGTCGGCTGACCCCGACCGAGCCGGCGCCCGCCCGGCGATCCTCGCGACGATCTACATCGGCGTGCTGCTGATCCTCTTCACGGTCCCGCTCGGAGTCGGTACCGCGATCTACCTGGAGGAGTACGCGAACAAGGAGCGCTGGTACAACCGGCTGCTCGAGGTCAACATCCAGAACCTCGCGGCGGTGCCCTCGATCGTCTACGGGATCCTCGGGCTCGCCTTCCTCGTCCGGGGCATCGGGCTCGGGCGTGTGCTCCTCGCCGGCGCGCTCATCCTCACGCTGCTCGTCTTGCCGACGATCATCATCGCGGCCCGCGAGGCGATCCGTGCCGTGCCGGATTCGATCCGCCAGGGCGCCTACGCCCTCGGCGCCACCCAGTGGCAGGTCGTCTGGCGGCAGGTCCTACCGGCGGCGCTCCCGGGAATCGCCACCGGCTCGATCCTCTCCCTCTCTCGCGCGATCGGTGAGACGGCCCCGCTGCTTTTGATCGGCGCGCTCACGTACGTCGCCTTCGACCCCACGCTGACGGGATCGTTCACCGCGCTGCCGGTGCAGATCTACAACTGGACGAAGCAGCCACAGGATGAGTTCAAGCTTCTCGCGGCCGCGGCGATCGTCGTCCTGCTCGTGATCCTCCTGACCCTGAACGCCTTCGCGATCTTTCTCCGCAACCGTTACCAGAAGAGGTGGTAAACATCATCGAGCCAATGACGCAGATCGCGCAGTCGGTGCGGACAGAGACCCCCTTCGAGCCGAAGGAGAAGATCTTCGAGGTGCGGGACCTCACGGTCTCCTACTCCGGCGATCCTGCCCTGCGCGGCGTTTCTCTGGACGTCTACCAGAACGCCATCACCGCGTTCATCGGCCCATCCGGCTGCGGCAAGAGCACGTTCATCCGCTGCTTCAACCGCATGAACGACCTGATCCCGACCGCCACGATCGAAGGCACGATCCTCTACCACGGTGCGGATCTCTACGACGACGAGGTCGACCCGGTTGAGGTGCGCAAGCGGATCGGCATGGTGTTCCAGAAGCCGAATCCGTTCCCGAAATCGATCTTCGACAACGTAGCTTTCGGGCCTCGAGTCCTGGGAATGGAGGGATCCATGGACGGAATCGTGGAGAAGGCCCTCCAGAACGCTGCGCTCTGGGACGAGGTGAAGGACCGGCTCAAGGAGAGCGCACTGAGCCTCTCGGGCGGCCAGCAGCAGCGGCTTTGCATCGCGCGCTGCCTTGCGGTCGAGCCTGACGTGATCCTCATGGACGAGCCCGCCTCGGCACTTGACCCGATCTCGACGACACGCATCGAGGACCTCATGCACGAGCTCAAGCGCGAGTACACGATCGTGATCGTCACCCACAACATGCAGCAGGCCGCCCGCGTGGCCGACATGACCGCCTTCTTCAGCGTAGAGGTCTCGAACGGAGACCGGACGGGCATCCTCGTCGAGTACGACGTGACGTCAAAGATCTTCACCCAGCCCTCCGACAGGCGAACCGAGGACTACGTGACAGGTAGGTTCGGCTGATGCGAGTCACCCTCCAGGAAGAGCTCGACCAGCTCGAGTCCGCGCTGCAGGAAGAAGGTGCGCTCGTTCTGCGCGCGCTTCGCGGCACGCTGAACGCGCTCGCCCAGCAGGACGCCGAGCTGGCGGACGAGGTCATCGCCTTCGATGACGAGATCGACGCCGTCTACCTCGGCATCCAGGAAGGGATTCAGTCCCTGCTCGCGCGCCAGACCCCCGTCGCGGTCGACCTCAGGCTCGTGCTCGCGGTCCTGCACAACAACCTCCACCTCGAGCGCATGGCCGACTACTGCGTCACCATCGCCAAGCTGACGAAGCTCGTGCAGGAGGCCGAGGCCGCCGAGACGCTGATCGAGGGCTTCGAGGAGATGGGCTCGCGGGCCGAGGAGATGATCCGCGTGGCGCTCGACTCGTTCGCCGACCGTAACCTGGACCGCGCCGAGTCGCTCGTCGACCTCGACGAGCTCATCGACCGCGCCAACCGGAGGGTCGTCCACCACGTCCTCTCGCTCGGCGGCGATCCGGACAAGCGGGAGTGGGGCCTGCGCATGATCATCGTGTCGCGCTGCCTCGAGCGAATCGGCGACCACGCCGTCGACATCGGCGAGCAGACGGCCTTCCTCGTCACCGGCGAGTTCAGGGAGTTCACGGACGCGTCCCATCCGGTCGACGGCACCACGCCGCGCCACATGGATTGACCGACGCCCCGTCCGTCCTCTTCGTCTGCGTCCACAACGCCGGCCGCAGCCAGATGGCGGCCGCCCTGCTCGAGCGCCACGCGGGCGGGCGCGTGCACGTGCGCTCCGCTGGAAGCGACCCTGCGGAGGAGCTCAATCCGGCCGTCGTCGAGGCGCTCGCCGAGGTCGGGATCGACATCTCAACGGAGGTGCCGAAGGGCCTCACCGACGAGGTCGTCCGCGAGGCCGACGCCGTCGTGACGATGGGCTGCGGGGACGCGTGCCCCGTCTACCCGGGGAAGCGCTATCTCGACTGGGAGCTGGAGGATCCCGCCGGGAAGAGCCTCGAGGACGTGCGTCGGATTCGCGACGAGATCGACCGCCGCGTGCGCACCTTGGCGGACGAGCTCACCGCCTAGCTGCTACAAGGCGACCCAGTGGGTCGCCTCTACGCCCTCTTTGCCGTCGTCGGCGCGTTCGTCTGCGCCGGATCGGCTCCGGCTGCAACCGGCATCCTCGCCGTGGGCGACTTCGGAGTCGGCGGCGAGACCCAGCGAGCCACCGGCGAGGCGATGCGCCGGTTCGAGGCGACTCACCCCGCTCAGCTCCTCGTCACGCTCGGCGACAACGACTACACCCGCAGCCCCACCGCCTTTCGGCGCAACTGGACCGCGAGCTTCGGCTGGCTGGCGGGAGCCGGCGTCGCCCCCGCCGGCTCGTTGGGAAACCACGACGTGGATGTCCAGGGCGGCCGCTACGAGTTCGAGCTGCTCGGAATGCCACGTGCCTTCTATCGCCGCTCGCTTCCGCATGTCGACATCTTCATCCTCAACTCGAACCAGGTGACAGCCACCCAGACGAAATGGCTGCGCTCGCGGCTCGTCGCCTCGACCGCGCGGTGGCAGGTGGTCGTCTTCCACCACCCGGCGTTCTCCTGCGGCGGACACGAAGGCAACGCCACCGTTCGCGGAGCGTGGCTGCCGGTCTTCGAGCGCTTCGGCGTCGACCTGGTCCTCTCCGGTCACGCCCACAACTTCCAGCGCTTCGCGGCCGTGAAGGGCGTCCGGTACGTCGTTCACGGCGGGGGCGGCGCGCGCCTCTATCCGCTGACGCGGTGCCCGGAGTGGTATCCACGACGAGTCGCGGCCCGCACCGCCCGCGGCTTTCTCTACCTCCTCGCCGACGAGCAGACGCTGCGCGTCAGGGCGCTCAGCCGCACCGGCACGACCGTGAACACCTTCGCGATTCAGGCAGGCTGATGCTCCCGTCCTGGCTGACGCCGGCGATCGTGGGCGTCGCCGCGTGGGCTGCCTCCGCGTCTCAGGAGCTCCTCACGAGCGTGCTCCCTGCTGCCGTTGTGGCCGTTTTCGCTTTTGCCGACTACGTGCTCTGGGTGCGCATCGGCCGACCATGGCACGAGCCGACCGTGATCGTGCTCCTCCTGCCGGCCCTCGCCGCCGGCATCTGGATCGCCGTCGGCGGGCTCGTAACCGGCGTAGACCGAACCGACGAGGCGAGGCTGCTCGTCGAGGTGGGGCCGGGCCTCGCCCTGACCGGGCTGGTCACGACCCTCATCAGCTACCACGGCCGCCACCGGCCGTAGTCGCCGCCGCAAGAGGAAGGCCAGAACGGCGAGAAGCGTCGCCGCGCCGACCCCAAGCGCCGGCCACGGCATTCCGTCCGGCGCAGCCGTGGCTGCGGGCCCGGCCCTCGTTTCCGTAAGGCGGTGAGTAGCCGTATCGATCTTCGCGAGCGTTCCGCGGGACCGGGACTCGACGGTGAGTACCCCACCGTCGTCCGTCAGCAGGAGCCTCGCATCACCGACGTAGTCCGCGAAGCGCTTCGGGACGTCGATACAGGCCGCCTTTCGGTTCATTGTGTCGAGTGCATGGACGAATGAGTGATGCTCAGCCTGGTAAAGCGTGTAGACCCAGCGGCCATCAGCGCTCGCAGCACGGGTGACCGGATACCCGTGCATGATCTCGCCGGTCTTCGGGTCGCGGATCGGCTTCGAAAGCAAGCGGCCGGATTCGAGGTTGTATGCCCGAACCCGGTACTGCGAGACGTCCTGCTGGTTGACGTGCTCGATCAGATACAGCGTCTTTCCGTCAGGCGACAGCGCATCGTAGG
The DNA here is from genome assembly GCA_040878265.1 of Gaiellales bacterium. GTDB lineage: Bacteria > Actinomycetota > Thermoleophilia > Gaiellales > Gaiellaceae > JBBDMP01. The sequence continues at coordinate 1,214 of JBBDMP010000108.1, read as the reverse complement.
ACCAGCTGCCCCGAAGCGCCACGATCCGCGGTTCCTCCCGCAGTCTCGGCGTGAAGAAGACCGCCAACTTGCTCAGTTTGCGCATCTGGCCGATCGGCGGCTGCGCGAGGACGAGCACCTTGCCGTTGTGAGATACGCCTGCCTTCGAGCCATCGAACGCGACGATCGGGATCCCCCATTGGCCCCGGAGAGTCGTGTAGCTGAAGATGGCGCCCTCCGGGCCCACCTTCGTCACGACGGTTTGCTTCGGCAGGCTCAGCGTCGCGTAATGCGGTCCGCCGTTCGGTGTTCCAGCTCCCGTGCGTGCGTTCTCGGTGCCGGCGAAGGCGATGCCGTCAGCCTTGGCGGCGGCGGGAAAGGCGGCGAGCGCGACGAGCGCGGCGGCCCAGAGGAGCTTCTGCATGGGGATCCTCCTTCGTCTGATACCGCTATTACGCCGCCGAGGGCGTCCGGGGTCCCGTTGGGTTAGAGGAGCGCCGCGTAGGCGCCGCCGTCCACGTGAACGGCGGCGCCGGTGAGGAACCTCGCCTGCTCGGAGCAGAGAAAGGCGACGACCGCGCCGAAGTCCTCCGGCCGGCCGATCGGAGCCGAGTCGTCTAGGTGACCGAGCGCTCGGAGGCGCTCGGTGTCGTGCCGCCCCGGCTGGACCGAGTTGACAGTCACGCCGTCAGCCGCCACTTCGCGCGCCAGCGTCTTCAGAAACCCGGTCGCGCCTGCGCGCGCGGTGTTCGAGAGGATCAGGTCGGCCATCGGCTGGCGCACGGCGAGCGAGGTGATCGCGACGACCCGTCCCCACCTTTGCTGCCGCATCTCGGGCACAGCCGCCTTGCACATGGCGACGACGGACATGAGATTGAGGTTGAGCGCCTCTGGATAAGCCTCGACGGCGGTCGACTCGAAGTTCCCGGGAGGCGGACCGCCCGCGTTCGTCACGAGGATGTCCAGGCCGCCGAGCGCCTCGCGGGCCGCCTCCACGAATCCTGTCGCCCCCTCAGGCGCGCCGACGTCGGCCACGAGCGGGACGGCATCGCCGCCGATCCGCTTCGCCGCCTCCTCGATCCGGCCCTCATCGCGGGAGCAGATCGCCACGCGCGCGCCTTCGGCGGCGAGCGCGGCGGCGGTCGCGAATCCCAGCCCCTGCGAGGAGGCGGCGACCCCGGCCCGGCGCCCGGCGATTCCGAGATCCACTACGCGAACCAGGTCACGACGGTGTA
>JBBDMP010000107.1:0-4409 GCA_040878265.1 Gaiellales bacterium | reverse complement strand
GGTGGTCGGCCGGGCTCGTGAGCCAGAGCCGCTTGGACTCGAGGAAGCGCATCCCCTCGCGCTTGGCCGACGCCGGGACGCCGATGTGGTCGAACTCCACGCCGGGCACCAGACTACTCGGCTGGCGCTTCCTCCTCGACGCGGTCGCGCTCTTCCTCGCTCAGAAACTCCACGTCGAGCCGCTCGATCCGCGGCCCGTCCACCTCGACGACTCGAAAGCGCATGCCGTCGTGGAGGACCTCGTCGCCGGCTTCCGCGCCCCGGCCGAGCTGGCCGAAGACGAAGCCCGCGAGCGTGTGGTAGTCCTCCTGCGGCAGCTCCTTCGCGAAACGATCGTTGAAGTCGTCGATCGGGAACGTTCCGTCGACCCTGATGCGGCCGTCGCTGAGCTCCTCGACCGATTCGTCGGGGAGGTCGTATTCATCCTCGATCTCGCCGACGATCTCCTCGAGTAGGTCCTCGAGCGTGACGATCCCCTGCATCGCGCCGTACTCGTCGACGACAAGCGCCAAGTGCTGGTTCGTGCGCCGGAACTCCGCGAGCATCGCGCCCAGGTCTTTCGTCTCGGGAACGACGTGGGCGGGACGGACGATCTCTTCCACGTTCACGTTCTCGATGCCCCGGTCGTAGAGGGCCGAGAAGAGGTCGCGCACGTGGAGGATGCCGAGCACGTCGTCGAGCGACCCGCGGTAGACGGGATAGCGCGTGTAGGGAGAGTCGATGACGGCCGCCAGGGCTTCTTGCGGCGGCAGCTGCATGGAGAGGGCCACGACCTCGGGTCGCGGGACCATCACGTCGTGCACCTCCTTGTCGGCGAAGTCGAAGACCTTGTAGAGCATCTCCTCCTCCGCCTCCTGGATCACGCCGGTGTCCTCGGCCTGGGCCACGATCAGGCGGATGTCCTGTTCGGTGTGTGCCACGACGCCGGCGGGGGCCGGCTGGATTCCGAACAGGCGCGTGAACGCGTTCGAGGATGCCTGGAGGAACCAGACGAGCGGGTAGCTCGCGAGGTAGAAAGCCTCGACCGGGAGCGCTACCCACAGGGCGGTCGACTCGTTCTTCGTCAGCGCGATCGCCTTCGGCACGAGCTCGCCGATGGTGACGTGCAGGTAGGTCACGAACGAGAAGGCGATGATGAAGGCGACGGTGTGGGAAAGAACGGGCTCGTCGATCCAGCGCTCGACGAGCGGCTCCCCGACGGCGCCGAGAAGGATCGAGAAGGTCGTGATCCCGAGCTGGACGGTGCCGATGAAGCGCACCGGGCTGTCCATGATGCGGAGAGCGATCTTCGCGCGCCGGTTCCCCTCCGCTGCGAGCTCGTTCAGCCGCGAGCGCCGCGCGGTCACGAGCGAGTACTCGGCCGCGACGAAGAACCCGTTCGCCAGAACGATCAGGAGAACGGCCAACAGCTCGAGGGTGTAGCTCACGCCCCGCTTCCCGGGGCGCGGGTACTAGGCGGTAGGTCGTCCAACGTCCTGGCCGGAGGATAGCGCACGCTCCAGGCTGTCTCGCCCGCGACCACGGTTTCAAGCGGCCTGAGATCAGGCCCTAGCACGGCCAGGTCGGCGCGGTGGCCGGCCGCGACCCGCCCCCGGTCGGCCAAGCCGAGGAGCCGCGCCGGGACGAGGCTCGCCATCATCGCGGCCTCGCGCAGGCCGTAGCGGGCCATTCGGCGCACGAGCGCCGCCCCTGCTCGGTCCCCCCCGGCCAGGCGGTTGTCGGCGAGCACGGGCTCCGCCACGAGGTCGCTCGTGAGCGCGATCCGTTCGGCGCCGGCAACCTGGATGGTGAGCTGCTCGATCCGAGGATGCAGGTGCCGGCCGTCGGCGATGAGGCCGAGTACGACGCGCGGGTCGAGCAGCAGCTCGACCACGGGGCCGGTCTCCCGGGCCCCGAGCGGCTCCATCGCGTTCCACAGGTGCGTGGCGAAGCGCGCCCCGGCGTCGATGGCCGCTCTCACGGTCGCGCCGTTCGCGCGCGTGTGCCCGACTGCGGCCACGGCGCGCTCCGCCACGAGCGCGATCGCGTCGAGGCCGCCGGGGATCTCGGGAGCTACGGTCACGATTCGCACCGGCGCGTCCTCGAGCCAACGCGCCAGGCGCTCGAGGTCGACCGGCCCGATCTCCTCGAGCGGCACAGCTCCGGCCGCGTCAGGGTTGAGAAACGGCCCTTCGAGGTGAAGGCCGACGCAGCGCTCGTCAGGGAGCTCCACCGGCTCTCGCGCCGCCAGGAGATAGGCGGTGACGCCCTGCTTCAGGAGAGCATCCGGCGAGTACACGTGGAGATCGACGAAGCCGGGGAAGATGAACGGCTCGCGGGGGACGGCGGCGTCTTCTTCGACCGCGACGATGAGGCCGTCTTCGATTGTCAGACGGCCGGTTCGGGGGCCGTCGACCGGATCGACGAGAAGTCCCCCTAAAGTGTGACGGCCCGTCACCCGATTATCATCGTGCTTGGGGTAGCCGGAGTGTCGAACGAGATCACCTGCCTAATCGCCGATGACCACGAGGTAGTCCGTGAAGGACTTCGCCTCTCGTTGTCGCGCGCCCCGCAGATCCGCGTGGTCGGCGAGGCATCCGACGGCGCGACCGCCGTCGCGGTCGCCGAGCGCCGCCGGCCGAACGTCGTGATCATGGACGTGCGAATGCCAGGCATGGATGGGCTCGAGGCCACGAAGATCCTGAGCGAACGCCTCCCCGACACCGCCGTCCTCATCTTCACCGCTTACGGCGAGCGCAGTTTGCTCGGCCGCGGGCTCGAGGCCGGCGCGAAGGGCTACATCCTCAAGGAGGCGCCTCACGCGACGCTCCTCCGCGCGATCGAGAAGGTGGCGAGCGGCGAGGGCTACGTCGATCCAGCCCTCATGCCCGCTCTGCTCACCCGAGAGCGCGAGGAGATGTTGACGCAGCGGGAGCGCGAAATCCTGCAGCTTCTGGCCGACGGCATGTCGAACGCCGACGTCGCCGCGCGTCTCTTCATCAGCCAGGAGACTGTGAAGAGCCACGTTCGGCACATCCTCGCCAAGCTCGAAGCGGACACGCGCACCCATGCCGTCGCCATCGCGCTTCGCGAGTCGATCATCGATTAGAGCCGCGCTCGTCGCGGCTACGGTCGCGGCCGCGCTCGTCGGCGCGATCGGCCTGGCGCTTGGACAGGCGGCGGTCTCCGTCGCGGGCCTGATCGCCGCGACGCTCTTCGCGGGGGCCTTCGCCGTCTACCTGATCGTCTCGGAACGCCGACGCCACGAGACGGCCGAGGACGAGCTGCAGGGCCAGACGAGCGTTCTGGAGTCGCTCGTCGAGGCGGTCGCGGCCGTCTCGATGCCGCTCGACCCGGACGAGATCGTCGCGCGGATCGCAGAGCAGGCGAAGGATCTCTTCGGAGCCAGCGAGGCCGTAATCCAGCCGCCGAGCGGCCGCGACACCCGCAAGGGCCGAGTCGAGGGCGGCCGCATGACCGTCCCGCTCGTCGCCCGCGACGAGTCGCTCGGAACGCTCGAGCTCACCCGGGCGGACCCGTTCGGGCGCGGCGACCTCGCGCACGCGAGAGTTCTGGTCGAGTTCGCGGCCCGCGCGGTGGAGAACGCGCGCCTGCTCGGGGAGGCGCGCGACAGGGAGGCCGAGCGCGCCCGGCTCGCAGAGCAGCTGATCACGGCCGAGCAAGACGAGCGGCGGCGGTTGTCGCTCTTCCTCCACGACGGCCCGCTGCAGACGATGTCGGGGATCGCGCTCATGCATGACGCGGCGATCGCGGCGATCCGCGACGGCCGCCTCGAGGATGCCGCGAAGGTCATGGAAGGATCGCTCCAGCGGGAGCGCGAGACGATTCAGGAGCTGCGCGACCTCTCGTTCGCCATCGAGCCGCTCGTCCTTCGCGACCAGGGCTTCGGAGCCGCCGTGCGCGCGCTGGGCGATCAGGTCGAGGGGTCGCAGCGGATCGCGGTCACCACCGACGTCGAGGTGGGCGAGCGCCTGACCGAGAAGGCGCAGGTGGCCCTCTACCAGATCATCCGGGAGGCTATGAGCCAGGCAGTTCGGCGCGGGCCAAAGCGGATTGCCGTGCTCATCCAGGAGGAGGACGGCGGCGAGTTCGCTGCCGAGATCGTCGACGACGGCCTCGGCGAGCGCCGACGCGCCTCAGTGGAGGCCATGGAGGAGCGAACGCAAATCTTGAACGGGCACCTGGCGGTCGAGCACCGGGACGGGGGCGGCACGCTCGTCCGCGTCGTCCTGCCCCGCTACCTCGCCGCAGCCCAGGAATAAACTCCCGCCGCCATGGCCGAAGGGAAGTACCTGCTCTTCATCTCCAAGCCGACGGGCTACGAGTTGGCGGAGCGCGAGGGCGAGCCGCCCGCGCCCGGCACGGAGATCGAGCTCGACAACGGCGGCGGCCGCTTCTGGGTCTCGAAG
>JBBDMP010000106.1:0-4453 GCA_040878265.1 Gaiellales bacterium | reverse complement strand
TCTCTCCGAAGAGCATCATCGCGCCGAGCCGCCGAGCCTCGTCGATCGGCGTCAGGAAGGCGCGCACTGGCAGGCCCTCGAAGATCCGCTCGTTCACGATCCCCTCGACCCGCTCCCGCTCCTCGGGCGTCGGCGCCTGGGGATGCGTGAAATCGAACCTCAGCTTGTCCGGGCGGACTGCTGAGCCGGCCTGGCGCACGTGGTCGCCCAAAACCTCCTGGAGCGCTTTGTGCAGCAAGTGGGTGGCGGTGTGGTTCGCCATCGTCGGGAAGCGGACTCTCCACGGAACGACTGCCTTCACCCGGTCGCCGGACTTGAACCCCTCGCCGCGGAAGGTCAGCACCTGGTCGTCGCCGACGCGCGTCGCCTTGACGAGCTCGGCGCGCGCGGAACCGCCAACCTTTTCGATGTAGCCCACGTCCGAGACCTGGCCCCCGCCCTCGGGGTAGAACGGCGAGTCGTAGAGCTTCGCCTGGAAGAGGCCGTCTTCGATCTCCTCCAGGGCCATGATCGCCGTGAGCACCTCCGTCTTCTCGTAGCCCACGAACTCGGTGGGCTGCTCGCCGGCGACCTTGATCTCGACGTCGAAGGCCGCACCGGCGCGCGAGCGCTCCCGCTGCTCCGCCATGAGGCGCTCGAACCCCTCCTCGTCGACCGCCAGGCCGCGCTCCCGCGCCCGCTCGCGCGTGAGCTCGATCGGGTAGCCGTAGGTGTCGTGGAGCTTGAAGGCCTCCTCGCCGGAGATCGCGCCGTCGGCCGCCGCCTCCTCGAAGTAGCGCTCGCCCAGAGCCAGCGTCCGTGAGAAGCGTTCCTCCTCGGCGGCGAGCAGCTCCCCGATGATCGCCTCCTTCTCGCGGAGCTCGGGATAGACCGAGCCCATCTGGCCTGCCACGACTCCTGAGAGCCGTGGCAGAAACGACTCGAGCCCGAGGTCGCGCCCGTGCAGAACCGCTCTGCGGATGACGCGCCGCAGAACGTAGCCGCGGCCCTCGTTCGAAGGCGTGACGCCGTCGGCGACGAGGAAGGTCATCGCCCGCCCGTGATCGGCGAGGACACGGTGGCACTTGGTCGCGAGCTCCGACTCGCCGTACCGCGTCCCCGTCTCGCCGGCGACCCACTCCATGATCTCCTGGAAGCCGTCCGTCTCGTAGACCGAGTGGACGCCTTGGAGGACCGCCGCTCCGCGCTCGACCCCCATGCCCGTGTCGATGGTCTGGGTCGGGAGCGGCGTCAGCGTGCCGTCGGCGCGCAGGTCGAACTCCATGAAGACGAGGTTCCAGACCTCGAGGAACCGGTCGCAGTCGCATCCGGGGGCGCAGTCGGGCCGGTCGCAGCCATGCTCCGGCCCGCGGTCGACGTGAAGCTCCGAGCAGGGGCCACACGGTCCCGTCGGCCCGGCCTGCCAGAAGTTCTCCGCCCGTGGGAGGCCGACGATCCTCTCCGCTGGAATGCCGACGCGCTGCCAGGCCGCGACGGCCACCTCGTCGCGGTCGAGCCGAAGCTCGGGATCGCCGGCGAAAACCGACGCCCAGAGGACGTCGGTCTCGAGGCGCATGTGCTCGGTGACGAACTCCCAGGCGAGGTCGACCGCGCCGTCCTTGAAGTAGTCGCCGAGCGAGAAGTTGCCGAGCATCTCGAAGAAGGTCAGGTGCCGCGCGGTCAGACCGACCTCGTCGATGTCCGTGGCCCGGAAGCATTTCTGGACGGTCGCGAGCCGCTTCGAGGGCGGCTCCACGAGGCCGAGGATGTACGGCTTCAGCGGCTGCATGCCGGCCGTCGTGAGCAGGACCGAGGGGTCGTACGTCTCGGGCACGAGCGACGCCGAGGGCAGCCGCAGATGGCCCTTCGACTCGAAGAACGCCAGGAAGCCCTCGCGGAGCTCGGCGGACGCCCGCATGGGACGAAGTGTACGCCGGGGTTCCGGGGGTCCAGAGCTCGTTCCAGGATGGGGCTCGTCGCCGGGCCGCGATGGGTGGATGCGAGGCCAGGACGCAGGGAGCGCTCGTATCGAATTCAGATACGGGCGCGACCGAGGACGCCGCCTCGCGCCGCTCAGCGCGATTCCGGCGGCACAGCTCTCATTCTGGGGCGAGCTCTCAGGACGCGCGCCGCTCGACCGGGTGCTCGGTCGCGATCTCCGCGCGGATCTTCTCGAGCGACCGGCGGATGAGGCGGGAGACGTGCATCTGCGAGATGCCCACCTGCTGGGCGATCTGCGACTGCGTCAGGCCCTCGAAGAACCGCAAATGCAGGATCTTTCGCTCGCGATCGTCAAGGGCCTTGATACCGGGAGCGAGCACTGCGCGGTCCTCGCTCACCTCGTATTCGTGCTCGAGCACCCCGAGCGACTCCAGGGGATCGAGGTCGGAGTTGTCGTCTCCGGAAGACGGCGCCGAGAGGGAGAGCGTCGCGTACGCCTGGCCGCTCTCCAGCGCTTCGAGCACATCCTCCTCCTCGACCCCGGCGGCTTTCGCGAGCTCGGGAATCGTCGGAGAGCGCTCGAGCTGGACCGTGAGGTCATCGATCACGTGCGAGAGGCGCACGTTCAGCTCCTGGAGGCCACGGGGCACGCGCACCGACCAGCCCTTGTCGCGGAAGTGCCGCTTGATCTCGCCGATGATGTTCGGCGTCGCGTAGGTCGTGAGCTCGACGCCCCGATCGATGTCGAATCGGTCGATCGCCTTGATGAGCCCGATGCAGCCGACCTGGACGAGATCCTCGAGCTGCTCGCCGCGGTAGGAATAGCGGCGCGCCAGCGAGCGGACGAGCGGCAAGTACTGCTCGATCAGGCGCTCGCGCGCCGCGATGTCGCCGGCCTCGTGGTAGCGACGCAAGAGGTCGCGGTCGGCCTTGGGCTGTTCGGAAGGGACGCTCATCGGGTGTTCTCTGTCTTAACGGACTTGACCCGCTTTTCGAGACGCAGCCACTGGCCGTCCGCCCGCTCTTCGAGCTCGACTTTCTCAACGACGGTGCGCAGGAGGCGTCCGAGCGCGATCTCGGTCTCGCTTTCTAGCTCGAGATCGGCTCGGAGCGCGTCGCCGTTCAGCGGCCCGATCCGCAGGTCGAGCGAGCCCTCGTCCACCACGAGCTCGACGTTCACTTCCGGCCCGACCGAGTAGCCGTCGTTCTCGAGCACGCTCGCGAGAGCCAGCTGGAGGTCCTCGAGGTGCTCGTACGAGAGCTCGAGGCGGGCGGCGAGGCCGCCTACGACGAGCCGGGCAACGCCGTGGTACCGCGGGTCGTCGGGAATGGTGAGCCTGATCGGGGCGGTCACACGGCTTCCCCGCCGCGCTCGAGCTCCTCCTCGATCTCGTGCTCGCGGCGGGCCGCGGCCTCTCGCCCCGTCTGGACGGCGTTGCGCACGTCGCGCCGGGTGCGCAGGGCTGCCGTCCCGTGTGCGATCCCCTGCACGAGGCCCGAGATCTTCTGCACCGGCTTCGTGATAGCGAGCGTCACCGCGCGGACCGCCGTGTCCAGGCTTTCGGCGGCGTCCACCGCGCTGTCGGTCACCCGATCGACCTTGTCGAGCTGCATGTTGACCCGATCCACCGTCCCTCCTGCCTTGTGCACGAGCGGCAGGACCTCGCTCTCCAACCCCTGAATGAACGACGCCAGACGTCTGACGGTTCCGCCCAGGCGGAAGAGGACATAGGCCAGCGCAAGGCCGACGAGGACGAGGAACACGCTGAGCGCGATCCAGAGGATGTCGAGGGAGTCGAACTCGGCAGCGAGAGCCACGGCGAGGATCGTAGCCGCGCTACCGGGCTGCGGAGATCAGCCCCGCGCCGACGACCGCGTCGTCTTCGTACAAGACCGCCGCCTGCCCCGTTGCCACGCCGTAGGCCGGAGCGTCGAGCGCGAGGCGAAAACCGCGCTCCTCTGTCTGCACCGTCGCGAGCGCAGCAGGCGACCGGTAGCGAAGCTTGGCCTCCGCCCTCTCGACGGGGACGAAGAGGCGCCCGTCTTCTACGGAAACCTGCGAGCGCGCGAGCGACTCGTGCCGCCCGATGACCACGGTGTTCGTCGCGGGCTGTGAGCCAAGAACGTAGACGGGCTCGCCGGCGGCGACGCCGAGGCCCCGCCGCTGTCCCGGCGTGAAGCGCCAGAAGCCGGCGTGGCGCCCGACCTCACGCCCGTCCTCGGCGACGATCGGCCCGTCGCGCTCCTCTACGCCGTGGCGCGTGAGGAACGAGCGATAGTCATCTCCTCCCAGAAAGCACGCCTCCTGGCTCTCGGCGCGTTCGGCGACCCCGAGGCCCGCCGCGCGCGCCTCGGCGCGCGTTGCCTCCTTTCCCTGCTCGCCGAGGGGGAACCAGAGCCTGTCGGCCACGGCCGGGTCGAGACGGCCGAGCATGTACGACTGATCCTTCTCTGCATCCGCCCCGCGCGCGAGCAGCAACCGGCCACGGTGCTCGACGATGCGCGCGTAGTGCCCGGTGACGAGCTTGCCGGC
>JBBDMP010000105.1:0-4460 GCA_040878265.1 Gaiellales bacterium | reverse complement strand
CCGTACAACCCGCTTCACGATGCCGGTTACCGTTCGATCGGCTGCCTGCCGTGCACGAGGCCGCTGCGGCCCGACGAAGAGGAGCGGGCCGGCCGCTGGGCGGGCTCGGACAAGCTCGAATGCGGAATCCATGTGGACAGGAAGACAGCGTGAGCGGTGATCTAAAGGAGGGGGCCCATGGGGGAACCATGGGTTCCCCGATGCTGAAGCTCGAGTGCGGGATCCACCAGGACCGGAGGAGCGCATGAGCAACGGTTTCACCTTGTGGTTCACCGGTCTCTCCGGCGCCGGCAAGTCGACGATTGCCGAGCTCGTGGGCAAGCGGCTCGAGGAGGCAGGGCGGGAGGTCGAGTACCTCGACGGCGATGTCGTCCGCACCCATCTCTCCAAGGGGCTCGGCTTCTCGAAAGAGGATCGCGACACGAACATCGAGCGCATCGGCTGGGTCGCGTCGCGCCTGACGCGCCACGGTGCCGCCGTGCTCGTCTCCGCAATCTCCCCCTACGAGGAGACGCGGCGTAAGGCCCGGCAACTGGTCGAGGAGTTCGGTCCGTTCGTCGAGGTGTACGTCGAGGCTTCGGTGGAGGAGTGCGCGCGGCGCGACGTCAAGGGCCTCTACGAGAAGGCCTTCGCCGGCGAAATCAAGGAGTTCACCGGGGTCTCCGACCCGTACGAAGCCCCTGCGAGCCCCGACCTCGCCCTGCACACGGAGGAGCAGAAGCCCGAGCAGAGCGCCCAGCTGGTGCTCGACAAGCTCGAGGAGAAGGGACTCCTGTACGGCGAGGTTCGAGTCTGATGGTGACGAGCGCCGCGGGCTTGATCCGCCCGCACGGAGGGGAGCTCGTCGAGCGCATGGGCGAGCGGCCCGAGGGTGTCGAGGCGCTGGAGGTCGTGCGCCTGACGTCGCGCGAGCTCTCCGACCTGGACATGCTCGCGTCGGGCGCGCTTTCGCCGCTGGCCGGCTTCATGGGCCGTGAGGACTACGAGCGCGTGCTCGAGGAGATGCGCCTTGCCGGCGGCCTCCCGTGGGCGCTCCCCGTCTGCCTCGCGGTAGAACAGCCCCCTGCCGGTGGCCGGATCGCGCTCGCCGACGAGACGGGGCGCCTGCTCGCCGTCCTCGAGGTCGAGGAGGTCTACTCCTACGACAAGGCGCGCGAGGCCGAGAAGGCGTTCCGAACGACTGACGGAGATCATCCCGGTGTCGCCCGCCTCTACGCGCAGCACGACCGCTACGTCGCGGGGCCCGTGACCGTCTTCGAGCGGCTCGAGCCGCCGGTTCCGGAGCTCCACCGAGATCCGGCCGAGACACGCTCGCTCTTCTCGGAGAAGGGCTGGCGCCGAGTCGTCGGCTTTCAGACGCGGAACCCCATTCATCGCGCGCACGAGTACTTGACGAAGTGCGCGCTCGAGACCGTCGACGGGCTCCTCATCCATCCCCTGGTGGGCGAGACGAAGTCCGACGACGTGCCCGTGGAGGTGCGGGTCGACGCCTACCGGGTGCTCATCGAGCGGTATTACCCGGAGGAGCGGGTGGTCGTGTCGGCGTTCCCCGCGGCCATGCGCTACGCCGGGCCGCGCGAGGCGATCTGGCACGCGATCTGCCGCAAGAACTACGGCTGCTCGCACTTCATCGTCGGTCGCGACCACGCCGGCGTCGGCGACTACTACGGGACGTACGACGCCCAGCTCATCTTCGACGAGCTCGAGCCGCACGAGCTCGACATCGAGCCGATGTTCTTCGAGCACTCCTTCTGGTGCCGCGCGTGCGGCCAGATGGCGACGCCGAAGACCTGCCCGCATTCGGGCGACGACCACGTCTTTCTCTCGGGCACGAAAGTGCGTGAGCTCCTGTCGCAGGGCGAGCTTCCGCCTGAGGAGTTCTCGCGGCCCGAGGTCGCGGAGATCCTGATCGAGGCCTACCGCTCTACAGAAGGAGGGGTCGGCCCTCCTTAGACTTTGCCGGGCGTGCGCAGCCTGGCGGTCATCGTGCTCGTCCTCGCGCTTCTCGGCGGGACTGCGGCGGCCTTCGCCGTGACAGAGGTGTTGAAGCTCGAGCGCTCGCCCATCACGGCGCCCCGTTTCACGAAGCACTTCTCGCCGGCTTGCGGGTGCGAGAAGGAAGTCGCGCGCCTCTCGCTCCGCCTGCGCAAAGCCGACACGGTCGACGCCGCGATCGTCGACTCGGGAGGCAACACGGTCCGAACCCTTGTCGAGGACGAACGGTACCCGCGGGGGCCCGTCACCCTCGAATGGGACGGCCGCGACGACGGCGGTGGCCAGGTTGCGGACGGTCGGTATCGCCTGAGAATGCGCCTCGAGGACCAGCACCGGACGATCGTCCTGCCCAACCCCGTCTTTCTCGACACGCAGGTGCCTCGCGTGCGGGTCGTCGGCGTCGGACCGCAGATCTTCTCGCCTGACGACGATGGCCGCCGCGACCGCGTAAACGTTTCCTACTCCGCGAGCGAGCCCGTGAGGGGGACGCTCCTCGTCGATGGAGTGGCCGCCCGGACCGGAAAGCTGCGCGCAGAGGGACGTGCGAGCATGCGCTGGGACGGCACCGTGCTCGGCCGGGCGGTCGGGCCGGGCCTCTATGCGCTCGCTCTCCGCGTGGAGGATCGGGCGGGAAACGTCTCCGAGCCGACCGAGGCTGTTCCGGTGCGACTGCGTTACATCGACCTCGTCTCCGGGCTCATCCGCGTCCGGCGCGGGGGTGTGCTCCGCTTCAGAGTCGACACGGACGCCGAGACCATCGACTGGCAGCTCGTGCGGCGACGCGGCGCTCGCCCGCTCGTCTTGGTCTCGGGAACCCAGCCAGGGAGCCTCTCGTCACGGCTGCCGGCCTCCGTGCGACCCGGCTTCTACCTGCTCCGCGTCATTACCGGGGGGCATGCAGATCAGGGCGCGGTACGCGTCCTGCCACGACCGTGAGCGACGAGCTACTCGCCCAGGTCGGTGCCGCGGTCGCGGCCGGAGGGCTGGCGGCCCTGCTGCTCGCGCGGCCGAGGTGGGCGCGGCTGGCCGGGCTGGGCGCATGGGTCACCGGGCTCGCTCTCTTTCTGCCGCTTCTGCTCCCTTCCGGCCAAGCGGCGCCGCTCGCTGCCGCAGGGACGGCCGGGATCGCGCTCGCGGTCGCGCTTGCCTTCGTCTTTCTCCGCTGGCCCTGGTCGCTTGCCTTCCTCGCGCTCGCCGCCGCCCCCGCGCGCATCCCGATCACCGTCGGCGACACCTCGGCGAACCTGCTCGTCCCCCTCTATGCGGTCGTGGCCGCGGCGACGGGGGCGCTCGCATGGCGCTTGCTCAAGGGCGAGTGGAGTGCCCGCGAGCTCGGGCCGCTCGCGTGGCCGCTGGCCCTCCTCGTCGGCTGGGTCGGGCTGTCGCTCGCGTGGACGGACGACGTGCGGGCTGGGTCGATCACGCTCTTCTTCTTCGTTCTCCCCTTCGGTCTTCTGGCCGTCGCGCTCGCCGGGCTACCCTGGTCGCCTCGCGCGCTCACCGGCCTCTTCGGCCTCCTGTGCGCGATGGCGCTCGCCTTTGCGGCGATCGGCGGCTGGCAATGGATCACCCGCGACGTCTTCTGGAACCCGAAGGTGATCGTGAGCAACTCGTACGCGCCCTTTTACCGGGTCAACTCGGTCTTCTGGGATCCGTCGATCTACGGACGCTTTCTCGTCGTGGCGATCCTCGCCGCGCTCGTCCTCATTCTCTTCCACGCGCTTCGGAACGACTGGCTCGAGCTCGGGCTCGGCGTGTTCCTCCTGGCGGTGTGGGCGGGCCTTTTCATCTCCTTCTCGCAGTCGAGCTTCGCCGCGCTCGCGGCCGGCGTCGTCCTCGCCGCGGCGCTCGTGTGGCGATTGCGTGCGCTCGCCGCCGTCGGCTTGGTCGCCGCAGTCATGATCCCGGTCGGCATGGCCGCGCCCCAGCTAGAGAACGTCCGCGACAGCCTCTTCGGCTCCTCGCAGAGCGGCATCGACCGCGCAACGGGCAACCGCTCGCAGCTGGTCGGGAACGGCCTGCGCATCGCAGCGGACCATCCGGTCGTCGGGGTCGGAGTCGGCGGCTTCCAGCAGGCCTATGCCGAGCGGGTGGGAGTCCGCCGCGCCCCCAGCGCTGCGTCCCACAACACGCCGCTCACGATCGCGGCCGAGAACGGCGTCGTCGGGGTCGCCCTCTTCCTCTGGCTGCTCGCGGCAGCGGCCCTGACCTGCTTCCGCGGCGCGCTCGCCGGGGACACGGTCGCCGCCCGAACACGACTCATCGCTGGAGTTGCCTTCGGCGCGATTCTCGTGCACAGCCTCTTCTATGACGCGCTCTTCGAGGATCCGATGACCTGGGGACTGCTCGCGCTGGCGGCGCTCGCGGCCGGTCAAGCGGGGGAGGAGCCGGCGTGATCGAAGGTTGGAAGCGCGCGCTCGTTCTTGCCCCGCACACCGACGACGGCGAGTTCGGCTGCGGCGGGA
>JBBDMP010000104.1:0-24088 GCA_040878265.1 Gaiellales bacterium | reverse complement strand
GACGCAGGCGCGTCGTCGTCACAGGGATGGGCGCAGTCACGCCCCTCGGAAACGACGTGGAGACCTTCTGGGAGAACCTCATTGCCGGGCGAAGCGGCGCGGCGCCGATCCAGTTGTTCGATTCGTCCGGATTCGCCGTGCATTTCGCCTGCGAGCTGAAGGACTTCGACCCGACGAAGTGGATCGACCACAAGAAGGCACGCCGGATGGACCGCTTCGCTCAGATGATCATCGCGGCCGCGCGCATGGCCGAGCAGGACTCCGGCATCGAGATCGAGCCCGAGACGGAGCGAATCGGCGTCTCGGTCGCCACGGGCATCGGCGGCCTCAAGAGCTTCCAGGACTGCTACGACCAGCTGCGCGACCGCGGGCCCGATCGCATAAACCCGTTCTCGATCCCTGCGATCATCCCGAACATGGGGGCCGCGTGGGTCTCCATGGAGCTGGGCACGCGCGGCCCGTTGACGTCGGAGTGCACGGCGTGCGCGGCCTCGAACATGGCGGTCGGGGACGCTCTCGATGCGATCCGCCTGGGCCGCGCCGACGTCATGCTCGCGGGCGGGACCGAGGCCGGGATCACGAAGGTCGGCATCGGTGGCTTCGGCGCCATGCGAGCGCTCTCCCGGCGAAACGACGATCCGGAGAAGGCGAGTCGCCCCTTCGACGCCGAGCGTGACGGCTTCGTCATGGGTGAGGCAGGGGGGATCGTCGTCCTCGAGGAGCTCGAGCACGCCAGAAAGCGCGGGGCGAAGATCTATGCGGAGATGGCCGGCTACGGGCTCTCCTCCGACGCGCAGCACATCACCGAGCCCGACCCAACCGGCCGCCATCCCGCCCGCGCCATGCACATGGCCATGGATGACGCCGGGATTGGGCCGGAGGAGATCGACTACATCAACGCGCACGGCACGTCGACTCCCCTGGGCGATGCGAGTGAAACGCGGGTGATCAAGATCGCGATGGGCGAGGAGAAGGCGTACAAGACCCCGATCTCTTCGACGAAGGGTGCGACCGGGCACTGTCTGGGCGCCTCCGGCGCGATCGAGGCGATCATCTCGGTGCTGGCCGTCCAGCGAGACATCGTCCCGCCGACGATCAACCAGGAAGTCTCCGATCCCGAGTGCGACCTGGACTACATCCCGAACGAGAGCCGCGAGGTGAAGGTGGACACGGCTCTCTCGAACAACTTCGGCTTCGGGGGGCACAACGCCTGTCTGGTCATCAGAAAGTTCGATGAGTAGGTGGGCGACCTTCGATTGCTACGGGACGCTCATCGACTGGATGGGGGGCATCCGGTCAGCGCTCGCTGAGGTCTGGCCGGACGAGGACGCTGACCGGCTGCTGCGGCGCTATCACGAGCTCGAGCCCGAGGTGCAGGCTGCCGATCCGGCACTGCCCTACCGCGAGGTGATGCGTGCCGTGCTCCTGCGCATCGCAGAGGACGAGGGGCTCGGGCTGGCGGAGGGAGAGCAGTATGCGCTTGCCAAGTCGCTTCCCTCGTGGCGCCCGTTCCCCGAGGTTCCGGGCGCGCTCGCCGAGCTCCGGGGCCGCGATTTTCGCGTCGCGATCCTCTCGAACACGGATCCGGATCTACTCGCGGCCTCCCTCGAGCGCATCGGTGTCGAGATCGACGATGCGATCACGGCCGCGGAGGCAGGCTCGTACAAGCCTGCGCCCGGCCACTGGGAGCGGTTCTTCGAGCGTCACAGCGTCGAGCCGAAGCAGCACGTCCACGTCGGAGCCAGCCTCTACCACGACATCGAGCCGGCGTCTCGCATGGGGATGAAGACAGTGTGGATCAACCGCCTCCACGAGGAGAGCGACCTGTCGCGGACCGCGGAGCTCCCTGACCTCTCACGTCTCCCCGACGTGCTGGACGAGCTCGTCCCGGTCGCTACCGTTTGAGGCCGTGTCCACACTTCGCGCCCGCTGCCCGGACTGCCGCACCCTGACAGCCGTCGCGCTCGAGGCGGGCCAGTACGAGTGCCACTCGTGTGGGCGCTCCTTTCCTGCGGGCCTGGTGCGGGTGCCTCGAGCGTGGGGACGCGGCGGCGAGGCCATGGCCGAGGCTGCCTTTCTCCAGCTTCCGTATCCGGAGGTCGGAGTCGTCGACGAGGAGACGCTCACCGAGCAGACCCTCGCGCTCGCGGCGACGCTGCCCGAACGGCCGCTCGTCCTGGGCGGCTGCTGTTGCGCGCATGTCGGCGCGGTCGAGGGCCTCGCCACGCGCTACGACCGGCTCGCGGTCGTCTGGCTCGACGCTCACGGCGATCTGAACACGCCGCAGAGCTCTCCGAGCGGGAACCTCTGGGGCATGCCGCTCCGGATGCTGCTCGACTCGGGCACCGTGCGGGCGGAGGACACGGCCCTGCTCGGCGCGCGGAACCTGGATCCGCCCGAGGAGCGCTTCCTGGCGGAGAGCGGCATGCACGCGGACGGGAGCGGTCTCACGAATGCGCTCGAGGGAGTCGACGCCGTCTACGTCGCCTTCGATTGCGACGTCCTGGAGCCGGGAGAGGAGGTCCGCTCCTTCATGCCCGAGCCAGGCGGGCTGACCCTGGAGGAGTCAGCGTCCATTCTCGAGCGCGTCGCGGGCGAGAAACCGATCGCTGGCGTCGGGTTCACCGGGCTGGCGGCCGACCCGGGAAATGCCGCCGGACTTTCTCGTCTGTGCGCGGCGCTCGGCCTCTGAAAGGATAGCCCGATGGACAGCCGGATCGACGTATCGATCGAGCACCGCGGCCCAGAGCCCGACGACGACGGCCCGCACCCGAACACCTGCCCGCAGTGCAACTCGCATTACCGGGACGACGAGCTCGACCAGACGCTCTGGGTATGCCCTCACTGCGCCCACCACTTCCCTGTGCGCGCGCGCGAGCGGATCGGGCAGCTGGCCGACCGAGGCACCTTCGAGGAGCGTGACTCCGAGGTCCGGTCAGCGGACCCTCTGGCGTTCTTCGACCTCCGCGCCTATACCGAGCGGCTCGCCGAGGCGGAGCTTGCCACCGGGATGAGCGACGCACTCATCGCCGGCGGCGCGATGATCGAGCGCCGGCCCTGCGAGCTCGCCGTCATGGACTTCGCCTTCATGGGAGGCTCGATGGGTAGCGCGGTGGGCGAGAAGTTCGCCCGCGCCTGCGATCGGGCGGCCGAGCGGCGTGTGCCACTCGTCTGCGTCACCGCCTCGGGCGGTGCGCGCATGCAGGAAGGGATCCTCTCGCTCATGCAGCTCCCCAAAACCGTCTGCGCGGTGGACGACCTGCGCACCGCGCGCTCGGCCTTCATCTGCGTGATGACCCACCCGACCACCGCAGGCGTGCTCGCCAGCTTCGCCAGCCTTGGCGACGTCACCGTCGCCGAACCGGGCGCTCTCCTCGCCTTCACGGGCCCGCGCGTCGTCCAGCAGACGATTCGGGAGAAGCTCCCCGAGGACTTCGGGCTCGCTGAGTCGAACAGCCGCTTCGGCCACCTGGACGCGATCATCCCGCGCCGCGAGCTTCGCCCCTACGTCGGGCGCGTCCTCGCGCTCCTCTCCGGCTGATGAGCGACGGAGAGTCCCCGTCGGGCGCCGGAGAGCAGCTGAAGCTGCGGGATCGGTTGGCCAAGCTGCGCAACGTCCCGCTCCTCAGAGGCGTCGGCATCTCGGGCGAGCTCGACCGCCTCCAGCGTCAGATCGAGCGGATCGCGGCCGAGCCCGACGCGGACGAGGTCTGGCGTGCCGTCGAGCTGGCGCGCCATCAGGACCGGCCGTACACCCTCGACTACGTCGAACGGATCCTCGACGACTTCGTCGAGCTGCACGGGGACCGCTCGATCGCCGACGACGAGGCTCTCGTGGCCGGGCTCGGCAGCTTCCGCGGTCGCACGGTCGCGGTCGTCGGCCAGCAGA
Organism: Gaiellales bacterium; assembly: GCA_040878265.1. Lineage (GTDB taxonomy): Bacteria > Actinomycetota > Thermoleophilia > Gaiellales > Gaiellaceae > JBBDMP01. Next base: position 20,199 of record JBBDMP010000104.1, on the reverse strand, counting down.
AAGGTCGTGACCTGCGCGAGCGGCATCAACGGAACTTCGGCATGAGCAATCCCGAGGGCTACCGGAAGGCGATGCGCGTCATGGAGCTGGCCGACCGCATGCGCTTCCCCGTGTTCGCCCTCATCGACACCCCCGGCGCCTACCCGGGGGTGAGCGCCGAGCAGCACGGTCAGGGTGGTTGGATCGCGCGCTGCCAGCTCCAGATGGCGCGCCTCGACGTTCCCTCGGTTGCCTGCGTCATCGGCGAGGGCGGCTCGGGCGGCGCGGTGGCCATCGCGGTCGCCGACCGGGTGATCATGCAGGAGAACGCGATCTATTCGGTCATCTCGCCCGAGGGCTGCGCCGCCATCCTCTGGCGGGATGCCGGGGAAGCAAAGAAGGCGGCCGCGGCGCTCAAGCCGGACGCCGCCCATTGTCTCGAGCTGGGGATCATCGACGGGATCGTCCCCGAGCCTCCCGGCGGAGCGCACGCGGACTACGACGAAGCCGCTCGCTTACTCGGAGAGGGCATGGCCGCTGCGCTGGCGGAGGTCGAGGGTGACGATCCAGAGGAACGCCGACGTGCGCGGTATGCCAAGTTCAGGCGCATGGGCGTGTTCCTCGAATAGGCGCCTTTTGCCGGTCCAGAATGGCCTTGAGGCCGGCAAAGCCGGCCTCAAGTGCCAACCCCCCCTGGTCGGCAGAGAAAAGTCTCGAAGGACCCTCTCGCCGCGCTATGTACCCCCCACTTTTCCGCCTAAACCCCTCGTTCCGAAATCGCATTCCCGAGGCATGCTGAATCCATGGCGCAGCTGAAGGACTACCGGCGCAAGCGCGACCCGAAGAAGACGCCTGAGCCGTTCAAGGCCTCGGCGCGAAAGGGGAAGAAGCCGATCTTCGTCGTGCAGCGCCACGCCGCGCGCCGGCTCCACTACGACTTCCGCCTCGAGCGGGACGGAGCGCTGGCGAGCTGGGCCGTGCCGAAGGGCATTCCGCTCGAGCCGGGCGAGCGGCACCTTGCCGTCCACGTCGAGGACCACCCGCTCGAATACGGAACGTTCGAGGGTGAGATCCCGGCCGGGCAGTACGGCGCCGGGACGGTCGAGATCTGGGACTCCGGCACCTACGAGCTCGTCGAAGAGAAGCGAGACGGCGGCCTGACCGTTCGGCTGGACGGCAAGCGCCTCCAGGGTCTCTGGACGCTCGTGCCCGCGCGGCTCGACGGCGATCCGAAGAACTGGCTCCTCCTGAAGAAGCGCGAGGACGGAAAGCCCGCGGGCACGCGAAGGCGCTACGCGCCCATGCTCGCCACTCTCGCCAAGACCATTCCCAAGGAGCGCGGCTGGCTCTTCGAGCCGAAGTGGGACGGCTATCGCGCTATCGGCTACGTCTCGGGCGGAGATGTCGATCTCCGCAGCCGTCGTGACCAGCTGCTTGCGGAGCGGTTTCCGGGCGTCGCCGGGGAACTGCCGAAGGCGCTCAAGACCCCCAACTGCGTCGTCGACGGCGAGGTGTGCGCGCTCGACGAGGAGGGGCGCCCGCGCTTCTCGCTCATGCAGCAGCCGAAGCCAGACACGCCCTTCGTCTACTACGTCTTCGACCTGCTCGAGCGGGACGGGGAGCCGCTGATCGACCGCCCGCTCTCCGAGCGCCGCCAGGAGCTCGAGCGGCTGCTTGATCGGCGCAACAAGATCATCCGGCTCTCGGACGCCTTCGACGACGGGGAGGTGCTGCTCGAGCAGGTCGCGAAGGTCGGCCTCGAGGGAGTGATGGCCAAGAAGGCCGAGTCTCGTTACAAGCCGGGAGAGCGCACGCGGGAATGGCTCAAGGTCAAGCCGGGCCCTCAACGACAAGAGTTCGTCGTCGTCGGCTACACGAAAGGGAAGGGGCGCCGCTCGCGCGCGTTCGGCTCGCTCGTCCTCGCGGTGCATCGCGGCGACGATCTCGTCTGGGTCGGGAACGTCGGCACCGGGTTCAGCGAGGAGGAACTCGACGGGCTGCTGGCTCGGCTACGCCCGCTCGAGCGGAAGACGTCTCCCCTCCCGGCTCCTCCCAAGATGCCCCGCGTGCGGAAGGACGACGTCGTCTGGGTCGAGCCAAGGCTCGTCGCCGAGGTGGCGTTCGCCGAGTGGACGCACGAGGACCATCTTCGGGCCCCACGGTTCGTGGGGCTTCGCGAGGACAAGACCGCCGATGAGGTACGGGCGGAGAAGCCGATGGAAACCGAAGTGCGGCGCGGGAAGCGCGTTCTCCGTCTCTCCAACGTCGACAAGCCTTTCTGGCCGGGGGAGGGGATCACGAAAGGTGATCTCCTCTCCTACTACCGCCGGGTAGTGCCCGTCCTCGTCCCGCACCTCCGCGACCGGCCGTTCACGATGAAGCGGTATCCCGACGGGTGGCAAGGGAACCACTTCTTCCAGAAGGACGCGCCCAAGCACATGCCCGACTGGATCCCGACGCGCGCCTTCCGCTCGACCTCACGAGAATCGAGGCAGAAGCGGACGATTCGCTACCCGCTCGTGAACGACGAGCTCGCGCTGCTCTGGATGGTGAACATGGGGTGCATCGACATGAACACCTGGTACTCGCGCGTGGACAGGCCGGACCGACCCGACTGGGTCCTTTTCGATCTCGATCCGTCTCCCGACGTCGGTTTCCCTGAGGTGGTCAGGGTGGCGCTCCTCGTGAAGAAGGTGCTCGACGCCCTCGAGCTCGCGAGCTTCGCGAAGACGAGCGGGGCGGACGGCATGCACGTCCTCGTCCCGATCGAGCGCCGCTACACGTACGGCGACACCCGGGAGTTCGCCGAGATCGTGGCCGGAACGCTCGCGCGCATGCACCGTGGACTCGTCACGACGGAGTGGTCGAAGGCGAAGCGGCGCGGCGTTCTCGTCGACGCGAACCAGAACGGCGAGGGAAAGACGATCGCGTCGGTCTACTCGGTACGGCCGCGGGCGGGCGCTCCCGTCTCAACGCCGCTTCGCTGGGACGAGGTGCACGAGAAGCTCGATCCCGGCGACTTCACCATGGAGGTCGCGCTCGGCCGCATCGAGCGCGAGGGAGACCTCTTCGAGGGCGTGTTGAAGAAGCGCCAGTCGATCGGCGCGGCGCTCAAGAGCCTTCGCTAGCACTACTGGGCGGCCGCCGCTGGAACGTCCATTTGACGCCGATCGGCTCGAAGCCCAGGCGCGCGTAGAGCTCCTTCGGCCAGTCCTCGTCGTCCGCGCGGAGGAAGACGAAGTCGTGCCCGCTCGCATGGGCCTCGTCAACGGCGTGGAGGATCACGGCGCCGGCGTAACCCTGATTGCGGTGTGGGGCGAGGGTGACGACGTCTTCGACCTGCGCGGTCGCGCCGTCTCCGTACAGGTCCGCGGCGCTGACCACCCCGCCGTCGACTTGCACTCCGAAATGCCGCGGGTAAGCCGCCCCCGCAATGCGGCCGCCGGCCTCGAGGACTTGGCGCACCGCCACCTCGTCGTCCGCCCACGGACCCTCGCGGACGAGCGCTTCACGGATTGGGAGGACGGCCTCGCGGGAAACCTCGCGTACCTCCGAGCGGGTCGGCGGGCGCCTGCCCTCACCGCGGTAGGCCATGAAGACGTACCGGTTCCTCTCCCACTCCAGCGCCTCGAAGCCTTCGACGAGGTGCTCGTCCTCGGCGGCCACCCGCCGGTGCGCGATGCCTGCCTCCCCCTGAATACGGTCGGCTTCGGCCGCGAGCTCGGCGGCACTCGCCCCGCTCTTCGTCACCCGCAGGAGGTTGAAGTCCCAGACATGCGGAAGCGACGGCGTGAGAACGGCGTCACCCCAGCGAAAGGGAACGATCTGATCGGCCCCCTGCTCACGTAGGGCTTCCTCGAAAGCGACTGCCCGCTCGAGCTCAGTCATCCTGCAATGGCTTCGGGTGCCCGAGCATCGAGAGCTCGACGATGTCGCGCCGGAAGAACAGGGAGACCGTCCAGTCGGTGACCACGCGGAGCTTCCGGGTCAGGAGCGGGAGCTGGTAGAGGTGGTACGTCCGCGTCACAAACCAGCCGAGGAAGCCGCGGAGCCGTAGTCCCGGGATCTCGGCGATGCCCTTGTGCCGGCCGAGCGTGGCTACCTGGCCGAGCATGCGGTAGCGGTAGGGGCGGGGCTCGCCGCGCAGGTTCTTCGTCAGGCGCCGCGCCTGGCGTAGCGCGTGCTGGGAGGTCGGAGGGTCCGGCTCCCCGCCGGTGGCTCCGTTCGGCACGCGGGCGCAATCCCCCAGTGCCCAGACGTGCTCTCGGCCCTCCACGCGTAGCGTCGGATCAACGACGACGCGCCCGCGCTCGTCGAGCGGCAGACCCAGCTCGCCGAGAAGCGGGTTGGCACGCACGCCCGCCGTCCACACGAGCGTCCGCATCGGGATCACGCTCCCGTCCGACAGGGTGGCGCTCCGCTCAGTGGCCGACTCGAGCGTCGTCGAGACACGGATGTCGACGCCACGGGCGGCGAGCTGGCGCGCGGCGTAGTCGCCGAGCCCGGTCGGGATCTCGGGGAGGATCTTCGGCGCTGCGTCGACGAGTACCCACCGCTGGGGCACCGTGCGGAGGGTTGGGTAGTAGCGGAGGGCGTCGCGGACGAGGTCGGAGAGCTCGGCGAGGGCCTCCACCCCCGCATACCCCGCCCCGACGAAGACGAAGGTGAGGTGCTCCGCGGCCAGCTCTGCGTCGTCGACCGCCACGGCCGCTTCGAGGCGGCGCAGGACGTGGTTTCGCAGGTGGATGGCGTCGGCGAGGTTCTTGAAACCGAGGCCGTGCTCGGCCAAGCCGGGAATTGGGAATGTCCTCGGGACTGCCCCGAGCGCGACGACGAGGTTCTCGTAGCCGACCTCGAAGCGCCCGGCCTCCGTCTCCACCTCGACGATGCGCCGCTCCTCGTCGAGGGCGACCGCGCGGCCGAGCAGGAGCTCCGCGTGCCTGCACATCACCCGAAGCGGAACGACGACGTGACGCGGCTCGAGCGTGCCCGAGGCGGCCTCGGGCAGCAACGGCGTGTAGAGCATGAAGTTCTCCGGGCTGACGATCGTCGCGCCGTGCCGACCGAGCAGACGCGCGACGTAGGAGCCCGCAAAGCCGCCCCCGATGACGAGGGTGCCGCCGCGGGCTCGGCGCTCAGAGGCCACGGCCCGAGAGCAGGCGACGTAGGAAGGTGAGGGCGCCGGCCTTGTCGAGGAACTCGTTCAGGTTCCCGCACTTCGGCGACTGAACGCAGGAAGGGCAGCCGCTCTCGCAGGGGCAGCCCGCGAGCAGGCGCTCGGTATCGGCCACCCAGCCCTCGAGCTGGTCGAAGCCGCGCCGCGCGATGCCGACGCCGCCCGCGTGCCCGTCGTAGATGAAGACGGTCGGGCGGCCGGTCTGGAAATGGAGGTTCGTCGAGAGCCCGCCGATGTCCCAGCGGTCGCACATGGCCCAGAGCGGCAGGAGCGCGATCATCGAGTGCTCGGCCGCGTGAAGCGTGCCGAGGAGCTGGGGCAGCTCCTCGAGGCCCTCGAGCATCCACGGCTCCGGCAGGTACCAGACGGCCTCGGTCTCGAACGTCGTCTCGGGAAGGTCGAGGGAGACGAGATCGAGCGTCGTCTGATCGCGGATCGACTTCTTCTGGTAGGCGACGACCTGCTCGGTGACGCTGACCCGGCCGAAGAAGACGTCCATACCAAGGCGGCGCTCGGCCAGCTCGGCCTCCTCGATCGCAGTCGTCGTCTCCTTCTTCGCCTGCGTGAAGTAGTCGCCCCGGAACGGCTCGACGACCGCCGTGCGACTGAGCTCGTCGAGCTCGAGCACTCGATAGGACTCGCCCAGATGCAAGTAGATCGCTCCCTCGTGCACGGTCGAGTAGGCACGCTCGCGCTCGACGACGCCGAGGACTGAGCCCGTTCCCGCGTCGACGACTGCAAAGGCGTCGGGTGTGGCGGAGCGGAGGGAGAAGCGAGCTGCCGGGTAGTCGCGTCCCGCCCAGACGTACCCGGCCTTCGTGCGCTTGAGCTCCCCGCTTTCCGTCAGCGCGGCGGCCCGCTCGAGCGCCTCAGGGCCGAGCGTGGCCGCGTCCCGTTCGTCGAGCGGCGCCTCGAAGGCGGCGGCGAGGACGTGCCCGTCGAGGACACGAGGGTTCGCATGGTCGAGGATGGCGGCCTCGACCCGGCGGCCGAGCAGCGCCTCCGGCTCGCGCATGAAGAACTGGTCGAGCGCATCCTCGCTCGCCACGAGCACCGCCAGGCCGTGACTGCGGCGCCCCGCGCGTCCCCACTGCTGGCGCAGGCTGGCCACCGTCCCGGGGAAGCCGACCGAGATCGCGCAGTCGAGAAGGCCGATGTCGATTCCGAGCTCGAGCGCGTCGGTGGCGGTCACGCCGAGCAGCTCCCCTTCGACGAGACGCCGCTCGATGTCCCGGCGCTGGGAGGGGGTGTAACCGGCGCGGTAGGGCGAGAGCCGCTCCGCGAGCTCCGGCCCGACGCGCTCGGAGGCGAAGCGATGGATCAGCTCCGCCGCCTTGCGCGACTTGGCGAAGCAGATAGTGCGGAGACCACGGGAGACGAGCTCGGCCAGCAGCCGCCCGCCTTCGCCCAGCGCGCTGGCGCGCAGACCGAGCTCCTCGTCGAGAAGCGGCGGGTTCCAGAAGCCGATCGTCCTGGCGGCGCGCGGAGCGGTGTCCTCGGAAACCACCGTTGTTTCGAGCCCGGTCAGGGCCGAGGACAGCTCGCCGGGGTTCGCGATCGTGGCCGACGCGAGCAGGAACTGCGGCTCCGCGCCGTAGATCGCCGCCGCACGGCGCAGTCGCCGCAGGACGTTCCCGACGTGGGAGCCGAAGACGCCGCGATACACGTGCGCCTCGTCGACGACGACATAGCGCAGGTTGGTGAGCACGTCGCCCCAGCGGTCGTGGTGGGGTAGGACGCCCACGTGGAGCATGTCCGGGTTCGTGAGGATGACGTTGGCCCATTTACGGATCTGCCAGCGCTTCTCGGCCTCGGTGTCGCCGTCATAGATGGCCGCACGCACCTTCGGGACACGGAGCTCTGCGAGCGAGCGGGCCTGATCCTGCGCGAGCGCCTTGGTCGGGTAGAGGTAGAGGGCGCGGAGCTTTGGCTCGGCGGCAAGAGCGTCGAGGACGGGGAGGTTGAAGGCAAGGGTCTTGCCGCTTGCCGTGCCCGTGGCCACGACGACTGAGTTGCCGCGTTTGCTGTTCGCAAACGCGGCAAGTTGGTGCCGATAGATCCGCGAGATCCCTCGCTCGGAGAGGGCTTCACGAACCTTCGGGTGGAGATCTTCAGGAAGCGGGACAGTCTGCGGCGCACGTCCCGGGACCTCTGTGACGTAGGCGAGCTCCTCCGCTTCCGCGAGGAGGTCGTCCCAGGCGCCGACGAGAGTTGCCACGGAAGGCGATGGTAGCCTCAGCCGCGATGGTTCCAAGGTGTCTCACGATCGCCACCTCGGACTCCGGGGGCGGCGCCGGCATCCAGGCCGACCTGAAGGCGTTCGCGCGCCTCGGCTGCCACGGGATGAGCGCGATCGTCGCGCTTACCGCGCAGAACACGACCGAGGTGACGGCGATCCACGAGGTCCCGCCCGACTTCATCCGCGCGCAGCTCCAGGCGCTCTTCGACGACCTCGGCGTCGACGCGGCGAAGACGGGGATGCTCTTCAGTACTCCGATCATCGAGACGGTCGCGGACTTTCTCGACGGCCACGCTGTTCCCCTGGTCGTCGACCCGGTCATGGTCGCCGCCTCGGGGGCGAAGCTCCTCCGAGACGACGCGGTCGACGTGCTCGTCGGGCGGCTCTTCCCCCTCGCCACGGTCGTGACGCCGAACCTGCACGAGGCCTCCGCGCTCGCCGGGATCGAATACCGGGAGGACGCGAGCCGTGAGGAGCTGGCCGAGGCCATCCATGCCCTCGGGGCCCGTGCCGTGGTCGTCACGGGCGGTCATGGCCTGGAGCCCGTGGACTGGCTCTTCGACGGCGAGCGCCACGTTCCCATCCCCGTCGAGCGCTACGGTGAGGAGGCGACGCACGGTGCCGGCTGTACCCACTCGGCGAGCCTTGCGGCCCTGCTCGCACGAGGGGAGAGCCTCGAGGACGCCGCCCGTGGCGCGGCGCAGATCGCCTCGGAAGCGGTGCGGAACGGCCTCGCCGAGCTGGGTGGCGGCTCCGGGCCGGTAGACGTCTTCGGTTTTGCGCCTGTCCGAGCTGGGTGAGCTCGAGCTCCTCGCGGAGCTCGAGCGTCGAGGCCTCGCCGGCGGGATGGACGCCGAGGGGCTCGTGCTCGACGACGGCCACGTCGTCACTCAGGACACGCTCGTCGAGGGTGTCCACTTTCGCCGCGACTGGACCACCTGGCGCGATCTCGGCTACAAGGCCGCCGCGGTCAACCTGAGCGATCTGGCGGCGATGGGAGCGGAGCCGGACGCGCTGCTCGTAGCGCTGGCGCTCCCCTCCACGGTGGAGACGGAGGACGCTCTCGCGCTCTACGAAGGATTGAACGAGCCGGGCGTGCGTGTGCTCGGCGGCGACACGACGCGCGCTGAGACCCTCTCGCTGACAGTCACCGCCGTTGGCCGGAGCGAGCGCGTGCCGGGGCGCGCCGGCGCCGAGCCCGGCGACCTACTCGTCGTCACGGGCCCGCTCGGGGGCGCGGCAGCCGGCCTCTATGTCCTCGAGCACGGGCTCGAAGGCTTCGACGACCTCGTCGAGCGGCACCGTCGTCCTCCCCTTCGAGTCGCCGAAGGTCGGAAGCTCGCCCAGGTAGCACACGCCATGATCGACCTCTCGGACGGGATCGGCCGTGACGCAGGACGCATCGCGGAGCGCTCGGGCTGCAAGCTCGTCCTCGAAGTCGAGACGCTGCCGCTGGCGCCGCGGATCGGCGAGGTCGCTGACCTGCCGTTTTGGACCTTGGGCGAGGACTACGAGCTCTTGGCTGCTCTCGCGCCTGAGGACGCCAGGGCAAGCGGATTCCCGATCATCGGGCGCATCGAGGAGGGCTCGGGCGTCGAGCCGCCCGACCTACCCGGCTGGGACGCCTTTCGCGGTTAGGCGGCGGCCTGGAGCCAGCGCTGCCAGGCCGATTCGTAGTGGCTCTTGGAGCGCGCGCCTATGACCGTGTCTTGCGGCTCGCCGCGCTCGAAGAGGATCACCGTCGGGATCGAGAGCACGTTGTACCGCGTCGCCGTCGCCGGGTTGTCGTCGACGTTCAGCTTCATGAACTTCACCCGGCCCGCGTGCTGACCCGCGAGGTCCTCGATGATCGGGTCGACGACCCGACAGGGCCCGCACCAGGGAGCCCAGAAGTCAACGACCACTGGCTGCTCGGCCGTCAGGACTTCCTCCTCGAAATTGGCGTCGGTCGCCTCGGGGATCTCAGACATGCTCGATCCAATATACCGAGGCCTACAGACGGCCCAACACGGCGCGCAGCCGCAGTACAGGCACGCGCCAGACCGCCTCGAGGACGATCGTGCGGCTCATCTTCGAGCCGCCTCGCTCCCGCTCGGAAAAGGTGATCGGGACCTCGGCGACCCGGAAGCCGGCGCGGATGGCGCGGTAGACGGTCTCGATCTGAAACGCGTACCCCTTCGAGGCGATGCGGTCGAGGTCGATCCGCTCCAGCACCTCGCGCCGGTAGCACTTGAAGCCGCTCGTCGGGTCCTGCACGGCCAGCCCGAGCAGGGCCCGCGCATAGAGCGCGCCGGCACGGCTGACCGCCCGGCGCACGAAGCCCCAGTTCCTGGTCCCGCCACCGGGGACGTAGCGGGAGCCCACGGCGACGTCCGCGCCTTTCTCGACCGCGGCGATGAGCCTCGGGACATCTGCCGGGTCGTGGGAGAAGTCGCAGTCCATCTCCAGCACGAGCTCGGCACCGCCGGCAAGGGCCCGCCGGAAGCCGGCTAGGTAGGCCGGTCCAAGCCCCTCCTTGCGCTCGCGGCGCAGGACCTCGACGAACCCGAGCTCGCCGGCGAGCGCCTCCGCCGCCTCGCCGGTCCCGTCCGGGGAGGAGTCGTCGATGACGAGCACCCTGTCCTCGTCACCGAGCACGCCGGAGAGTGCCCGCACGATCGGCTCGAGGTTCTCACGCTCGTTGTATGTGGGCAGGCAAACCCAAACACGCACGCGCGTATCATCGCCGCGTGGCGGAAAGCATTCCCCGGAACGCCGAGCTGGCCGAGCGCTTCGAGCTTCTCGCGGACATGCTGGAGCTCGACGGCGCCGACGCGTTCCGGCTCGCGGCCTACCGCCGGGCGGCCGCGCGCATTCGCGAGTCGGCCGTGCCGGTGGCGCAGCTGGCGGTCGAAGGCAAGGCGACACGCCTTTCCGGCATCGGGTCGACGATCGAAGGCAAGATCGTGGAGTTCGTCGAGACCGGCGACATGACCGCCCTCCGCAAGCTGCGGGACAAGCTGCCGACGGGGCTCGTCGAGGTCATGCACGTACCGGGGCTCGGCCCCAAGACGGCCCGGAAGCTCTGGTCCGAGCTCGGCGTCAGCTCAGCCGCGGAGTTGCGCTCCGCGGCTGAAAAAGGACTTCTGAGCACACTCCCCGGTCTGGGGCCCAAGACGGAGGAAAAGGTTCTTGCCGCGCTCGCGCGTCCAGCGCGAGCGCGGGAGAAGAAGACATTGCTCGGAAAAGTCCTGCCGGCGGTCGAGCGGGCGGTGGCGGAGCTACGTGAGCACCCGGCGGCGGTCAAGGTCTCGGAAGCCGGGAGCGTTCGCCGTCGCAGCGAGACCGTCCGGGACCTCGACATCATCGCTACGGCCGACGATCCGGGCGCGCTCACCTCGTTCTTCGCCGAGCGGCCGTGGGTGGCCGACGTGATCGCACGCGGCTCCACGAAGGCGACGGTCATGTCGCACGAAGGTCTTCGCTTCGACCTGAGGGTCGTCCCGCCGGAGAGCTACGGAAACCTGCTTCAGCATTTCACCGGCTCGAAGACGCACAACGTCGCGCTGCGGGAGGAGGCCGTGCGCCGTGGCCTGTCCGTCTCGGAGTACGGCGTCGAGACGGTGGAGACGGGCGAGGTCTTCACCGCCGAGGAAGAGGAGGAGCTCTACGCATACCTCGGCTACGAGTGGATCCCGCCCGAGCTCCGCGAGAACTGCGGTGAGCTCGAGGCCGCCCGCGACGGTCGCCTGCCTCGACTCGTCGAGCTCGAGGACATTCGGGGCGACCTGCACATGCACACCGACTGGTCGGACGGTCGCGCGACGCTGGAAGAGATGGTCGCCGCCGCGCGGGCGGTGGGGCACTCCTACATCGCGATCTGCGACCACGCAAAGCGGCTCAAGGACGGGAGGCTCGAGCGCCAGGCCGAAGACATCGCCGCGCTGAACGAGCAGACCTCGGGCCTCACGATTCTCTCCGGGGTCGAGGTCGACATTCGTACGGACGGCTCAGTCGACCTCACGGACGAGGCCCTGGCCGAGCGCGACTGGGTGATGGCGTCGATCCACTCGGGCTTCGACCAGCCGCGGGACCGCTTGACCGGACGCCTCGTCGCGGCGATGGAGAACCCGCACGTCGACTGCATCGGGCATCCAACCGGGCGGAAGATCAATCGCCGCGACCCGTATGACGTCGATTTCGAGGCTCTCCTCGAGGCAGCGCTTGCCACAAGCACGTTCCTCGAGATCAACTCGCAGCCCGACCGGCTCGACCTGATTGACACGCATGCGCGTGCCGCGGGGGAGGCAGGCGTCGGGATCGTCGTGTCGACGGACGCCCACCGCGTGCACGAGCTCGAGAACCTCGCCCTCGGCGTCGCGCAGGCACGCCGAGCTTGGCTGACGCCCGAGCAGGTCGTGAACACACGCCCGTGGGCGAAGGTCCGTGCGCTGGTGAAGCGATGAGCGATTTCCGCGGCGACGGCGCCGCGACACTCGAATGGGCGGCCGGCTACCTGGAGCGCGTCGGCGAGCTGCCGGTGGTCTCGCGCGTGCAGCCGGGGGAGGTGCGGGCGCAGCTCCCGCCGTCGGCACCCGAGCGAGGCGAGCCGTTCGCGGCCGTGCTGCGAGACCTCGACGAGGTCGTGCTGCCCGGGCTCACGCACTGGAACCATCCGCGCTTCTTCGCGTACTTCGCCATCTCGGGCTCCGAGCCCGGGATCCTCGCGGAGCTCCTGGTAGCCGCGCTGAACGTGAATGCGATGCTCTGGACGACGTCGCCGGCGGCGACGGAGGTGGAGGAGCTGGCCGTTGACTGGCTCAGGCAGCTCCTCGGGCTGCCGGAGGGACTCCATGGGCACATCGAGGACACGGCCTCGACGGCGACGGTGGCCGCGCTGGCGGCGGCCCGGGAGCTCGTGCCCGGCGGCGCCGTCGTCGCCTCCGAGCAGGCGAACTTCTCCGTCGAGAAGGCGGCTCGGCTCCTCGGGCTCGAGTACCGGACGGTGGCCGTCGACGACGAGTTTCGCCTGCGCCCGGACGCCCTTGCCGAGGAGCTCGCGCTGGGCCCCGTGACTGCCGTCGTCCCGACCGTGGGGACGACCTCGACCACCTCGGTCGACCCGGTTCCGGAGGTAGTCGACCTCTGCGCGGAACACGGCGCCTGGGTTCACGTCGACGCTGCCTACGCCGGTTCGGCGGCGGTCTGTGAGGAGTTTCGGTGGGCGCTGGCGGGCTGCGAGCGCGCCGACTCCCTCGTCGTGAACCCGCACAAGTGGCTCTTCACGCCGATCGACTGCTCGGTGCTGTGGACCCGGAAGCCCGAGGCGCTGCACCGCGCCTTTAGCTCGCTGCCGGAGTACATGCCGCCCCCGGGCGAAGGCACCGACCTGAAGGACTACGGACCCGCGCTCGGAAGGCGGTTCCGCGGGCTCAAGCTCTGGACGGTGCTGCGGTGCTTCGGAAGGGAGGGTCTGCAGGAGCGGATCCGCGAGCACGTTCGGCTTGCGCGCCTGTTCGCGTCCTGGGTCGAGGGCGAGCCGGGCTGGGAGGTTGTCTCGCCGTATCCCTTCTCGGTCGTCTGCTTCCGCCGTGAGGGCTCCGACGAGGAGAACGAGGCGCTGCTTCAGCGGGCGAACGAAAGCGGCGAGATCTTCATCTCGGGCACGCGGCTGAACGGCCGCTACGTGCTGCGCCTGGCCGTCGGCAACGTCCGAACGACGGAGGCTGACGTCTCGCGCGCCTGGGAAGTCCTCCGCGAGTTCGCGTGATTGTCACGACGGTCGACTACCACTGCGCCGGCGAGCCGTTCCGGATCGTGAACGGCGGCGTCGACCCGATCCCCGGTAAGACGATCCTGGAGAAGCGTCGTTACGCCCTGGAGCACCTCGACCACTTCCGGCAGCTCCTCGTGAACGAGCCCCGAGGCCACGCAGACATGTACGGCTGCTTCGTGACCGAGCCGGAGGACGACGGGGCCGATCTCGGCGTCGTCTTCTTCCACAACGCCGGCTACTCGACCGCCTGCGGGCACGGGACGATCGCGCTCGTCACGGCGGCGCTGGAGACCGGGATGCTGCCGGCCGAGGAACCGGAGACCAGCGTTGTCGTCGATGCCCCCTCCGGACGGTTGTCCACGGTGGCCACCGTCCGGGACGGGCATGTCGAGCGCGTCCGCTTCCGCAACGTGCCCGCATACGTGGAACACCGGAGCCCCGACGCCGACGTCGCCTTCGGAGGCGCGTTCTACGCCTCGGTCGAGGCGCCGGGTCTCGTCACGCGCGAGTCGGTCCCCGCGCTCATCGAGCGTGGGCGTGAGCTCAAGCACGCGCTCGAGGCCGAGCGCGACTGGATCCATCCGCTCGAGCCCGAGCTCCGCGACATCTACGGCGTCATCTTCTGGGAGGAGGAGGGCCGCGAGCCGCTGCGGCAGCGGAACGTGACCGTCTTCGCGGACGGCGAGGTCGACCGCTCGCCCTGCGGCAGCGGGACCTCGGCGCGGCTCGCGCTGCTCGACGCGGACGGCGCCCTGCCGCGAGGGGAGCCGCTCCTGCACCGGAGCGTGGTCGGCACGGAATTCGAAGGCCGGGTCGTCGACGACGCGGAGGTGGCGGGCCGCCCGGCGGTCGTGACGGAGATCTCCGGCAGCGCGCACCTGACGGGCTTCCACCAGTTCGTGCTCGAGCCGAACGATCCGCTCGGCACGGGCTTCCTGCTCCGCTAGAGAACCTCTTCCCCGAACGTGTTGCAAGCCTGCGTGTCGCCGCTGTCGAAGCCGCGGCGGAACCACCTGACGCGCTGCTCGGACGAGCCGTGCGTCCACGTCTCCGGGTTTACCTGCCCGCCTGCCTGGCCCTGGATGCGGTCGTCCCCGATTGCCGCGGCGGCACGTAGGCCCTCCTCGAGGTCGCCCGGCTCGAGCAGGCCCTCCCCGGCGGCTCCGAACCCCCAAACGCCCGCGAGGCAGTCGGCCTGGAGCTCCATCCGGACCGAGAGCTGGTTCGCCTGGTCGGGGTTCGACTGCTGCTCGCGTCGCACGTCGTCGGCGATGCCCGTGATGTTCTGGACGTGATGGCCGAACTCGTGCGCGATCACGTAGGCCTGGGCGAAGTCGCCCGGCGCGCCGAAGCGGTCGCGGAGCTCGCGGAAGAAGCCCAGGTCGAGGTAGACCTTCTTGTCGAGCGGGCAGTAGAACGGGCCGGTCGCCGACGAGGCGACGCCGCAGCCGGACGAGACGGACTGCTCGAAGAGGACGAGCTTCGTCGGCTCGTACTCGCGGCCGGACTCGCGGAACGCTTGCATCCAGCCCTGCTGCACGTCGTCGACGACGAAGGCGACGAACTCCTCGAGATCCGAGTCGAGCTGAGCGGGTTGCGTGTTTCCACCGGCGCCCGGCGCGCCGTTGCCCCCAGGGAGCCCCCCGGTGAGCGCGAGCACGACCAGGAGGATCAGGAGGCCGATGCCGCCGAGCCCGCCCCCGACGGGCAAGGCGAGGCCACCGGTGCGTTGGCCCCGGCGATCTTCGATCCAGCGACGCCCCGTGCCGCGTTTCCATCTCATGAAGGGCCTTTACCCAGGGGCGCCGAGAACTAGAGCAGTTTCAGGAGCCCGGCCAGTTCTTCGGGACCGCTGACCACCAGATCGGCTTTCTGCGCGAGCTCGGGAGGGCCCTCGTCGGAGGCGACGGCGATCCGAACGGCGTGCTCGAGCCCGGCCTCGGACAGGCCTGCGAACGCGTCGAGATCCGTTGCGTCGTCACCCGCGTACAGGGCCCGCCGCGCGCCGGACCGCTCGAGGAGTGTTCGCACAGCCGTTCCCTTGTGGGCCTCGACCGGCGGGCGGATCTCGAGCACCTTGCGGCCCCAGCGCGCGTCGAGCCCGTCGGCCCGCGCGCGGTCGGCCACCCGCTCTAGCTCGGCCCGGGCGGCCTCGGGGTCGGCGGCCTCTCGGTAGTGGTACGAGAGCGAGAGCTTCTTGTCCTCGACGGGCAGCGCAACGGCCTGCCGGAACACCGCGATCCGCTCCGCCAGCCTTGTGGCGTCTGGGTCAAGTTCGAGCCCGTGGTTGCCGACATAAACGACGCCATCCACGTTGACGAGCCGGCGCGCGTCGGCCCCTGCACGGCCGCTGATGCAGGCGACGAGGAGGTACCGTGCGGCGAGGCGGCGAAGCTCTATCTTCGTCGCCTCCGGCACGGATGCGAGCTCGGGGCGGGCGACGATCGGAGCCAGCGTTCCGTCCACGTCGAAGACGAGAGCGCTCTTCCGCGGCCGCTCGGCCAGCGGCGCAAGCAAGTCCCGTACGGGCACCCGCCTAGGATCCCATCTTGATGTGGACCTTAGTCGCCATCGGGCTCGCGGCGGGCTTCTTCAGCGCGCTCTTCGGGGTCGGGGGCGGCGTGATCGTGGTCCCCTTGCTCGTCCTGCTCGCAGGTTTTGAGAGCCGGGTGGCGACCGGAACGTCTCTCGCCGCGATCGGCCTGACGGCTCTCTTCGGCGTCGCCGCCTTCGGTGTGCTCGGCGAGGTCGAATGGGACGATGCCTTGGTCGTTGGCCTCCCGGCGACCGCGGGCACGCTCGCCGGCATCTGGCTGCAGCAGCGCGTGTCGTCCCGGATGCTCATCCTCCTCTTCGCGGTCCTCTTGCTCGCCGTCGCGATCCGGCTCTTCGTCGAATGACCGCCATCGCGCTCGCCGTCCTTCTCGGTTTCGCCGCGGGTGTGCTCTCCGGCATGTTCGGCGTCGGGGGCGGGATCCTGTTCGTGCCGACCCTTGCGCTCGTCCTCGGCCTCGCACAGCTCGAGGCCCAGGCGACCTCACTCGCGGCAATGATCCCGGTCGTCGCCGTCGGGGCGTGGCGGCAGTCCCGCTACGGGAACGTGAGCTGGAGCGCGGCGCTCCACGTCGGGCTTGCCTCCGGGATCGGTGTCGGCGGCGGCGCCGTCCTCGCGGCCGCCCTCCCGGATGACGTGCTGAGAAAGCTCTTCGCCGGCCTTCTCGTCGTCATCGCCGCGCGGCTCGCCTGGTCAGCCTGGAGAGGCGCCTCCACTTAAACTTTGGTCATGGCGGAGCCCGAAGAGCTCTGGATCCCGCTCGTCGACGAGCCGATCGGCGAGCTCGTCACGAAGCTGCAGGACGAGGATCCCGAGCTCGCCGCGCTCGTCGCGTCGCCCCGCCGCCAGCTGGCGTTCCGGACCTTCGCCTACATCCGCGTGGGGATGCTGCTCGGCCAACTCCTCGTCGACCATGACGTGGATGCCTCCGGCCCGAAGACGTGGGTCGAGCAGCTGCTGGAGGACCCGAAGCACCGAGCGGCAGTCGCCGAGGAGATTCGGGCCGTCGGGCGCGAGGTGGCGGCTGACCCGAAACTGGCCGGCGACGAGCCGCTCGGGCCCGACGAGGCGGCACGGCAGCGGTTCCAGGCCTTCGCGCGCGGCCTCGGCTACGAGTAGGCGCTAGGTCCCTGGGCGTAGGGCAGCGTCCGCCTTGCGCTTCAGATCCTCGACGACCGCTGCGTCGCGGAGCGTGGTCGTGTCGCCGAGCTCGTGGCCCTCGGCGATGTCCTTCAGCAGGCGGCGCATGATCTTGCCCGAGCGCGTCTTCGGCAGGTCGTCCCCGAAGAGGACGGCCGCGGGGCGCGCGATCTTGCCGATGCGCCCGGCGACGAACTGGCGAAGCTCCTCGGCCAGCTCGTCCGACGGCTCGTGGCCGGCCTTGAGGAGAACGAAGCAGACGATCCGCTGGCCGCGGTCCGGGTCGGCGGCACCGGTAGCGGCGGCCTCTGCAACGGCCTCGTGCTCGACGAGAGTCGACTCGATCTCGGTCGTCGAGAGTCGGTGCCCGGCGACGTTGATGACGTCGTCGATTCGGCCCATGAGCCAGAAGTAGCCGTCCTCGTCCTGCTTCGCCCCGTCGCCGGTGAAGTACGTGTCCGGCCCGTAGCGTGAGAAGTAGTTGGAGACGTAGCGCTCGTCGTCCTGCCAGAGCGTGCGGAACATGCCGGGCCACGGCCGCCGAATCGTCAGGAAGCCACCCTGTCCCCGCTGCGCCGGCTGGCCGTGCTCGTCGAGGATCTCCGGCGTGATGCCCGGAAACGGGACCGTCGCCGATCCGGGCTTGAGCGTCGTGACGCCGGGAAGCGGCGAGATGAGGATCCCGCCCGTCTCCGTCTGCCACCACGTGTCCACGATCGGGCAGCGCTCGCGGCCGATGTGTTTCCAGTACCAGAGCCAGGCCTCCGGGTTGATGGGCTCCCCGACGGTCCCGAGCAGGCGCAGCGACGAGAGATCGTGGCGCTCCGGGTATTCGGGGCCCACCTTCACGAACGAGCGAATGAGCGTCGGCGCGGTGTAGTAGGAGTTCACCTTGTAGCGCTCGACGATCTCCCAGTGGCGGTCCCAGTCGGGATAGGCGGGGTCGCCTTCGTAGAGGACACCGGTGGTCCCGTTGTTGAGCGGCCCGTACACGATGTAGCTGTGGCCCGTCACCCAGCCGACGTCGGCGGCGCACCACCAGACGGTGTCGTCGTGGATGTCGAAGATCCACTTGTGGGTGGCGGCGACGTGCACGAGGTAGCCGCCGCTCGTGTGCTGGGCGCCCTTCGGCTTCGCCGTCGTGCCGGACGTGTGCAGGAGGTAGAGCGTGTCCTCGGCGTTCATCCGCTCGGGCTCGCAGGTGTCGGGCTCACCGGCCACGAGGTCGTGCCACCAGACGTCGCGCGCCTCGTTCCAGGAAACGGGGTCGCCCGTGCGCCGGTAGACGACCGTCCGCTCGATCGACGGCGCCGTCTTCGCAGCACCGTCGGCGTTCTCTTTCAGCGGCACCTTGCCCCCCTTGCGCCAGCCCTCGTCCTGCGTCAGCAGCACCTTGGCGCCCGAGTCGCGCAGCCGCTCGGCCAGCGACTCGGACGAGAAGCCGCCGAACACCACCACGTGCGGCGCGCCGATGCGCGCGCAGGCGAGCATCGCGACCGGTAGCTCGGGAACCATGCCCATGTAGATGCCGACGCGGTCACCCTTGCCGACCCCGAGCCGACGGAGCCCGTTGGCCAGCCGGCAGACCTCCCGCAGGAGCTCCTCATACGTGACGTCCCGCTCCTCGTTCGCGGGCTCGCCGACCCAGTGGTAGGCGATCTTCTCGCCCCGGCCGGCCTCGACGTGCTTGTCGAGGCAGTTCCAGGCGACGTTCAGCTCTCCGTCGGCGAACCAGGTGCAATGCGGCGGGTCCCACTCGAGCCCTTTCGTGGGCTCCTCGAACCAGCTGACGAACTCGCGCGCGACCCGGCTCCAGAAGGCCTCGAAGTCGGCCTCCGCCTCGCGATAGACCGAATCGTCGCGGATAAGCGCGGAAGTGCGGAACTCCTTGGGAGGCGGAAACGTACGCTCTTCCTGGAGCAGCGCCTCGATCGCCTGTGTCTCGTGTGCTGTCACCGGGCCGCCGATTATGACCACGATGCCTTGCCGCCGCGTTAACCTGCAGACTGTGCCCGTACGGGTCGTACTCGGGGTCTCAGTCCTCCTGCTCGTTCTCCTCTCGGCCGCCGGCGGAGCCGCGGGAGCTGCGGGCGCGACGCCCGCCTCCTCGGCCGCGGCGTTCGGGGTCAAGGTCGTCCTGCCGGGCGGCAAGGCCACGGCCGCGGGCGCGATCTCGTCGCCGCCCCAGGCGGCCGCATCGGTTCCGAGCTGGGGCTACGGCGAGGGGGTGGTCTCGACCGGTCCGATCTCCGGCGGCACTCGGGGCGACATTGACGGCGGCTCCGCTTCCGCCGCAGCAGATCTTTCCGTCGCAGCCGTCTCGCTCTTCGCGGGCGAGATTACGGTTGGGTCGGTACGGCTCGCAGCGTCCGCCCGGGCGTCGGGTACCCGGGGAACCGGGCGCTACGGCGCCGCAGCGCTCGAGGTGGTGACCGTTCTCGGCCAGCCCGTCCAGGCGGCTCCGAACGCGCGCGTCGCGCTCGGCGACTGGGGCTACGCGGTCCTGCTCGAGCAGGCGATTGTCCGCGAGGAGGGCAGTCGGCTCGGCCAGCGGCGCTTCGTCGTCGGCCTGCACGTTCACCTGACGGCAGATCACGGCGGGCTGCCTGCCGGGAGCGAGATCCTCGTCGGCTACGCGGAGGCGGCCGCGAGCGCGCCGAAAGCCCAGCCTCCGAAGGCGAGTCCGGTGCCGCCGCCCGTCCCGGAGCCCATTCCGCCTCCGCCCGGGGCTCAACCGCCCGTGCAGCCGCCGATCGTCAAGGACCCGCCGCCCGGGGTCGAGCCTCAGGTCACGACCGAAGGCTTCGTCTTCCCCGTGTACGGGCCCGCCTCGTTCTCGGACGATTTCGGCGCCGGACGCGCTACGACCGGCTGGCACCACGGCAACGACATCTTTGCTCCGCTCGGCGCTCCCCTCCTCGCCGTCACCGACGGGACGCTCTTCCTCGTCGGCTGGAACGGCATCGGCGGCAACCGCCTTTGGCTCCGCGACGACGAGGGCAACGAGTACTACTACGCGCACCTCTCGGCCTTCTCGCCGCTCGCCGTTGACGGCGCCCGTGTTGAGGCCGGGGACGTGGTCGGCTTCGTGGGCACGTCGGGCGATGCCGAAGGGACGCCGCCGCATCTCCACTTCGAGGTGCACCCGTCAGGCCTCATCTGGATGGGCTACGACGGCGTCGTCAACCCCTACACCTACCTCCTCGCCTGGCGGCGCGCTGCCGACGCCGACCTGGGCTTCGACGTGGGCGGATGGACGCCGCCGCCCGGCCAGGCGCCCCCGCCCGCTGCCGTCCTCCTGCTCTACGAGGACATCTCCACCGTGAGCGGGCTCGCGCTCGAGGAGTTCGCGAGCT
>JBBDMP010000103.1:0-24248 GCA_040878265.1 Gaiellales bacterium | reverse complement strand
ACTGGCGCACGCTCGGCTGGTTCGTCGCGGGGCTCACCGCGAACGCGGCCTACGGCCTGCTCGAGCTCGCGGTGGCGGAGACGAGCGGCGCCAACCTCGACCGGGCGGTGCTCTCGCCGATCGGTGCGTACCAACGGGGCGGGATCAACGTCTTCGGGCTCGTCGGGGACGCCGAGGTGTACCGCACGAATGCCCTCACGCTCGACCCGAACCACCTCGCGGTCATGCTTGTCGTGCCGCTGCTCGTTCTCTTCCCCCTCTACCTGCGGCTCGACCGGGACCATCGCTGGCGACTGCCGCTTGCCGGGGTGCTGGGGTTCCTGCTCATCGCCGAGCTCGCGACGCTCTCGCGCAGCGGCGCGTTGGGGCTGGCGGTGGGCCTCCTCGTGCTCGCGCTGCCCTACGGGCGGCGGCTCGTCTCGCCGCGGGTGCTCGTGCCGCTAGGCGCCGTTGCCGGTGTCGTCGCCTTGTTCGTCGCGCAGCGGGCCGGCTTCTTCGAGACGGTTCTGCGCGCGCGGACCAGCCTCGAGGGCGGCGGGGGCCGTGCCCACCTCGAGCTCTACGAGCTTCTGCCGCCGGTGCTCGAGGGGAATCCGCTCTTCGGACGGGGCCTGAACACCTTCTCGACGTATTTCGAGTTCGTCACCGGCCGGACGAACTGGGGCCCGCATTCGTACTACGTCGCCGTTATCTCCGAGAGCGGCCTCATCGGGCTCGCCCTCTTCGTTGCCTATCTCGCCTACCTGCTGCGGCGGCTGAAAGTTCTGCACCGGCTCGGGGCGAGGCTCGCGCTTGTCCGGCCGCTTGCCTGGGGGCTCACGGCGGCGCTTGCGGGCACGCTGGCGGCGAACGCCTTCTACCTGACCATGCAGATGTACTACTTCTTCGTCTTCGCGATGCTCGCCTTCGCCGCGCCCGTGGTGTTCGGGCGTGGGCTAGACAGTTCGCTGGCGGCGCCGGTAGACGGCGGCGCCGAACAGCGCCCCCGTCGAAAGGACGACCGCTAGGAGCAGCGGCAGGAGCGACCCGCCGCTCTCGTCCGTGAGCGCGCTGACCGCTGCCGAGACCGCGTTCGGGGTGTCGCTCGACGCCGGAAGCCCGCCCTCGTCGGGGGCGTGCGCGGGAGCGCCGAAGCGGGGTGAGGTCGCCACCTCCTCGAGGCGCTTCGCGTCCTTCTCTCCGACGGCCTGCGTGAGCACGGCAGCGACGCCAGGCGGGAGTGGCGTGGTCGGTCCGTTCGAGTCGCCGCCCGTGATCTTCGGCCCCGAAGCGGTCGGAATTGTCTCCTTGTACTGGTCGGCGAGCGCCGTCTCGTCGATGGGCTGTTCCTGGGCGGCCGCGGCCGGCGCCAACGTGAGCCCGAAGACCAGCAGGACCAGTGGGAGCAGGATCTGGCTGGTTTTTGGGGACAAACGCTTACCGATGCCGCAGAACAGGTGTCCGATGATATCCGAGGTTTTGCACAGCTTCCACCGGCCGCTCGGGCCATGGAACATGGTTCAAAAATCTCTTACAATGGCAACAGTAGTCGGAAAGTGCGGACGGGAAGGATGCCCGGTCGTCCACAGATAGGCCGGTCGGCCTATTGATGGTTCCTCCGGGAGCAAGCACTATTCTCGTGTAGGGGAGTTGGGCGGGAGTAACGGAGGGGAGCGGCATGCGGCCTGTGGCGGGGCACCACGCGGTACCGATTGAGCAACCGCGTAAGGGCCTGACCTTTGGTTCTGGGGAGGCGGGGTGAGGCGCACCCGGATCCTCGTCGCCGACTCGCTGCCGATCTTTCGCGCGGGCGTGCGAAACCTGCTTGCCCGAGAGAGCGACTTCGTCGTCGTCGAGGCGACGCGCCTCGAGGACGTTGTCGCGGCCGTCGCGGACGAGTGTCCCGACATCGCGCTGGTCGACCTCAACCTGCCGCCCTCGGGCGGAGTGGCGGCGGTGGCGCGCCTCTCTGAGGCCTGTCCCACGCACACGATCGTCTGGAGCTTCGAGGCCAACCCGGCGACCGTGCTCGCGGCCATCCGGGCGGGAGCGAGCGGTTACCTGCACAAGGAGATCTCGCCGGCCGGGCTGGTTCGCTCGCTACGAGGAGTGGCGCGGGGCGAGGCTCCGCTTGCCCGCGACCTCGCGACGCTCATGATCGGCGCCCTGCACGGGCTCGAGGAGCGAGACCGTGCCAGGGAGAAGGCAGCCGCGCTCTCGCCTCGCGAGCGCCAGGTTCTGTCCTACGTTGCCCGCGGCGCGCGGAACCGGCAGATCGCGCAGGCGCTCTACATCTCCGAGTTCACCGTCAAGCGGCACATGCAGAACATCCTCCAGAAGCTCGGCCTGCCCTCGAGGCGTGCGGCCGCAGTGTTCTACGAGTCCGCGTTCGAAGCCGAGGAGCCCGCACTCACCGCGGGCACGAGCGCATGAGCGAGGCCGAGCCTCCTGTCCGTAAGCGAAGTCAACCCTTGGTAGCCGTCCTCTCCAGCGTCCCGATGCTCCGCGAGGCGCTCGCGCACACGCTCGAGGACATCGCCGAAGTGCGCGTCTTTCCCGCCGGCCGCGGCGACACCGCCGGACTCCTGCGGTCGCTCGCGCCGGACGCGATCGTCGTCGACAACGAGCAGGAAGCCGAGGCCGCCGCCGCGTTCGCCCGCGAGGCGGACACGCCCGTCGTGCTCGTCTCCTACCGCGACGAGCACCTCCTGGTGCTCACCGACGCCGGCTGGGAGGAGGGCGAGGAACCCGTCTCGGCGGAAGGGATTCGCAACGCCCTCGTCGGCGGCCTCTTCGGCCGTGCACGCAAGGAGGCGCCGACGCGATGAATGCGACGGAGCATGCCGCCCTCCTCGAGGGCACTCTCGTCCACGACGACATCGCCTCGGTGCTGGACGAGCGGACGCTCGCCATCCTCGAGCGCCGGCGCAGGACCGCCGTCGTGCGGCGCCGAGGCTGGCTCGTGCGCCGGATGCTCCTTCTCGCCGACATCCTCGGCCTCTCGCTCGCCTTCGCGCTGGCCGAGATCATTATCGGGCCGGCCGGTGGGGACATGGGCCGAGTCAATACGCTCGGCGAGCTGATCATCTTCCTGGCGACTGTGCCGGTCTGGATCGTGGCGGCGAAGGTCTACGGCCTGTACGACCATGATGAGGAGCGCGCCGACCACTCGACCGCCGACGAGGTCGTGGCCGTCTTCCACCTGGTCACCGTCGGCTCCTGGGTGCTCTTCGTCGGCGCCTGGGTGACGAAGCTGGCGTACGTCGACTTCGTGAAGCTTGCGGTCTTCTGGCTGTCCGCGATCGGCCTCGTCGTCCTCGCCCGCGCTGGGGCGCGCGGGTTCTGCCGCCGCCGGCTGACATACCAGCAGAACACCGTCATCGTGGGCGCGGGCGACGTCGGCCAGCTCGTCGCGCGCAAGCTGCTCCAGCACCCCGAGTACGGCATCAACCTCGTCGGCTTCATCGACGCGGCGCCGAAGGACCGGCGCCCCGACCTCGAGCACCTGACGCTCCTCGGCCCGCCCGACCGCCTGCCGGCGATCGTGAAGCTGTTCGACATCGAGCGCGTCGTGATCGCTTTCTCGAACGAGACCCACGAGTCGACGCTCGACCTCATCCGCTCGCTCAAGGACCTTGACGTCCAGGTGGACATCGTGCCGCGCCTGTTCGAGATCGTCGGCCCGTCGGTCGGGATCCACACGGTCGAGGGCCTACCGCTCGTCGGCCTGCCCTCACTTTGTTTCGCGCGCTCGTCGCGGTTCCTGAAGCGGACCGTCGACCTCGTCGGGTCCGCCTGCGGTTTGTTCTTCCTCGCGCCGTTCTTCGTCGTCGTAGCCGTCTGGATCAAGCTGGACTCGGCGGGCCCGGTCTTCTACCGGCAGCTGCGCATGGGCGCCGGCGACCGGACCTTCCGGATCTACAAGTTCCGGACGATGGCGGCGGACGCCGACGAGCGCAAGGCTGAGTACGCGCACCTGAACAAGCACGCAGAGAACGGCGGTGACGGGCGGATGTTCAAGATCCCGTCCGATCCGCGCGTCACCCGGGCTGGCCGCTTCCTGCGCCGGTACTCCCTCGACGAGCTGCCGCAGCTCATCAACGTAATCAAGGGGGAGATGTCTCTGGTCGGCCCCCGCCCGCTGATTCTCGACGAGGACGAGTTCGTCCACGCTTGGGCGCGGGACCGGCTGAAGCTCAAGCCCGGGATGACCGGCCTCTGGCAGGTCGTCGGGCGCACGGACATCCCGTTCGAGGAGATGACCAAGCTCGATTACCTCTACGTCACGGGCTGGTCGTTGCAAAACGACCTTTCTTTGATCCTCCGGACGATCCCAGCGGTCTTCCGAGCCCAGAAGGCGTACTGATGGCGAGCGCAGCGGACCTCCTCGCTCGCACGACCGGGCGTCCTGCCCCACGGCTCGGCCTCGTCGCGCCTCTGCCGCCGCAGGTTGGCGGGGTGGCCAGCGTGGCCGAGTGGCTGCTCGAGCACCAGCGCGAGCTCGAGGTCCGCTACGAGACCTTTGACCTGGAACGCCCGCAAGCCGGCGTCGGCGGGCGCTGGTCGGTCGCCGCCGCTCTGCGGCAGGCGCTGCTCGTCGCCCGCTTCACGGCGTGGGCCGCCCGCGCGCCGCGCGTCCTCCACTTCTGCGTGTCCTGCACGCCGACGGGGCTGGCGCGCGATGCAGCGCTCCTCGGCCTCGCGCGGCTCGCGGGCCGCCGCGCGATCGCACACATTCACGGCTCGGATCTCGAGGATGCCGTGCGCTCCCCGTCGCGAAGGCGCCTGCTCGGCGTCGCCTCCGCTCTCGCGGAGGAGTGCATCGCCCTCTCGCCTTCCTCGGCGGCCCTGCTCGGAACGATCGGAATTCGAGCCGGCTGGATCCCGAACCCAGTCCGCCTTGCACCCACGCGGGAACGGGAGCAAACCGAGGGCGGGCCTTTGCGGCTCCTGCTCGTTGGGCGGTACGGCGAAAGAAAGGGGTGCTTCGAGCTCGTAGAGGCGCTGGCCCGCGTTCGGGAAGGCGGCGTCGATGCCACGCTCGAGCTCGTGGGTCGGGAAGAGCATCCGGGCGAGGAAGAGCTTCTGCGCCGGCGTGTTCGCGCGCGGGCCCTCGAAGACTCGGTGCGCTTTGCCGGAGTCAGGGACCGGGACGAGCTCGCTGCACGCTATTTCGGTGCCGATGTCCTCTGCCTTCCGTCCCGGCGCGAAGGCTTGCCGATGGCCGTTCTCGAGGGAATGGCATTCGGCCTTCCCGTGCTCGCCACCCGGGTCGGGGGCGTGGCCGACCTCGTCGAGGACGGTCGCTCCGGGTATCTCGTCGATCCTGAGGACGTCGAGGGCCTGGCTACTCGGATTCGCGACCTGGCCGACGGTGAGCTCCGTTTGCGCATGGGCCGGGCGGCCAAGACCCGGGTGAACGAGTTTGCAGCCGACGAGTCGATCGTCGCGCGCTGGCGCGACCTCTATGCCGTGACGAGGCGAGAGGAAGCCTGACGGTGCGCGTCGCGCTGGTGTACCGGAAGTTCAGCCTGGCCGGAAGCCTCGAGCGCGACGGCCTCTTCCTCGCCAACGCGCTGGCCGCCGAGGGAGCCGAGGTCCACTGCTACTGCGACGCGGCGAGGTCCGAGATTGACGAACGCTTCACGATCCACGACATTCGGCCGCTGGTCGTTGGACAAGGCCGTCTCGACGCGCCGCTCGAGCGCATCTCGTTCTCGGCTCGCGCTACGCGGGCGTTACGGCGGGAGCGCTCGAGCTACGACCTCGTTCACGTCATCGGCCCGGATGCCTGGGAGCACGACATCGTCGAGGTCCACGAGGTCGTCGCCGCCGCGCAGCGTCACTGGCCTGCTGCCGCGGGTCGCGATTTCCGCCTGGCGCGCGCGCGAGCAGCGTTGGCCCCGTTGACGAGGCCGCTGGTTGGGTTTGGCCGCGTCGTTCAGAGCCTCCAGTTCCGGCCCGGTCGCTTTCGGAGAGCCATTGCGGTGACCGAAGCGGTGCGGCGCGACCTCGTCGAGACGTTCGGTACCCCTGAGGAGCTCATCGACGTCATCCCGCCGCCCGTCGATTTCGAGGCCTTCCGCTCAGCCCGCCCCAGCGGGCTTCGCCAGCGCCTGGGCGTGCCGCCCGACGGCCACCTGCTGCTTTTCGTCGGCCACGCGTTCGAGCGTAAGGGCCTCGTGGACGCCATCTCGATGCTCGTGGGTCTTCCCGAGAACGCGCATCTGGCGGTGCTCGGCGGTGGGCAGGCCGAGCGGTATCTCGCCCGCGCTCGCGACCTCGGCGTCGAAGCTCGCGTTCATTTCATCGGCGCGACGCAAATGCCGCAGACGGTGTTCGCAGAGGCAGACGTCCTCGTGCTGCCGACGCGGTACGACCTGTGGGGGATTCCGCTGATCGAGGCCATGGCCTCGGAGATCCCGGCCGTCACGACCTCGGCTGCCGGCGCGGCAGAGGTCGCAGAGGCGGCCGGCGCCGCGATCGTGGTGCCTCCGCGAGCGCCCCGCGAGCTCGCCGCCGCAGTCGGCGCTCTCCTGGCCGACCCAGCGCGGCGCCGCCGTATGGCCGCCGCGGGGCCCGCCGCCGCCGTCCGCTTCGGCCGAGATGCCTACGCGCGGGCCGTCTTCGCTACCTACGATCGAGCCCTCGCGTCCCCAGAAGCTCAGGCGGCCGACTTCCTCGCAGCTCGGGCCGAAGGCGTCGTCTAATGGCGAAACGCGTCTTCTCGATCGTGTGCGTCTCGTCCGAGGACTGGGACGCCGCCCTGCCCACCAACCGGCAGCAGATCATGCTCCGTGCCGCGCAGCGCGGGCATCGGGTCCTCTTTCTCGAGACGAGCCAGTTTCTGGGAAAGCACCTCTGGCGGCTTGTGCGCGGCCCCCGCCGGTCGCTCTTCCGGCGCTTGGTCGGCGGCGAGTCCGTCGTTCCAGGAGTCATGGTTCGCAAAGCGCTCAACGTGCTTCCGTGGGGCCAGCGCTACCGGATTGCCGGTCGGGTCAACGGCGCGGTCACCCGCGTGCTCGTGCGCCGGGTTGCGCGCGCGCTCCCCGAGCCCGTCGTCTTGTGGGTCTACGACCCGTGTGCCGCCAACCTGAGCGGCCGCTGCCGCGAAGCGTTTTCCGTCTACGACTGCGTCGACGACTACGTCGAGCAGGTCGGACCCGACGAACGCCGCCGCGCGGTGGTCGCCGCGGGCGACGAGGAGGCCGCAGCCGGCGCGCGGCTCGTCTTTGCCACGACGCGCCCGCTCTTCGACCGCCAGAGCCGGCGCAACGCGCGGACATACCTTGCGCCCAACGCCGCCGATTTCGAACGCTTCGCTCCTGCCACCGACCGATCGCTGGCCGCTCCCGAGGCTGCGGACCTGCCGCGCCCCGTGCTCGGGTTCGTCGGGAACATCGTCCCGGAGAAGGTCGACCTCGACTTGCTCGAGTCGCTCGCCCGGGCACGGCCCGACTGGACCTTCCTGCTCGTCGGCCCGGCTACGCCACGCCTGGCGGAGCGAGTTGCCGGGCTGTCTGGACTGGCGAACGTTCGCTGGGTCGGGCCGAAGCCGTATGCGGAGCTTCCACCGTACGTCGCAGCCTTCGACGTGGGTCTCATTCCGTACCAGCTCAATCCGTATACGCGTAGCTGCTTTCCACTGAAGGTCTTCGAGTACCTCGCAGCCGGCAAGCCCGTCGTCGCGAGCGGGGTTCCGGAGCTCGCCGGCATGGAGCCCGACGTCCTCGTCTGTTCCTCGGCAGCCGAGTTCGCCGCGGGGGTCGAGGCGGCGCTTGCCCGTACAAGCGGGGAGGATCGGGCACGGCGACGGGCGCTCGCCGCCGAAAACACTCTGGACGGGCGAGCCGATCGGCTTCTCGGGCTGGTGGCTGAGGAGCTGGCGTGAGCGGCCTGCGCATTCTCGTCGCGACCGACCAGTGGTTTCCCGATCAGGTTGGCGGCTCAGCCCGTGTGGCCACGGACACCGCGAAGGCGCTGGCGAACAGGGGCCACGATGTCACCGTCCTCGTTCCCCGCGCCGCCGGAAAGCCGTTTGAGTCCCGCGAAGACGGCCTGCTCGTCAGGCGCAAGCTTCCGCGCTCGCCGCTGCCGCAGACCCTCACCGACGTTGCCGCCGCCTGGCGAGCAGGCCGTGGTGCCGAGCGGTTCGACGTCGTCCTCGCCCACCAGCCGACCGTTGCCGCTGGTCTCAGCGCAGCCGGGACCGGGGCGCCTCTCGTCACGGTCTTCCACGCCTCGCCCGCACGCGAAGCGCGTTACCTCGCGGGCCGCCGGCCGGCGACCGTCGAGGGCCTAGCGGCGCGCGCCTTGGCTCCTGTGCTCGACTCGCTGGAGGCGGTCGCCCTGCGGCGCTCCGCCCGCGTCCTCGTCCTCAGCGAGTACAGCCGCTCGCTGGCGGTCGCGGGGCGTCCCTGGCTCGAGCCGAAGATCTCGCTCGTGTCCGGGGGCGTTGACCCCGAGCAGTTCTCCCCAGGCGACGGCGTCCAGGCTGCGCGCGCTCGCCTCGGGATCGACCCGGATGGGCCGCTCCTCTTCGCCGCCCGCCGTCTCGAGCCGCGTATGGGGCTCGACGTGCTGCTGGAGGCGCTCGCGCGGCTCCCGTCCGCGCAACTCGCTGTGGCCGGAGCGGGCAGGCTCGAGGCCCAGCTGACCGGCCTCGCCCGCGAGCTCGGCGTCTCGAATCGCGTCTCGTTCCTGGGAAGGGTCTCCGAGGAGGCGTTGCACGACTGGTACCGGGCGGCGGACCTCGTCGTCATGCCCTCGGCGGTATATGAAGGCTTCGGGCTCGCAACCGTCGAGGCCCTCGCCTGTGGGACGCCGGTGGTCGCGACGCCGGTCGGCGCGAACCCCGAGCTGCTTCGCCCGCTCGACGAGCGCCTGGTCGCGGCTGGGCCGGACGCGGATTCCCTCGCCGGCGCGCTGACGCGCGCACTTCCCCTCGTCGGGCCCGAGCTGCGGGCTCGCTGCCGTGACTACGCGCGGTCGTCTTTCTCCTGGGACGGCGTCACCGCTGCCTGGGAGGCTGCGCTACTGGAATCGGCGGGAACCCGCCCAGCGCTGAACGGACGCACCGGCCTCTTCGGCGTGCCCCTGGACGCGCTGTCGCTCGAGGAAGCGGTGGGGCGGGTCGATGCCGCCATCAGCGCTGGTCGACCGCTCGCGCACGCCTCGGTGAACGCCGCGAAGGCCGTGCGAGTACAGAAGGATCCCGAGCTCGCCGCCGCGCTGAGGGACTGCGACCTCGTAACGGCGGACGGGCAGCCGGTCGTCTGGGCCGCGCGTCTCGCCGGCCGCCGCCTTCCGGAGCGGGTCGCGGGAATCGACCTCATGGAGGAGCTCTTGGCGTTGGCGGAGCAGCGCGGCTATCGCGTCTATTTGCTGGGGGCGCAGCCAGAGGTACTCGATGCTGCGGCCGCTGAGGTCGTCCGTCGCCATCCCACGCTTTGCCTGGCCGGCAAGCGGGACGGCTTCTTCGCTCCCGACGAAGAGCCGGCCGTGGTCGCCGGTATTGCCGCGGCCCGACCCGACATGCTCTTCATCGGGTTGGGCACTCCCGAGAAGGAGCTCTTTCAGGCGAGACACCGCGAGCAGCTCGGCGTGACCTTCACCATGGGCGTCGGGGGCGCCTTCGATGTCCTCGCCGGACGTGTGGCCCGCGCGCCCGTCTGGGCTCGGCGCGCCGGGCTCGAATGGAGCTTTCGCCTTGCGCAGGAGCCTCGGCGGCTGCTGCGGCGCTACGTCGTGGGCAACGTGAGCTTCCTCGGCCTCGCAGCGCGCGAGGTCGCGCGAGCCCGCCTGGGCCGGGCCTTGCCGGGAAGGACGGTTCGGTGAGCGTCGCGACTCCTTCGGACGCTCAGCTCGACCGCCGGATCCTGCGCGGCTCCGGCTGGGTCGCCGTCGGCTACGGTGGCCGCAACGTCGCGGCCATGCTCGCGACGCTCGTCCTCGTACGGCTAGTCGAGCCCGAGGCATTCGGGCTCATCGCGCTCGCGTGGGTAGCGCTGACCGTTGCATTCGAGCTCGAGGGCGCCGGGATCGGAGCTGCGCTCGTCTACCACCGCGGCTCGCTCGCGAAGGCTGCCTCCTCGGCGTTCGTCTTCACCGTCGCGGCGGGAGCGGCCGTCTACGCCGTCGTGTTCGCGGTCGCGCCGCTCCTCGCGACCGCGTTCGAGACCCCAGCTCTAACCGACGTGATTCGCGTCCTCGCGCTCCTGCTCGTCCTCCGGAGCTTCGGCACGGTGCCGTCGGCGTTGCTCGAAAGGGAGATCGACTTCCGCTCCCGGGCGAAGGCGGAGGTCGCCGGAGCCCTCGTCCAGGTCGCGGTTTCGGTCGGTCTTGCGTTTGGAGGCTATGGCGTCTGGAGCCTCGTCTTCGGGCAGTTGGCCGGATCCGCGGTCCAGACGGCGCTCTACTGGCTGTTCGTGTCGTGGCGGCCGAGCCTCCGGCTCGCGAGCCTGGCGACCGCGAGGGAGCTCTTCCGCTACGGCCGTTTCGTCAGCGCAACGAATGTCGTCAACATCGCGAACAACTCGGTCGACAACATCGTCCTCGGACGTTTGCTCGGTACGGCGTCGCTCGGGATCTACGCCGTCGCGTTCCGGCTCGCGGACTTTCCCAACTACGTGATCGGCCACGTCGTCAGCGGGGCCATGTTCACCGTCTATACGTTGCTGCGAGACGAGCGCGATCGAGTGCTGCGCGCGTACCTCCAGAACCTCCAGCGCATCGCGCTCTTCGCGCTTCCGGTAAGCATCGGGCTTGTCGTAGCGGCGGAGCCGGTCGTCCTCGCGCTGCTCGGCGAGGAGTGGCGCGCGGCGGTGACGCCGCTCCGCATCCTGGCGATCTACGGCCTCATCAAGTCCCTCGTCGCGCCGTCGGGGGACATCTTCAAGGGCGTCGGGCGTCCGCAGCTCGGGCTCGTGTTCGGGGGTGCGCAGGTCGCGGTCTCTCTCGCCGCGCTCCTCATCCTGGCGCCCGCCTACGGGCTCGCCGGCGCCGCAGGGGCGATGCTCCTCGCCCTCGTCACTTGCGGCGTCGTCCGGCTCGCCTGGTCGCTGCGCTTGCTGGACGGGTCGCTCGCAGAACTGGGGCGCGCTCTTGCCCCCTCGCTCCTCTGCGGCGCCGTCCTGGCGGCCGCGCTCGTTGCTCTCCTCCCGGTGGTGGAGCCGTTCGGCCCGGCGGCCGAGCTCGCGATCCTGACTGCTGCAGGAGCGTTCGCCTACGTCGCAGCCACGGCGGTCTTCGCCCGCAGCATCGTCCGCCCGATCTGGGGCGGCTGGCGCGGTGTCAGCCCAGGAGCCGCTCGATGAACGCCCCCGCGCTGCCCGCGGGCGGCGTCCTCGCCGAGCGCCTCACCCGGCCCCTTGAGCTCGCTCCGCTCGTCCTCGTCACGGCAGCGCTCGCGCTCCCGCTGACGGCGGCGCCGCAGCTCGATGAGTCCTTCAGCGGACCGGGCGGGGTCTCGATTTTCGTTGCGGACGTGATCGTGGCCCTTGCCGTCGGCTGCTGGGCGATCGGGCGACTCGTCCAGGCGCGCGAGGACCGGCCGGCATTCCGTACACCGCTCGTCGGCTGGCCCGTGCTCGTCTTCGCGCTCGCACTCGTTCCGGGGATCGGGCGCGGTCATGTCCGCTGGGATTCGAGCCTTATCGGCCAGCCGGCCCGGCTTGCGCTGTACGCGGCAATCGCCGCCGCCGTCGCGGGGACGAGGCCGCGCGATCTGTACCGCGCGATCACCGCCGTCTTCTATGCCGGGACGTTCTGGCAGACCGCGCTCGCGACCTACCACTTGGCGACGGACACCGCCCAGACCCCGATCCGTATCTTGTCGACCGGGGGGACGCGGACGCTCGCGCTCCTAACCGCGATGTACCTCGGCGGCGCGCTCATCCTCGCCCTCCTCAACCTCGACCTCGACCGCGACCGTCGTCGGCACGTGCTTCACCTCGTAGTCGCGGTGCTCGCGTCGCTGGGCGTCGTCCTCAGCTTCAGCCGGACGTCGTTCGTCGCGCTCCTCGCGATCCTCCCGGTCCTCGTGTGGGCGCTGCCGCAGATGCGCCGCAACGTCCGCCGGCTGTGGCCGCTCTGGGCGCCGCTCGCCGTCGCCGTTTTCGCTGGCGTCGCTCTGGCGGTCCCAAGCTTCGGGCCCACGCTCGCCGACCGCGTCAGCGCCAATCCGCTAGAGGACCAGAGCGTCCGTTTCCGCCTGCGCGCGATCGGCGCGGCGCTCGGCGGCTTCCGGGGCGAGCCGCCGATCCGCCCGGGTGTCGTCCGTTACGACACCGCGCCGAACGTGCTCACGAACGGGAGCTTCGAGGGAGGCACGAGGGGCTGGCTGGTCCAGGGCGGAGAACTGAGCACGGTGCCGTCCAACAACCTGAACTTCGGGCACCTGACGCTGCGGATGACGACCGACGGGCGAAACGAGGACCAGGGCTTGTACTCGGAGCTCATCCCGACGAAAGCGGGCGAGAACTGGACTTTCTCGGTCTGGCTCAAGGGCGCCGAAGGCGGTGAGCGCGTCACCGTCTCACTCTGGGCCTACGACGCGCGCGACCAGGGTATCGCACAGACGAACGCTCCGGTCAGCCTGACCGTCGCGCCGGGGCGGTACTCCGTGACGACGCGCATCGAGGACCCGACCGCGGTCGGCGTTCGCGCGCTCGTTCGCACGGCGAGCTTCTCCCAGGCGGTGACGGTTCTCGCCGACGAGGCGCGCGTCGAACGTTTCGAGCGCGAATCGCCGCGGAGCGCCCTCCCGGACAGCAACTTCGAGTTCGGGACCGGAGGCTGGAGGAACCAAGGCGGCAACATCGCGAACCCGCCGCTCGAAGCCGTCTACGGCAGCCACTCGCTTTCCTTCACGACGGACGGCTCGAACGCCGATCAGGGGCCGTACTCCCCGTTCGCCCCAGCGCTCCCTAGCGAAGCATGGACGTTCTCCCTGTGGCTCAAGGGCGCCGAAGGCGGTGAGCGCCTCAACCTCGGCATCTGGGAGTACGACGCGAACGGCGAGGGGCTCGCGCAGGGAAATCTCCCGGTGGTTCTCACAACGGAGCCGAAGCGATACTCGTTCACATGGGTGATCAGCTCGGACGCGACGCGGCGGATGCGCGCGGTCATCCGGACGCGGTCACCGCGGAAGGTGACGGCCTACGCGGACGGCGTTCATCTCGAGCGCGCGGTCCCGCCGTTCCCGTTCCTCCCGCTCGGGAACCGGCCCGTCGAGCTCGGCGAGGTGCCGAGCGGCGCGCTCCAGGCCGATGAGGTGCTGCTGGGAAGCGGCTTCGGGCGGGAGTCGACGTTCCTCTTCGAGGGCCGCGTCTATCCGGTCGTCGGCGGCCCGGACAACAGCTACGTGTTCGTCCTTGCCGGCGGCGGCGTCCTCGCGCTCGGCGGCCTCCTGCTCGTCATGGCGGTCTTCGTTCGGGACACGTGGCGGCGGATCCGGGCGAGCGCCGGGTACGAGCGCGCGCTCGTCATCTGGGCACTCGCGACGTGGTTCATGTTCATGGTCAACTGCCTGATGGCGCCCTTCCTGCCGCGCCCGAAGCTCGTCCTCACGATCTGGGCGCTCATGGTCATCCCGGCGATCGTCGCGCCGCACGCCGCCGGCCGCCCATGGCCGCGCCGCCTCGTGCCGAGGCGCCTTCGCCGTGCAACCTAGGGAGCCACGTCGACGATCTCGCCTGTCCGCGTGGATTCGATCGCCGCGTGAACGAGAGCGAGACTCGCGAGGTTGTCGAGGCCGTTGGCTTCCGGCTCGCGCCCGTTCATGATCGCCTGGGCAAGCTCGCGAAGGACCCCGATGCGCCCCTCGGCCTCGACCGGAGGGAGAGGCACGACGGCCGGCACCGGTCTCCGGCGGATGCGGCGCCGCAGGGTTCGCTCGAGCCTCACGCCGGGCGGTGCGAGGAGCACTTGGGTCTCGTTCCAGCCGATCCAACCGGCGTCCCCGTGAATCGACCAGTTGCCTTCCCAAGCGGTCTCCGGCCCACGGGCAACCCAGCTCCCGTCGTAGCAGACGAGCGGCCCGTCGATCCTCTCGAGATGCCCACTCGCCGCCGCATTGCCCTTGAAGGGGCTCCAGCTGGGATTGAAGCTCCGCATGTAGACCCGTTCGGGCTCGAAGCCGAGCACGCCGCGCACGAGATCGAAGTGGTGAACGGCCATGTCGACCAGGAGCGGCTCCTCCATCTCGAGCCGGAATCCCTTGAACAGAGGGGCGCGGAAGAAGCGCACGTAGGCCGCCTCGACCCGCCCGATCGATCCGGCCGCCACGAGGTCCCGGACCGTCCGAGCGCCCGGCGTGAAGCGGAAGTGCTGGCTGACCATGAGCCTGCGCTCTGCCGCCTGGGCGGCCTCGACGAGCGCCTGCCCTTCGGACAGGGTTGGAGTGAGCGGCTTCTCGACGAGACAGTGCAGGCCCGCGGCGAGCGCTTCCGACGCGACGGAGGCATGGGCAACGGGCGGAACCGCAATCAGCGCCGCATCGGCCTCGCGGGCCGCCAGCGCGTCCTCGAGCGAGCCAAACCGGCGCTCCGCGGGTACCCCTGTCCGCTCGCCGACCCGCGTCAGCGTCTCTCGGTCGAGGTCCACCAGCGCGGCGAGCTCCCAGTCCACCGACTGCTGGACCACAGGCACCCAGCTTCCGCCCCAGGCTCCCGCCCCCACCTGCACAATTCGAAGCCGCGCCATACCTCGGGACTATGAAGGCTTCTTCCCTCGCCTTCTACGCGGTGGTCGACGCGAAGCATTTCCTCGGGGCCGTCGCGCTCGTCAATTCGCTGCGCGCGGCGGGCCACGAGGACCCGGTCCATTTCTACGATTGCGGCCTCGAGGCGTGGCAGGCCGACATTCTCGGTCGGGTAGCTTCCCTGCAACCCGCCGCGGCGGAGGACGCGCCTCCGCACCTGTTGAAACTCGAGCAACCTCTCGCCCGGCCGGCCGACGTGATGGTCCTGGTCGACGCCGACGTCCTCGTCCTCCGTCCCCTCGAGCCACTGATCGCACCGGCACGGCAAGGCGCGATCGCAGCCTTTGCCGACCCGGTGAAACACCGCTTCCGTCCCGAGTGGAGCGAGGTCCTCGATCTTGGTCCGCTCCGCCGGGGGCGCTATGTGAACGCAGGGGTGATCGCCGTTCCTCGGGCGGGAGGCCTCGAGGTCGTCCGCATCGTTCACACAGGCCAGGCGAAGGTCGATCCCCTGCGAACGACGGAAACGAAGGGCCGGCCGGAGGATCCGTTCTATTACCTCGACCAGGACGTTTGGAACGCCGTTCTCGCGAGCGCCGAGAATCCATGCGAGGTCGAGGTGCTTCCGGGTCGGCTTGCGCCCCATCCTCCGTTCTCCGGGCTGATCTCCTCCCGCGGCGATCCGCTCGCGTGCGAGTACGCGGACGGAACCGCTCCCCTCCTGCTCCATCACGTCGGGAGGAAGCCCTGGATCCAGCCGACGTTCGAGAGCCCGTACACGCGGCTGCTTTCCCACTTCCTCCTCTCGCCTGGCCTGCCGGTTCAGGTCGATCCCGCGCGAGTTCCGCTTCGCCTGCGGTCGGGCTTCCTGGCGGCGGTGGAGCGGAAGCGGACGACCGCTCTGGCGGCTCTCCACTCGCAGCGAGGCCGACTTGGCGTGCGGAGGCGGCTCGCCGCCCGCCGGTCAGCCCGAGGTCAGCGGGCGGCCGTCTAGCGAGTCGGGGGGAGTGACGTCCAGGAGCCGCAGCACGGTTGGAGCGAGGTCGATGGCTCTTCCGCGGCCGGGATCCCCGTTCCGGCCGCCGGCGCCCGTGACCCAGAGACGGCTCGACGCCACGTGGTCGCCCGAGCGAAGGAGCGAGGGCGTGCGAAAGGGCAGCGAGACGGTGCCGGCTCGGCTCGAGCGAACCGAGACGATCGGGCCGAGGTCACGGCGGAAGGTGATGAGTAGGTCGGGGACGTTGGGGTGCGCGCGGTCGCCGAACAGCTGGTCCGCCCGGCGGGCGGAAACGACGACCGGCTTGCCCGTCGCCGGGTCCTCGAGCGCTTCGAGCTCTCCGATCAGCTCGGCGCAGGCGGCGTCGAACTCGGAGCCCGGCTCGATGGCTCCGAAGGGCTCGCGGCCTTTGACGTTGAGGCGCACAGCCCCGCACGGGCTGTTCCTGAGCGCGACGGCCCGAGTCCCGGGCGACTCGAGGGGAAATTTCAACGAGCCTGCGGCCTCCTGGAGCCTCTGCCGCGCTCGACCCGGCATTGCCGTGCGCAGGACACGCTTGACCGGTTCCGGAAGCCGGCTGCGGACACTCGTTGTCTTCGCGCCGCCCGATCCGTACCCGAGACGGACGAGGACCTCGGGGAGGAGCTGCCAGCCCCCGGTCGCCGGGCCCATGCCGTGGCTGGTGAAGACGAGCGAGATCGCGTTGGGCCCGCCCGCCTCAACCAGCTGGCCTACTGCGCCGTCGAGCGCCGAG
Source organism: Gaiellales bacterium (assembly GCA_040878265.1). Classification (GTDB taxonomy): domain Bacteria; phylum Actinomycetota; class Thermoleophilia; order Gaiellales; family Gaiellaceae; genus JBBDMP01. Next base: position 7,817 of record JBBDMP010000103.1, on the reverse strand, counting down.
TAGACGGACTTGACGGCTGCGACGAGCTCGGGCGCCGCGTCCGGATCGTGCCAGGGCGACGAGGGGTCGTGGAAGTGCCAGAAATGGTGCCCGACGCAGTGCGATTCCGAGAACGCAGTGAAGAAGAGGTCCCACGGCTCGCGCCGGAGCAGGTCACAGGCCAGTGCGGTCTTCGTCTCGATACCGCGGTGAAGCCGCCCTAGGAGGTCGAGGTACGAGCTTGGCTCGTCGTCGTGGTCGTCGCAGCTCGACTTCGCGGCGCGGTCGTGGGCGACCGCGTGCGCGCCGTGGCTACGGAGACCCTTGAGCGCCGCTTCCGGGTCGCTGCGGGTTCCGAAGGGCTTGTCGTGCGTACCCCAGCCCCAGACGTGGACCCCGTTCGTGCCGCGGGACGGAGGTGCCCACGGGACATCGAACGCGGCCACCAGCCGGCCGGCCTTGCTCGCCAGATCCCAGACGGCGGTCAGGTCGACATCGGCCGCTCGGATCGGTCTCGGCCGTGCCTCGCCGCTGAAGAGCTGCTCGGGCACTCGGTACCAGCCGATCGAAGCGCCGACGCGGCCCGTGATGAGCTCCGGCCAGACCACGTCGGGGAGAACGTCCACGGGCCCTTCGAGCTCGAAGCTACGGGCCGAGTCCTTCAGCCTCGCAAGGTTCGGTAACTCCCCCACCGCGTTCCAGCGGTCGACGAGGGTTGCCTCCATGGCGTCCAGACCGATGACGAGGACGCGTGCGGACAAATCAGGCGTGAAGTGCGGGGGAGGTGAGCGCGCGGCCGTCGAGCTGCGCAGGTCGTGCGACGTCGAGCAGCTCGAGGACGGTCGGAGCCAGGTCTACGGTGCGGCCTCCCTCAACGGTCTCGCCTGCGGAGAAGGAGGGTCCGAACGCCCAGAGTCTGCTCTCCGCCGAGTGATCGCCCGAGCGTGGGACCGGCCGTACGCGTACCGGGCGAGAGACGACTCCCGCACGCGATGACTGCAACGTCTCGATGACGGGCTGGTCCGGATTCCAGCGGATTACGAGATCGGGAAGGTTGGGATGGACGTCTTTCCCATAGACAGCGACCGTTCGCACGACCTCCTTGACGGCTGGACCGTCGATGAGCGGATTCTCCAGTTCGTCCAGCTCGGCGGCGATCTCGGTACAGAGCTCGTCGTACTCGGCTCCCGGCTCGACGGAGCCGTAGGGGTCGCGTCCCGCGACGTTGAGCCTGATCGCATCGCAGAATCCATTCATCACACCCAACGCCCGCGTCCGAGGAGACTCGAGCGGCTCCGGTAGAGACCCGGCAGCCGCCTGCAAGCGGGTGCGCGTGGGGCCGGGAATGATCGCCTTGAGCACGCGCTTGACCGGGTCCGGGAGCCGGCTGCGCGCCGCACTTGTCACGCCGTGCCCGGATCCGTAGCCGAGCCGGACGAGGAGCTCGGGCAGGAGTTGCCAGCCGCCCCGGTTTAGGTCCATGCCGTGGCTCAGCAGGACGAGGATGTCCGCCTCCGGTCCCGCCCTCTCCAGGACCGCCGCGAGTCCCGCATCGAGCTCGGCGTACACGCGCTCGACTGCCGTCCGCAGCTCCAGAGGCGCGTCCGGGTCGTGCCACGGCGAGCGCGCGTCGTGCAGATGCCACATCTGGTGCCCGGCGCAATGGGCCTCGGTGAACGTGCCGACGAAGAGATCCCAGCTCTCCGAATCGAGAAGGTCGAGAAAAAGGTGCATCCGCTTTTCGGCACCGGCGAGAAGCGCGTCGCGAAGTTGCGCGAATCCCTCCGGAGTGTCCGGGTGGTCGTCGCAGCGGGACAGCGTCCCCTGGTCGTGAGCCAGCGGATGCGCCCCGTGGCGCCCCAGGAGGTCCGCCGCTAGCTCGGGTGGGTCGGTGCGCGCGCTCCCGCGACGCTCGTGCGTGCCCCACTCGTGCAACTGGATGCCGTTGAGGCCCGGAGACGGAGCGGTCTGCGGGACGTCGATAACGGCCACGCGCCGGCCTGCCTCGGAGGCGTGCTGCCAGAAATCGCGCGCTTCAATGTCCCCGAATTCAAGAGCGCGCTGGCGCGCTTCGCCCGCGAAGACCTGTCGCGGATGCCAATGGCAGCCGAGGTAGCCCGCGGAACGACCCGTCGAGAGCTCGAGCCAGACCGCGTCCGGAATCGTGTCCAGACAGCTGTCGAGCCGATAGGTCGTCCCGCGCTTCGCCAGACCGGCGAACGTCGGCAGCGAGCCGCGGCGTGCAAGGCGCTCCACGAGCGTCGCTTCCATGCCGTCAAAACAGATGACCAGAACTTTGGCCGGCGTTCCCGCCTCCTCTCCCCGTCGCCGTATCGTGCGGTCGCCGACGTGATTGGTCAAGCTGAGGCCATGCGGATCGCGATCGTGACCGTCGCCGGTTACGTGCACGGAATCGGCGGAATGCAGGCCCACACCGCCGACCTCGCGCGAGGACTCGCCGAGCGAGGGCATGAGGTCGAGGTGATCACCGCACGCCATCCCAGGGGGCTCGAGGTCGCGGAGTACGAAGGGAACCGCTGGCATTTCGTCCCGGTGCCCACGCGCTACGAGCGGCTGCCCATGCGACACCGGGCGTGGCTCCGCGCCTCGGCGAAGAAGTTCGAGCAGCTCCACGCCGCCCGCCCCTTCGATGTGGTCCACTCGGAGTCGACGAGCGCGCTGGGGCTTTTGCGCCGCGGGGTCCACAGGCGCGTCGCGACCGCCGTGAAGTTCCACGGGAACTACCTCGGGCTTGTGGCTGCCGCGTTGGGCCGCGCTAGACGCGGGGACGGCGCCCAACGGATCGCCGAGGCGAAGCACATCGTCTGGGTCACCGGCGGACACTTCATTCCGCCCGGCGGCGTCTACCGCTTCCGAGCGTGCGAGGCGATGGTCGCTTCCCGCCAGCAGCTGCGGGGCACGCGGTGGTCGTTCGTACTCGATCCCGCGCGGATGCACGTCGTCCCGAACGGCATCGACATTCGGCGCTTTCAGCCACGTCCTCAGGCCGCTGCGCGGTCGAAGTTGGGGCTCGACGGCGGAGCGATTGTTCTCTGCGTGGGCCGGTTGGCCGGGCCGAAGGGGTTCGATCATGCGATTGCAGCGCTGCGCGATCTTGCAGCGGCACGGCTCGTGATCGTCGGCGAAGGACATGACCGTGGCGCGTTGGAGACGCTGGCCGCCGGTCTCGGAGTCTCGGACCGGGTTCTCTTCGCCGGGGCGCATCCGCCAGACGTGGTCGCGACCTATATGGCGGCCGCCGACCTTTTCCTCTTCCCGACGGAGTACGAAGAGCCGGCGCCCGTCGTGCTCCCCGAAGCGATGGCGTGCGGGCTACCGGTGATCGCTGCCGACATCGGCGGCATTGCGGAGGTGATCGACCGCCCCGGCGAAAACGGGATTCTCGTCCCTCCGGGAGCCGTGGACCCGCTGGTGGGCGCGGCGGCGAGTTTGCTCGCGGACGCCGCAGCGCGGCGACGGATGGGCGAGGCGGCGAGGCGACGCGTTGAAGAGGCGTACACGATGGAACTGATGGTCGAGCGGACCCTTGCGATCTACGAGATCGCCCGCCGGCGCCTCATGGGAGCGCAATGAGCGAGCAGTCCTCGCGAGCGCTCGGCGTTGAGCGTTACATGGTGTCGGGGACAGAAAGGTGACGGTCGCCAACGCTCTGCGCGATTTCGCCCTTCGCCACGGGCTCGCCTCGCGTGAAGGCAAGTGGCGGCTATACGAACAAGCCTTTTCGCCTCGCCGAGGGGAACGCGTCCTCGACGTTGGCGTCTCGAAGTTCGACGACCTTCCAGGAGAGAACTATTTCCTTCGTCGGTATCCCTTTCCTGATCAGGTGACCGCTGTCGGAATCGACGATCTCAGCGGACTTTCGGCCCGTTATGCAGGCGTGAAGTTCGTCCGTGCCGACGGCCGTGCCCTCCCTTTCGAAGACAAGTCCTTCGATGTCGTTCACTGCAATGCCGTCGTCGAGCACGTCGGCGCGCGCGCAGACCAGAGCCAATTCGTCTCGGAGCTCGTGCGGGTCGCCAAGGCCGGATTTGTAACGACACCAAGCCGTTGGTTCCCGATCGAGACCCATACGAGGTTGCCGCTCGTTCATTGGTTGCCACGGAGGGCGCTGATCCCGACTATGCGGCAACTCGGACATGAAGAGTGGCCGATCTGGCTTCTTTCCAGGACGTCTTTTCGCCGCCTGTTTCCGCAGTCCGTGAACGTTCATATCACGGCGCAGCGTTTTGCTGGCTGGCCAGCGACCCTCATCGTCGTTTTCCGCACGACGCGGTAGACGCCCCCAGTGTGTCTTCCCTCGAACGAGGGACGGCCAATCTCTTGACGGCGTCCGATTTGAACCCCCGTCGCATTTCACCTTGGCCGGGGGTTCTGAATGGTCGTTCATCGTCGCCGCTGGAGTCGCGCCTACTTACGGGTCGCAATGGTCGGTGCTGCCCTGCTCGCAGCTTTGTTGGGCTCGTACGCTGCTCCCGCGAAAGCCGCTGAATGGGTGGGCGATTTCGAGACAGGCGATTTCTCGCAGTGGGCGCCGCCAGGCAGCACATGGGTGCATGCGCTACCCGGCCGGGCGACCGTCGTCCCGGAGGTTGTGACTCAGGGAGCCCACGCCGCCCGGTTCGAAGTCCGACCTGGGGACAAGGTGAACCCGAACTGGTCAGGCGAGCTCGCACAGGTTATGACGCTCACTAACGAGGCCGCCGGCCAAGAATGGTGGTGGGCTTGGGCGACGTTCTTCCCACCCGACTTTCCAGTTACCTATGGATGGTGTGTCTTCACCGAGTGGCATCAAACGGGATTGCCCGGAGTCGTTCAGGGGCCGGCGCCGATCAACTTCGATTGCAAGGAAGATCAATTCCGCCTCATCGTCCGGGGTGGAGACGAGCCAAACTGGTCGCAACAGACGTTTTATTTCCCTGGTTTTCAGCGTGGGATTTGGCACCAGTTCGTGTTTCACGTTCGATGGTCACCGGACCTGGATGGATTCGTCGAGCTCTGGCACAACGGGAATTTGGTCGTGCCGAAGACTCACCTGCCGACCTCGTACCGAAATCAAGGGCTGTATCCAAAGATCGGGTATTACCGGAAGGACGGCGTCAACACCCAGACGGGCGTCGTCTACCACGACGACGTGAGACGCAGCCTCACGTATGAGGGGCTGTATCAGCAAACGGTTTCCGCACCTGTGTTGGAGCCCCTGGTTTCCCCGGCGCCACCGATAGAACCTGAGGTTCGGTTCGTCCGCTCACCCCGTCTCGTGGCTTACCGCCGTCTCGCGGTTGCGGCGCGTGCGATTCCCGGCAGCCGCGTGGTCCTTGTGGTTCGAGCCAAGGGGAGAATTATCGGGGCGCGTAGGACCTGGGCCGATTCCTCCGGCCGCGTCCAGCGTCGCGTACGCATTTGGGGATGGCGAGGCGAGCGTCGGGTGACAGTCACCCTTGGAACCCATCGCGCATCGGAACACCGCCGGGTACGAACGGCCGTGAGGCTGTAAGAACTCGCGCGCGAGAAACTCGGCTCCCCGCGTCGCCACTACGCTTCGAGAGAAGTGGGATTCCTGTTCGTTCGCCCGTCCGCGCCTCTCAGCTGGTACGTCGCTCGTGCCAGGGCCATGTCTGCCGAGGAGCTGGCGTGGCGTCTAAGCTCGCCCGTCCGCCGGCGTTTCACGTCCACGTCGCGAGAGCTGTTGCCGCGATGGGCCGATGAGGAGTGGCTGCGCAGCGTCCGCGCCCTCGTCGAGCCTCGTCGGGACAAGTTGGCAGCCGACGCCGAGCGAATCGCCAGCGGGGAGCTCGACCTCTGGGGCCGCTCGGTTGCGTGTGATCCCGGTCGTCTTCCATGGCACGCCGACCCGATCCACCATGAGCCTTTCGACGCGCGCACATGGCACCGCTCTGGACACGACTGGAAGCCCATCTGGGAGCTGCATCGCCAACAGCATCTGATTGCGCTCGCCGCGGGAGGACGAAAGGCATGGGCCGAGGCTGCGCTCGGGCAGCTCATCGACTGGATCGACCGAAATCCGCCGGGTAGCAGTCCTGGATGGTCGTCGGGCTACGAGGTCGCCCACCGTCTCGTAGGTTGGGCGTTCGCGATTCCTCTGCTCGCTGACCACGTTCCTGGCGCCGCGCTCGAGGCCGTGTCGCGTTCGTACGCGGACCAGGCAGCCTTCGTGGCCCATCGGCCGTCGCGTTACTCGTCGGCAAACAACCATCGTCTCGCAGAGCTCGGCGGCCTTCTTGCGGCCGCGAGACTTGGGGCGGTCGAGCTCGAGTGGGACGCCCTGTGGTCGGAGCTCGAGGCGGAGACGGTGCGCCAGACGTTCGCCGACGGAGGCAGCCGTGAGCAGGCCGCCGGATACTTCCTCTACGTTCTCGAGATCCTTTTTGTAGCGGCCTTCCTCGCTCGCTCGGGAGGTCGACCGCTCGGCCGCGTCGCGGAACGCCTGGAGGCGATGCTCAGCTGGCTCGCCGCTGTAGCTGACGTTGAGGGAGAGCCACCTTTTGTTGGCGACGACGCTGAGGACCGGCTGCTCCGCCTCGAATACTTCGGGCCGCGCCGTGCTGCTGCCCTTGCGGGCCGAGTCCGAATGCTCCTGGATGCTGAGGCACCTGCGTCGGCGCCTACGAGCATAGTGACCGAAAGCGGGTATGCAGTGCTCCGCAGCGAGCTTGCCGAAAGCCCGGTTCGGGTGGTCTTCGACATTGGCGGCCTTGGCTTCGGATCACTCGCAGCCCACGGACACGCCGACGCTCTTTCTGTGCTCGTCGACGTCAGCGGCCAGGCGGTTTTGCGAGACAGCGGTACCGGCACCTACGCCCCTGGTGCGCGTCGTGAGTGGTATCGCAGCACTGCAGCTCACAACACCGTGACCGTTGACGCCAGGAGCCAGGCCCGGTCGCTCGGCCCCCATCTTTGGGGCCGTCGCTATCAGACGACACTCGAGGCGGCAAGCCTCGGCGCTGGTGTTGACTACGTCCGAGCATCACACGACGGATATCGCCGGCAAGCCGGAACTAACCATGTCCGCTCTCTCACGTTCGTCAAACCCGGGCTGCTCCTTGTGCTCGACCGGGTCCGGAGCAGCCGGAATGCCGCGGCGGACCTGGTCTGGAACGTCGAAGGGGACCAACCGCTTACCGTTGCGGCCTTGCCGGGTGCTGTGCAGAGGGACGAGCAGGGACCCTACTCACCCCGCTACACGTGGGAGGAGCAGCGGCCAAGGCTCCTCTGGTCGTCGACGGGCCGCGAAATCATCTTCGCGACAGCCGTGGCGCTGTTCGGTGGCCCGCCGCCGATAGACATTTCCCACGATGGCTCCAGTACGTTCGTCGAGTTAGGAGACCTTCGCGTGACGGAGCGATGGATGGGAGAACGCGCCGAGGTGAACTCCTACTAGATGTGCGGGATCGTGGGTGTCATCGCCCGACACGATGCTCCAGCCCCCGATCGTGCGCGGATCCAGGGCGCGACATCAGCGCTCGACCACCGCGGGCCTGACGGGACCGGTTTCCATTTCGACGGGCCTGTCGCCTTCGGCCATACACGGCTCAGCATCATCGACCTCGAGGGAGGGGCGCAGCCGCTCGCGAACGAGGATGGGACGGTCGTCACCATCTACAACGGCGAGATCTGGAACCACCTCGAGCTGCGGCAGAAGCTTGAGCGGGCCGGCCACGTCTTCCGGACCCGGGCCGACACGGAGGTCCTGGTCCACGGTTACGAGGAGTGGGGGGACGAGCTCCCGGCCCGGCTGGACGGGATGTTTGCGTACGCGATCTGGGACGCCCGTCTGGGGCGCCTGACGGCCGCCCGCG
>JBBDMP010000102.1:0-4513 GCA_040878265.1 Gaiellales bacterium | reverse complement strand
TGCGCCTGAAGATGTTCCTCAGCGAGGCGGCCCGCTCGCTGACGACCAATGTCTCGACCACGATTGCGGCCACCCTCACGGTTCTCATCGCGATGTTCCTCTTCGGGCTCGTGATCGCGCTCGGCTCGTGGGTGAACTCCTACACGGGCAAGGTCAAGGAGGGCGTCGTCGTGAAGGTCTTCTTCGACCAGACCGCGAGCGAGCAGCAGCTCGATGCGGTGAGGGCACGGCTGGTCGCCGACCCGGACGTCAAGGGCGTGGACCTCGTCACGAAGGAGGAGGCGCTCGAGCTCATGCGCCGCCGCGCTCCCGAGCTGACGAGGAATCTCACCTCGAACCCGTTCGGCCACGCCTTCACCGTCATCCCGAAGGACGCGAACCAGGTGAGCGCGATCGCCGATCGGCTCGAGCCCGCTCCCGTCGGCGTCGACAAGGTGACCTACGAGGAGGAGACGACGGAGCGCGTCCTGCTCGTCGCAAAGGTGCTCGGGATCATCATCCTGACCGGGAGCATCCTGCTGCTCGTGGCCTCGACCATCCTGATCGCGAACACGATCCGGCTCTCGATCTACGCCCGCAGGCGGGAAATAGAGGTGATGAAGCTCGTCGGCGCGACGAACTGGTTCGTTCGCGGGCCCTTCATGCTCGAAGGCGTCATCTGCGGGCTCGTTGGCTCGCTCGTCGCCGTCATCCTCTTGCTCGTGGCGAAGCGGGTCGCGCTCGACGCTATCCCGGTGCTCGACCGGGCTCGCGCCGACGCCGACGCCCTCGCGTTCCCCCTCACCGCGCTCATCCTGATCGGCCTGAGCCTGCTCATCGGCGCGGCCGGCTCGGGCGTCACCCTCCACCGCTTCCTGCGCGTCTAACGGCACCCCGGGAGCTCGTCCCAGCATGAGGGCTGTGCCGCCGGAATCGCGCTGGGCGGCGCGAGGCGGCGTCCTCGGTCGCGCCCGTATCTAAGTTCGATACGAGCGCTCCCTGCGTCCTGGCCTCGCATCCGCCCATCGCACCCCGGCGACGAGACCCATACTGAAACGAACTCCTATACTCCGCCCGCGGCACATGAGACGCGCGGGAGGCATCGCCGGGGTTGCGGTCCTGCTCGCAGGAGCCTTCTTCCTTGGGCTCTTCCTGACCCGAACGCAGGCGCCAGAAAGCGCGACGGTGACTGCTGCGTCGCCGCCTCGCGCCGCAGCGAGCGACCTGGAGCCGCCTCTGATCGACGAGGTCCGGCGTGAGCTGGCCGACTCGTATTACCGCTCCGTCAGCCCGAAGGTTCTCGCGGCGCCCACCATCGACGGCGTCCTCGAGGCTCTAGGCGATTCGAACACCGATTACCTGACCGCCCCGGAGTACGACTCGCTGCAGAACCGCACTGCGAAGAGCTATCTCGGGGTCGGGCTCACCGTGGAACCGGCCCGCGCCGGTCTGCTCGTCACGTCTGCGCTCAACGGCCCCGCTCGGCAGGCGGGGATCCGCTCGGGGGACGTCATCGTCCGCATCGACGGACGGCAGGCTGGGACGCTCTCGTTCGAGCAGTCGCTCGCGTTCATCAAGGGCGAGAAGGGCACCTTCGTCCGCCTGACGATCCGCCGCCCCAACAAGATCGTGAAGCACTTCACGGTGATGCGGCAGGAGATCGCCGTTCCGTCGCTCCGCACCCGGCTCTTCACGTATCGGGGCACGAAGCTCGCGCACGCGCGCTTGCTGGGGTTCCGCGAGGACACGTCGAGGCGGCTGCGGGAAGCGACGGAGCGACTCGTCGCGCGCGGCGCCTCGGGGCTCGTGCTCGATCTCCGCGACAACCCCGGAGGCCTGCTCGCGCAGGCGGTTCGCACCGTCTCGATCTTCCTGAAGAAGGGCGTCGTCTGTACGACCGGGGGCCTCCACCAGGAACAGGTCGTCTACGAGGTGAGCGGCCGGGCAGCCCATCCGAAGCTGCCCCTCGTCATCCTCGTCAACGGCGCCAGCGCGAGCGCGGCCGAGATCGTCGCCGCGGCGTTCCAGGACCACGAGCGCGCCGTTGTCGTCGGTCGCCAAACGTTCGGGAAGGCGTCCGTGCAGTCGATCAAGCCGTTCTGGAACGGCTCGGCGCTGAAGCTGACCACGGCCACGTACCTCACCCCTTCGGGCGTCGACCTCAGCGAACGGGGGGTGCGCCCCCAGGTGAGGGCGTCCGACCGCCCCCTCACGCGCCGGGACGAGGCGCTGCACGCCGCCGCCCAGGCGCTCCTCAAGACCAACTCGTAGTGGACTTAGCCGTCTGCGAGCTCGCCCGCCGAGGCAAGCTCCTCGTCGGTGAGCCGTACTTCGAGGGCGGTGTTCCCGTCGTCGTCGACCGCAAGGGGGCCGGGGAAGCAGCGGTCGGCGACCTGGTGGTGCTTCGACTCGGCCGCGGTCGCGCCCGAGTCGAAAGGGTGCTGGGGCGAGCCGATGCGATCGAGTCGGTGCTGGAAGGGCTGCTCTGGCACTCAGGGGTTCGGCGTTCCCACCCGCCCGTGCCCGAGCCTGCGGGAGAAGACGCGGGCCGCGTCGACCTGCGCGGGCTGCCCGCGTTCACGATCGACCCCGAAGGCGCGAAGGACTTCGACGACGCGATCAGCGTGGCCCGCGACGGAGACGGGCTGCGCGCCTGGGTGCACATCGCCGATGTCGCCCATCACCTGCCGGCAGGGTCGGCTCTCGACCGGGACGCCGCCGACCGCTCGTTCTCCGTCTACGTGCCCGGGCTCGTCGAGCCGATGTTGCCCGAGGAGCTGTCGAACGACCTTTGCAGCCTGAGGCCCCATCAAGACCGTCGTTGTGTCACGGTCGAGCTCCCGTTCGACGGGGCCCTCGAGCTCGGGGAGCCGGCGTTCTACCGCAGCCTGATCCGCAGCCGCGAGCGGCTCACCTACGGGCACGCAGAGGGAATTCTGGCCGGGCGGGAACGGGCGGTGCAGGAGCTCACCGAGGGCCTTCTCCTCGCCGAGCGTCTCGCCCTCGAGTTGCGCCGCCGCCGCTACCGTCGCGGTGCCCTCGAGATCGAGACGGGGGACATCTCCTTCGCCTTCGACGGCCAGGGCGGCGTCGAGCGCGCCTGGATCGAAGCCGAGCCGCATGCGCACACGCTCGTCGAAGAGCTCATGATCCTCGCCAACGAGGCCGTGGCCCGCTTTCTCAGCGGGCGCGGGAGCGCGACGCTCTACCGCGTGCACGAGCGGCCCGATCCGCAGGCGGTCGAGCTCCTCCTGGCCAAGCTCGCGGCACTCGAGGTGCCGACACCGCCCGCACCGGAGCGCTTGACGCCGGACGAGGCCGCCCGCCTGGCCGCCCGGATCAGCACTCGGATCTCGAAGTATGCGAAGGAGTCGGGGCGCGGCAGCGAGGCCTTTCCCGCCCTCGTGCTCCGCTCGCTGAAACAGGCTCGCTACGACCCCCGAAACCTCGGTCACTCCGGCCTGGCGAGCCAAGCGTATTGCCACTTCACCTCACCCATCCGCCGCTATCCCGACCTCGTTTGCCACCGCGCGCTCCTGCGTGAGCTCGGCCTCGAGGACACGGCTCCGCCGGACGCGCTCGACGACTTGGCCGAGTGGGCGTCGGAACGGGAGCGCGAGGCCGCAAAGATCGAGTATCGGGCCGACGCCCTCTGCCTCGCGTGGCTGCTCGAGCGCCGCCTGTTCGACGCGGGCTGGGATGCGGCGTTCGAGGGGGAGATCGTGGGCGCGATCGGCTCGGGTATCTTCGTCCGCTTCGACGGCGTCTTCGAGGGTTATCTACCGGCCAGGCGCATGCCGGGCGACTACTACGAGCTCGACCCCCTCGGCACAGCGCTCGTCGGCCGGCGCAGCGGCTCGGCTTACCGGCTTGGCGATCCGATCCGCGTACGCGTCGAGCGGATCGAGAAGACCGAGGGCAAGGTCGCCCTCGAGCTCGTGGATTGAAAAGAAAGTCCGCTCTTTGCGGACATGCTGTTGTCCGACCCCTTGAACGTCTCGGACATGTCCTTTAGGTTGCCGCTTGCGCCGAGCACGGGGCGCGAGTAGACCGAAACCACACCGGTAGGCCGTACGCGCAAGCGGAAAGTTCGCCGGAGCGGTGGACGAAAGCGCACCCGGCTCGGCGAATTTATGGTCCTCTTCAGGTGTGGCACGGGCGACCGGCACAAAGGTCATCGCGGACAACCGGCGGGCGCGGCACGAATACCACCTGCTCGAGCGGCTCGAGGCCGGCATTGCGCTGACCGGATCTGAGGTGAAGGCGCTGCGCGGGGGCGGCGTCTCGCTCGACCGCGCCTTTGGAGATGTCCGCGACGGAGAGGTATTCCTCGTCGGCGCCCACATCGGCGAGTACGCGGCTGGATCGACCGCGGCTCACGAGCCCGACCGCGACCGGAAGCTGCTGCTTCACCGCCGGGAGATCGACTCGCTTTTCGGAAAGGTGCGGGAACGCGGGCTCACGCTGGTCCCGACGCGAATGTACTTCAAGGACGGGCGGGTCAAGGTCGAGCTCGCGCTCGCGAAGGGCAAGG
>JBBDMP010000101.1:0-4602 GCA_040878265.1 Gaiellales bacterium | reverse complement strand
CGCCCACGTAGGTTCGCCGCCACGAGCTCGTCGAGCACCTGCTGCGGCCTGAGCTTGAGCGCTTTGCGCAGCGACTGGTAGCCGCCGACCTGCTCGTACTCGGCGATCCGCGTCAGGTCCCGCCCTTCGGCGTGCTCGAAGAGCAGGTGCTGTTGGGTCTTCCGTCTAGGTCTCGCCATTGCGGAGCTCCTGGACGATCGCGGGGACGCCCTCGGGGCGGACCGGCTCGCGGTAGCGGTGGTCCACGGAGACGACCGTCGCCCAGCCGCAACCGCCGGCGCACTCGACCGTGCGCAGCGTCACCGAGCCGTCCTCAGCCGTCTCCCCCGCCCGGATGCCGAGCTCCTCCTCGAAGGCCTCCAGCACCTGCTGCGCGCCGACGAGCGCGCAGGAGACGTTCGTGCAGACCTCGACCATGTGCCGCCCGACAGGGTCGAGGTGGTACATGTCGTAGAAGCTCGCCACGGCCTGGCAGTACGCCGGCGTCAGGTCGAGCGCGTCCGCGACCTCCCGGAAGGCCTCGGGGGGCAGCCAGCCGCCGCGGGCCTCCTGCGCAAGGCGGAGCGCCGGCATTACGGCCGAGCGCCGCTGCGGGTACTGCGCGGCGATCTTCTGGATGCGGTCGTACAGGGCATCCGCCACTAGCGGTCGACCTCACCCATGACGGTGTCGAGGGAGCCGACGATGGCGATGAGGTCGGCGACGAGCGCGTCGCTCATGCAGGTCGCAGTGGCTTCGAGCGCGGCGAAGGAGGGCGCGCGGAACTTGACCCGCCAAGGCTTCGGACCTCCGTCGGAGACGACGTAGCAACCGAGCTCGCCGCGCGCCGACTCGACGGCGACGTACACCTCTCCCTCGGGAACCCGGTAGCCCTCGGTGACGAGCTTGAAATGGTGGATGAGGCTCTCCATCGAGGTGTGAAGCTCATCGCGCGGCGGGAGGACGATCTTGCGGTCGTCCACGATCCACGGCCCTTCAGGCATGCCGTCGAGGCATTGCCGGACGATGCGCGTCGACTCGCGCATCTCGTCCATGTGCACCTTGTAGCGGTCGTAGACGTCCCCGTTGGGATAGACGGGCACGCGGAAGTCGACCTGGTCGTAGGCGAGATAGGGCTCGTCCCGGCGCAGGTCCCAGTCGACGCCCGAGGCCCGCAGCATCGGCCCGGACTGGCCGAGCGCGATGGCGTCCGCGGCGGAGAGGAGGCCGAGCCCCTTCGTCCGCTCGAGCCAGATGACCTGGCTCGACAGGAGAGCCTCGTACTCGTCGAGTCGCGCCGGCATGTAGTCCACGAACCTCCGGCACTCGCTGTAGAAGCCCGGCGGGATGTCCTCGGCGAGGCCGCCGGCCTGGAAGTAGCGCGTGTGCATCCGCGCCCCGGTGACGAGCTCGAAGAGGTCGAGGACGGCGTCGCGCTCGCGGAAGCAGTACCAGAGCAGCGAGATCGCGCCGAGCTCGAGCGCCGACGTCCCGAGCCAGATCAGATGGGAGTGGATGCGGCTGAGCTCGGAGAGGAGCATGCGCATCCAGGTGGCCTTCCCCGGCGGCTCCACTTCGAGCAGCTTCTCGATCGCGAGCACGAACACGAGCTCGTTGATCTGGAAGGAGAGGTAGTCGATGCGCTCGGGATAGGTGATCGCCTTCCACCAGCTCTTCTGCTCCATGTTCTTCTCGAAGCCCGTGTGCAGGTAGCCGACGACCGCCTTGAGGCCGACGACGCGCTCGCCGTTCAGCTCGACCACGAGGCGAAGGACGCCGTGCGTGGACGGGTGATTCGGGCCGAAGTTCACCTCGAGGATGTCGCCTTCCTCGCGGAGCTTCGGGTCCACGAGAAGCACCGTCGGGATCGGCTGTGGGATGCGTGAGCCTTCGTAGATCGCCGGACGCTTCTCGGCGGCGACCGCCATCGTCATTCCTCGCCCGAGAAGCGGACCGGCTCGCCTCCGAGCGGGTAGTCCTTCCGCAGAGGGTGGCCCTCCCAGTCCTCCTCCATGAGGATCCTCTCGAGGTTGGGATGGCCGTCGATCGGGATGCCCATCATGTCCCAGGCCTCCCGCTCGTGCCAGTCGGCTGTCGGCCAGACACGGACGACGCTCTGGACGGGCTCGCCGTCGTCGCACCAGACCTGGAGACGCAGCCGCGGCGCTCCCTCGCGGAGCGCGAGCAGGTGGTAGGAGACCGAGAAGCGCTTCGGCTTCTCCTCGGGCTGCTTCGCCAGCCCCCAGGAGCCGGGTGAGTTCAGGTCCCGCCCGCCCCGGTTGCCCCAGTGGCCGGCGACCCGCGGCTGCTCCCACCCGAGGTAGTCCGTAGGAGTGATGTCGGAGAGAAAGTCGAAGCCGGCCTCGTCACGGAGATAGGTCGCGGCCTCGACGAGCCGTTCCGTCTCGACGACGACGGTCGTCTCGCCGAAGGCCTCCCGCTCCGACACGAAACCCGGAACGGCTTCCCAGGTCAAGAAGCGACCTCGCGGATGTCGTACGCGGGCGGAACTCCAGCGAGGATCTTCTCCTGGAGACGCACGATGCCCTCGAGCAGGGCCTCCGGGCGAGGCGGGCAACCCGGGACGTGGATGTCGACGGCCACGATCTTGTCGACGCCCTGGAGGATCGCGTAGTTCGAGAACATCCCGCCCGAGCTCGCGCACGCGCCCATCGCGATCACCCACTTGGGCTCGAGCATCTGGTCGTAGACCTGGCGGAGCGGAGCCGCCATCTTGTGCGAGACCCGGCCGGAAACGATCATGAGGTCGGCCTGCCGTGGCGAGGAGCGGAAGACCTCGGCCCCGAAGCGGGCCACGTCGTAGCGTGGGGAGACGATTGCGATCATCTCCATCGCGCAGCAGGCGAGCCCGAACGTGTCCGGCCAGATGGAGTGGCCCTGCGCCCACGCGACTGCTTTCTCGATGGTCGTCAGCATGAGCTTGTCCTCGAGCTCCTCGGCGCCGAGCTCGCGCTCGAAGACGCTCGGCCCCTTGCGGCGCATCAGCGTCCGCTCGGAGTTGAGGCCGAAGTCGGCGAGACGTTTCCGGCCCTCTACCGCCACTCGAGCGCGCCCTTCTTCCACACGTACACGTAGGCGACGACGAGGATGGCGATGAAGAAACCGAACTCAGCTACCGCGAACCATCCGACCGCTTCGAGGATGACCGCGACCGGGTAGAGGAACACGATCTCGATGTCGAAGACGATGAAGAGCATCGCGGTCAGGTAGAAGCTGATCGTGAAGCGCTGCTGCTGCAGCGGGCCCGTGGAGACGCCGGACTCGAACGGGATGGTGCGCGCCCGTGCATGCCGGCTTGGCCGCGTCGCGAACACGAACGAGAAGACGATCATCGAGGCCGGGATTGCGAGCGCGAAGAGCGCGTAGACGAGGAACGGAAACCACGCGTCGAGGGCGGCGAGCGCCACTGCGGCATCCTATCTCGCACAAACCCGGCTCGCGGCACGCGTGAAAGTCCTTCTGAGCTGGGTTTTTTGCCGTGCAACGGGTGTCACAAGCCGTCCCTGTTTGCAGGGGGAGCCCGTTGCTACACTGCTATTCAGATGGTCACGGTCACCAATGCGGCGGCGGAGAAGATCCGCCAGTTCATGGCGGAGGAGCCCGAGGGCGGCGTGTCCGTGCTCCGGATCGCCATCCAGGGCGGCGGCTGCTCAGGCTTCCAATACGAGCTCGGGTTCGACCGGGGCCCCCAGGACGGCGACAACGAGATCGAGTCGAACGGCGTGCGCGTCGTCGTCGATCCCTTCAGCGCGCCGTATATCACCGGCTCGGAGATCGACTTCGTGGACGCCCTCATGGGCGCGGGCTTCGCCATCAACAATCCGAACGTCCAGGCCGCCTGCGGCTGCGGTTCCTCCTTCCAGGCGAAGGAGGGCGTCGCCGAGGGCGAGGCGGCTCCGGCTACGCACGCCGGCGGCGGCTGCGGCCCGGGTTGCAGCCACTAGCAACCAGCCTCAAGACGTAGCTCGCAGGGGTCGATACCCGCTGCGTGCGCGGAGTATCGAGATCTCTGCCCGCGAGCCTCGTCTGTGCGTCTGTCCTGACGCTGTGCGCAGCCGGCTCAGCCGCCGTGCCGGGCGACCTCGACGCGACCTTTGACGCCGACGGCACAGCCGTCAGCGTCCTCGGGGCGGGTCCGGCGAATGCGCACGCCACGAGGGTCCAGCCGGACGGGAAGATCGTCGCCGCCGGGCAGGACGGCGGTGACTTCGCCGTCGCCCGTTTCAACGCCGACGGCGGCCTCGACGCATCCTTCGCCGGCGACGGCGCCGTCGCCACCCCGGTCGGGTCCGGGGCGGACGAGGCCTGGGGCCTCGCGCTTCAGCCAGACGGGAAGATCGTCGCCGCCGGCCTGAGCTCAAACGGCACGGACAACGATTTCGCCCTCGCTCGCTACGGGCCCGGCGGAACGCTCGATACAGGCTTCGGAGGCGGCGACGGCCTCGTGACGACGCCCGTGGGGACCGCGGACGACGAGGCGTACGCCCTCGCGCTGCAGTCGGGTGGGGAGATCGTCGCCGCAGGCCGAAGCTCGAACGGCACGAACAACGACTTCGCCCTGGCCCGCTACGAGGCGGACGGAACGCTCGACACAGGCTTCGG
>JBBDMP010000100.1:0-25082 GCA_040878265.1 Gaiellales bacterium | reverse complement strand
TTCCTAAACCGCGTGCGCACAATCGATTCGTGCCGGGGGCACCTCGGCCTTTTCCGCCGAGAGTTCGAGGCGTAGCTGTACGGATTTTCGGCGGCTTTCTGAATCACCCCTCGGGAGGACGCCGCTTCCGCGCCGCCGACCTACGTTTGGCTGGGGATCTCTCTCCCACGGCATGACTGCGGCTTCGCAACATCTTGCTTCGCCTGCCTCGCGTGTCCCGCGCTGGGAGCGCGTGCTCATCGTTCTGGGAATCTGCCTACCGATCCCGCTCTTCGCTGCGACCGGGCTGACCATTCCGCTTCCGGCGTCGGTCGCGCGCTTGGCCGCGGCCCTCGTACCGTGGGTCGAGACCGCGATGGTCGATTCAAATGGCGCGCTCCTTCGCGGCACCATCATCCTGGCCCCGGGCGAGCTTAGTGAGGCCGCCGTTCCCGCTGGGCCCATCGTCTCCGAGTACCGCTCCCCCACCGACGGTTCCCCGCAGGGAGACACCGGAGTTAAGGCGACCAACGGGACTGAGACGGGCGTGGTCTCGAATCCCGTCAGCCCCGGAACGGGACCGGCCACGGCGCCCGAGGACTCGACGTCCGAGCCGGTGACGAACCCCGATCCGGGCGGCGAGGACCCCGGTGACGAGCCCGACCCGATCGAGACCACCGTCGACACGGTCGGCTCGACCGTCGGAACCGTCGAAGACACCGCCGACGAGATTCTGTCTCCTGTCGGCGGCACCTCGGACACTCTTGACGGCACGCTGACGACGATCCTCCCCGGTCTCGGAGGCTGAGCATGCCGCACCGCCGGCAGGACCCTCCCCGGCTCGTCC
This sequence comes from Gaiellales bacterium, assembly GCA_040878265.1. Lineage (GTDB taxonomy): Bacteria > Actinomycetota > Thermoleophilia > Gaiellales > Gaiellaceae > JBBDMP01. Next base: position 24,256 of record JBBDMP010000100.1, on the reverse strand, counting down.
TACGCTTCGCCGTCTCGACCGCCATCGGGCTGGCCCTCGCCGCAGGGACGATCCTCCTCGTTGTCAGACACTTCAACACCGTCCAGGCTGAGCGGGCGGCGACGTCTCAAGCCAGGGTGATCGCGAGCACGGTCCTCCGCGGAGAGCTGCTCGTGTCCGACTTCGAACGCACGGTGTCCGGCTCTCGCCGCGCGGCTCTCGACGAGCTCTTTCGGACGAGTGTTCTTCGCGAGGGCTTCTTGCTGGTGAAGCTCCACGCGCGGAACGGAACGGTTACGTACAGCACCGATCACCGGCTCATCGGCACTCGCCTCGAGCAGCCCGAGCACCTGCGGGAGGCGCTCAGCGGGACGATCCGCGGTGACGTGACGACCCTCCCCGCGACGAAGCCCCAAGGCGAAGAGCACAAGGTTCTACGCACCTACGCCCCGGTGGCGGTCGAGGGCGGCTCCGGCGTCGTCGTTCTCCTCCAGGACTATGCGCCCATCGCGCAAGCGGCGCAGGCGACGTTTCTGCCCATTGCCGGCGTCTTCGAGGCCGTCCTCGTCGCCCTCTTCATCGTGCTCGTACCGGTTCTCCGCCGCGTTACCCAGCGGGTGCGCCGCCAGATGGAGGAGATCGAGTACCGGGCCCTCTACGACGAGCTGACCGGCCTGCCCAACCGCACGCTCTTTCGCGACCGGATCGAGCAGGCCATCCTGAGCGCCCGCCGCAACGGCACGACGGCCGCCGTGATGCTCCTCGACGTCGACCGCTTCAAGGAGATCAACGACGCCCTCGGCCACGACACGGGCGACCTGTTGTTGCAGGAGCTCGGAGCGCGTCTAGGCGCCGAGCTTCGCGCAAGTGAGACCTTTGCCCGCCTCGGCGGGGACGAGTTCGCCATTCTGCTCCCGGCTGCTTCCGCCGAGGACGCGACGCTCCTCGGCAGCCGCGTGCACGTGGCTCTCGAGAAGCCGTTCGCCCTTCGCGGGCTTCCGCTCGAGGTCGCAGCGAGCATCGGCGTGGCGGTCTATCCAGACCACGGGGAGGACGTCGACACCATCCTCCAGCACGCCGACGTGGCCATGTACGCCGCAAAGGAGGCGCACGCCGGCACCGCCGTCTACGACGCCGAGCAGGACACGAACGATGCGGACCGCCTTGCGCTCGCCGGCGAGCTGCGCCGAGCAATCGAGACCAACGAGCTTGTCGTCTACTTCCAGCCGAAGGCCCAGTTGGAGACCGGCCGCATTGTCGGGGCGGAAGCCCTCGTCCGCTGGCAGCATCCGGAGCGCGGCTTCATCCCGCCCAACGAGTTCATCCCGATCGCAGAGAGAACGGGGCTGATCAAGCCGCTGAGCCGTTACGTCCTGGCGGCGGCCATCGACCAGTGCGCGACTTGGCAGAGCGCCGGCCTCGAGCTCCAGGTGGCCGTGAACCTGACGATTCCCGACCTGCTCGAGCTGGAGCTGCCGGACCGGATTGCGGCGCTGCTCGAGGAGAAGGGCGTGCGGCCGGGCCAGCTCGAGCTCGAGATCACGGAGAGCATGATCCTCGCGGACCCATTCCGCGTCCGTGTCGTGCTCAACCGCCTGAACGAGATGGGTCTCAGGCTCGCGATCGACGACTTCGGCACGGGCTACTCCTCACTCGCGTATCTCAGGAACCTGCCCGTGCACACCATCAAAATCGACCGCTCATTCGTCATGGGCATGTCCGAGGATGCGAGTGATGCCACGATCGTCCGCTCGACGATCGACCTCGCGCACAACCTCGGCCTCGAAGTGGTCGCCGAAGGCGTGGAGTCGCAAGAGGTGTGGGACGCTCTGAGCGCGCAGGGCTGTTCACTCGCGCAGGGCTATTTCATCAGCAAGCCCGCGCTGCCCGCGGACCTCGCCGCGCTCCTCGAGGAGCGGGCGATGCCGACCGAGCGTGAGCTCGGTTCAGCGCGCTCGGCCTAGTTAGACCGCGTGGGCGGGGATTTCCGCTTCGTGGCCCGGCGCGATGAGGGACGGGCCGCCGTTGTCGCGGATGCTGCGGTACTCCAGGGGCGAGACCTCGATCTGGGAGAAACATCCGGCCGCGCCGCACTCGCACAGGACTTCGAACCGGTCGAGACTCCTGCTGATCTCGAAGATCCGCTCATTCACCGCGCGGAGAAGGGTTCTCCGGCGGATGTCTCCAGGGGCACTCACGGTCGCTCTAGTCTACACTAGAGAAAGACCGTTCTGTCTAACTCCATGACTGAAGCCGCCCAAGCCGTCCCCCTGCAGCCTTCGCCCAGCGCGCGCCAGCGAATTCTGGACTGCGCGTACGAGCTCTTCTCGCGGCGGGGCATCCGCGATGTCGGAGTCGATGAGATCATCGAGCGCGCGGGCGTCGCGAAGGCAACCCTTTACCGGCATTTCCGCTCCAAGGACGACCTTGTGCTCGCCTTTCTCGAGCAGCGCGAGCAGCTGTGGACGCTGGACTGGGTCGAAGCCGAGGCAAGGCGGCGCGGGCAAACCCCAGAAGACCGGCTCCTGGCGATCTTCGAAGCCTTCGACGAGTGGTTTCACCGGGAAGACTTCGAGGCTTGCTCCTTCGTCAACGTGCTGCTCGAGATGGGGAATGGACATCCCCTGGGCGCCGCAAGCGCCCAGCATCTCGAGAACATCCGGGCCGTCGTGCGACGGCTCGCGGAGGAAGCGAGCCTGCGCGACCCGGAGACGTTCGCCCTTTCGTGGCACATCCTCATGAAAGGCTCGATCGTCCAGGCGGCCGAGGGAGACGTCGACGCGGCAATGCGCGCGAAGTCGATCGCCCGGCTGCTGATCGAGCAGCACCGGTAAGGACCTCTCGATCGCAGCTGTACGTAAGGCCATACTGCGATTACCGTTTCCCCTGTGAAGAAGGCTCTCGTCGTTTTTGCCTGCGCGCTCCTCGCCTCGGCGGGCGCAGCGGTGGGCGGGCTCTACCTCTACGACCGCGAACGAGAGAACGTCATCGCCGACGGAGTTACCGCGGCCGGCGTCGACCTGACGGGGCTGACGGCGGCCGAGGCGCGGACGGCCCTCGAGCGCGAGGTGGGCTCCCGGCTCGGCAAGCCAGTGACCGTGGAGCTCGGGAAGCGCGGCTGGCTCCTGAGCCCGCGCGAGGCCGGAGTCAAAGTGGACGTCGACGGCATGGTCGCGACGGCGCTCAAGCAGAGCCGCAGCGGCACCTTTTTCGAGCGCTCGGTGCGCGAGCTCACCGGGGGATCACTCGACGTCGCCATCCCCCTGCGGGCCGACTACTCGAAGCAGGCCGTCGCCGAGTTCGTCCGCGGCGTGGGCAAGAACGTCTTTCGCCGCCCGCGAAGCGCGAAGATCTCCTACAAGACGACGCGGGTCCGCCTGGCACCCTCGCGCCGCGGCGTCGTCGTGCGGGTCGGCGAGCTGGCGAAGCGTCTCGGCGCGACGCTGACGCTACCCGCAGCCGAGCGCGTGGTCGAGGTGCCGACGGACCCCATCCGCCCGAAGGTGACCACGAGGGATCTGCGGAAGAAGTACCGCTACTTCATCACGGTCAGCCGGCCGGAGTTCAAGCTCCGCTTCTTCGTCGACTTCAAGCTCGCCAAGGTGTACCGGATCTCGATCGGCCAAGTGGGCTTCGAAACCCCAAGCGGCCTCTACCGCATCCAGAACAAGGCGGTGAACCCCACCTGGTTCGTGCCGAACAGGCCGTGGGCCGGCGACCTCGCAGGCGAGGTCCTCCCGCCGGGCCCCGACAACCCGATCAAGGCGCGCTGGATGGGCATCTACGACGGCGCGGGCATCCACGGGACGGACGCCGTGTACTCGATCGGCCGCTCAGCCTCGCACGGGTGCATCCGCATGCTCATCCCGGACGTCGTCGAGCTCTACGAGCGCGTGCCGGTACAGACGCCCGTCCTCATCGCGTAACCCGCGCGCGCGGCGAATTGGATAGATTTTCCTCTGCCTTTAGTCAACTCTGCGGCACATGCCCCAAACCACACCCTGGCACTCGCGCGGCGAGGCCGTCCATCACGACAACACGGAGTGCGTTCAGGGAGCGCGCATCCCGGTCGCCGACCGTGTTGAGGGAGACGGCGGCAAGCCGCTCTGCTCGCTCTGCCAGCGCCTTGACGAGGCCGAGAAGAGCCTGGGCTAGAAACCCCTAAAAGACGCCGAGGCACTCGCGCACGATGCGGTCTTGCTCGAGCGCATGTGCGGTGGGATAGCCCTCACTCGGGCTCGCCCGCCACGGGCGGCCGACGTAGCGGAGCTCGACCTCGGCGGGCAAGCCCTCCTCGAGCCGGTGGCGGATCGCGCGCCAGGCGCCCATGTTCTGCGGCTCCTCCTGTGCCCAGGCCACCTCGGTGAGGTTCGGATACCGGGAGAGAAGCTCGTCGTAGGCCCCGAGCGGGAACGGGTATAGCTGCTCGAGCCGCGCGGCCGCGACGTCCTCAGCGGCTCCCATGGCCTCGTGGCCGACGATGTCGTAGTAGACCTTCCCGGAGCAGAGGATCAGGCGCTTGGTGCGCCGGCGGGCCTCGTCGCCGAGGCGCGGGTCGTCGATGATCTGGAGGAAGCCGCCGCTCGTGAGCTCCTCAGCCCGCGAGGTCGATTCCTTGAGACGAAGCAGACCCTTGGGAGTGAGCAGCACGAGCGGCCGCGCTTTCGGATGCAGGGCCTGCCGGCGCAGCACGTGGAAGTACTGCGCGGCCGTCGAGCAGTTGACGATGCGGATGTTCTCCTGCGCGGCCATCTGCATGAAGCGCTCGAGGCGCGCGCTCGAATGCTCCGGCCCGTTGCCCTCGTAGCCATGCGGTAACAGCAGCGTCAGGCGCGAGCTCTGCCCCCACTTCGAGAGGCCAGAGACGATGAACTGGTCGACGATCACCTGCGCCGAGTTGACGAAATCCCCGAACTGCGCCTCCCAGAGAACGAGCGCTCGCGGGCAGGAGACGGAGTAGCCGTACTCGAAGCCGAGCGCAGCCATCTCGGAGAGCGGGGAGTTGTAGACCTGAATCGGAGCTGCCGCGTCGGGCAGGTGCTCGATCGGCGCGTGGGTCTCGCCCGTCTCGTAGTCGTGCAGGACGAGGTGGCGATGCGAGAACGTCCCGCGTTCGGTGTCCTGGCCGGTGAGCCGCACCGGAGTCGCCTCGGTCAGGAGGGCGGCGAACGCGAGCCCCTCCGCCTGAGCCCAATCGATCCCGCCGGCCTCGCCAAGCGTCTCTCGTCGGCGCTCGAGTTGCGTCAGGAGCTTCGGATGCACCGTGAAGCCTTCGGGGACTGCGAGCAGCTGCTCGTTCAGCTCTCGGAGGCGCTCGAGCGGGACGGCCGTCTCAACCTGCCCGTCGCCGACGTGGCCGGGGCGCCTCTCCTTGCGCTGCGGCGCGTCGCCCCCCTCGATGGCCCCTTTGAGCGCCTCGTGGGCCTTGCGCATGGTCTCCTGCATCTCCCGGTCGAGCGCGTCGGCCTCCTCCTCGGTGACGACGCCGGCCTCGACGAGCCGGCGCGCGTAGAGCTGCCGCACGCTCGGGTGGTCCTCGATCAGCTTGTACATCTGCGGTTGCGTGTAGCTCGGCTCGTCGCCCTCGCTGTGACCGAAGCGGCGGTAGCCGACGACGTCGACGACGACGTCATGGCGGAACTCTTCCCGGAAGGCCATGGCCAGGCGGATCGCCGCGATCGAGCCTTCCGCGTCGTCGGCGTTCACGTGGACGATCGGAATGTCGAAGCCCTTCGCGAGGTCGCTCGAGTAGCGCGTGGAGCGGCCCTCGCCCGGATCGGTCGTGAACCCGATCTGGTTGTTGGCGATGACGTGGAGCGTCCCGCCGGTCGAATAGCCGGGAAGCGACTGGAGGTTCAACGTCTCGGCCACGACGCCCTGGCCGGGAAAGGCCGCGTCTCCGTGGATGAGGGTCGCGAGCGCCGCTCGGGGGTCGTGCCCGATGGTCGCGTCGTCGTGGTCGGTCTGGACGGCCCGCGTCTGGCCCTCGACGACCGGGTCGACGTACTCCAGGTGGCTCGGGTTCGACGCGAGCGTGACCTGGAGCTCTCCGCTCTCGGTCTTGCGCACGCCCTCCGCTCCATGGTGGTACTTGACATCGCCGGTGCCGCCCTCGGGATCGGACGCGACGGCCTCGATGTGCCGCTCGCCCTCGAACTCCCGCAGGATGACGTCGTAGGGCGTGCCGACCACATGGGCGAGGACGTTGAGGCGCCCACGGTGCGCCATGCCGATCACGACCTCGCGCGAGCCGTCGGCGGCGGCAAGCTCGAAGGCCTCGTCGAGCATCGGCACGATGACGTCGAGCCCTTCGATCGAGAACTGCTTCTGCCCCAGAAACGCGCGGTGCAGGTACCGCTCCATCCCTTCCACCTCGGTCAGCCTTCGGAGCAAGGTGCGCTGCTCGTCCGGCGAGAGCTCCCGCCGGTACCGGCCCGACTCGATCGCGCTGCGTAGCCAGACGCGCTGCTCGTGGCTCGAGATGTGCTCGATCTCGTAGGCGAGCGTGCTGCAGTAGGTGCGGTGCAGCTCGGGGTAGGCGTCCGCGAGCGTCTCGCCGGGGACGTGGACCCGGAGGAGGCGGGCGGGGACCTGCCGCATGATCTCGTCGGTGAGAGGCGGCTCCAGGCGCAGCGGGTCGAGCGCCGGGTCGCCGGGGGGCTCGCTCCCGAGCGGGTCGAGCTTGGCCGCCAGATGCCCGTGCGTCCGGTGCGCCTTGACGAGCGCCATGGCGGCCGCCACGGCCGCGGGGAGCTCAGCGGGCGCCTCGACGGCGGCGGCAGCGCCGTCGCCGTTCCCCAGTGCGTCCGGATACACCTCGCGCAGGCGCTGCACGAGCGGGTGCTGCGCCACCACCTCGGGCGCCTCGTCGAAGAGCGCGCGCCACTCGGGCGGGACGGTTTCTGGGGAGGCGAGGTACTGGGCGAAGAGCTCCTGTACGAAGCCCGCATTCAGGTCCTCGAAGCGTTCTGTTGGCACTGAATTGAGGATAGCGACTAGCTCCGCGGGCGCTGTAGACTTCACAAAGTGAAGCGAATGGCGGATCCGTACCGGGACCTGGACGTAATCGACTCGCGGGCGCCTCGTTTCACCCAGGCGGTGATCGGGACGCTCGCCCTCATCTCCTTCCTGACCGGCTGGTGGCCCCTGCTCGCCCTCCTCGCCGGACAGCTCGTCCTCGGGCTCACCCTCGGCCGCCGCTGGTGTCTACCGTGCGCCTTCTACTTCGAGGTCGTCCAGCGCCTTGCCGGCGAGGGACCGCTCGAGGACGCCCGCCCGCCGCGGTTCGCCAATCTGGTCGGCGCCGCCGTGCTCGCCGCGGCGAGCTTGGCCCACGCGATTGGATTCCCCGCAGTCGGCTGGACGCTCGGCCTGCTCGTCGCGGGACTCGCGCTGGCCGCCGCGGCGACGGGCTTCTGCATCGGCTGTGAGGTGTACCGGCTCGCTGCGCGAATTCGCGGCGTCGAGCTCTGCGCGGAATGCGCCTACGCCGCCCCTGGCGGGAGGATCTCCAGGCCCGAGGCGACGGTTCTGCGGCCGCCGGCGTCGTAGACGACGTCGACGCTGTCGTTCTTGCGGTAGGTCCCGGCGAGGCCGAGGAACATGCTCGCCCAGCGGAGCAGGCCAAGCCTGCCCTCCTTGGCGAGCGGCTTGTGGAAGCGGAGGGTCCGGCCGGAGACGTCGTAGTCGACTCCGGGCGCTTGCAGGACGCCGTTGACATAGACCTCGAACGGCTCCTGCGCCCCTGGCGGCAGCGGGACCTGCCAGTCCTCCCCCATGGGACCAAATGTAGTGGAGTGGGCTGCGGGAGGGCCCGTCTCCCCCAAGACTGAACCCTCCTGCAACCCACCCCTTGGCGCGCGAAACACTCTCCCGGCATCCAGCCGGTTGCCCCAAAAAGGGCAACCTCTGTGGATGAAACTGAACCACAGAACGGGTGAACTTCAACTCCCTCTTTCGAGGGATCTTTAGAATCCGCCCGTGTTCGGGAGCCGCCTCGCCGCCGTCCTCGTCGCGGTGGTCCCGGCGCTCGTCTCGGCGGGGACCGCTGCGGCCGCCCCAGGCGGCATCGGGCCTCCGGACGCCGTCACCGAAAGCGGCGACACCATCAACCAGATCTACTGGGTCGTCTTCGCCCTCTGCGCGGTCGTCTTCGTGCTCGTCGAGGCGGCGCTCATCCTCTTCATCGTCCGCTTCAGGCGCCGGCCTACCGTGACAGAGGACGCCGAGGGGCCTCAGATCCACGGGAACACGCGGCTCGAGGTCATCTGGACGATCATCCCGGCCGTCCTCCTCGCCGGCATGGCGGTCTTCGTCTTCGCGCGCACGGCGGCCGTGCAGGCGAGCGCGGACGGGGACGAGGCGCTCACGATCCGCGTCCAGGCACACCAGTTCTACTGGCAGTACGAGTATCCCAACGGCGCGATCACGCTCGACACGCTCCGGCTGCCCGTCGACCGTCCGATCCGCCTCGAGCTCCTGTCGCGCGACGTCGACCACAGCTGGTGGGTCCCCGAGCTGACCGGAAAGCGCGATGCCATTCCGGGCCAGATGAACGTGCTCGAGTTCGAGCCGAAACGGACCGGCACGTTCGAGGGCGAATGCGCGGAGCACTGCGGCGCCCAGCACGCCGTCATGTACACGCAAGTCGAGGTGCTCGAACAGGGCGCGTTCGACACCTGGCTCAGCGGGGCGGCCGAAGTAGACCTCCAGGAGCTCGGGCAGAACGAGTGGGAGGCGGCCTGCGCCAAGTGCCACGGAGCGGAGGGTGAGGGCGACCTTGGCCCGCCGATCGCCGGCAACGGCACGCTCCGAAACCGCCAGGCGCTCATCCGGCTCCTCTCGCGGGGCCAGAACACCCCGACCCTCGACGGGTACATGCCGCCGGTCGGAGTCGGCTGGAGCGGGCAGCAGTACGACGCCTTGGTCGCCTACATCAGGTCGAACGCGAAGCTGAGCGGGGAGGCCCAGGGTGGCGGTTAGAACCGAGCGAGTCGCGCCCACCTGGAGAGAGAGCCCGGTCATGAGCTGGATCACGACCGTGGACCACAAGCGGATCGGAATCCTCTACATCGTCACGTCCTTCGGCTTCTTCCTCGCCGCCGGGGTGATGGCGCTGCTCATGCGGCTCCAGCTCGCCCAGGCGGAGAACGACTTCATCACGCGCGACTCGTACAACCAGCTGTTCACGATCCACGGGACGGCGATGATCTTCCTCTTCGTCGTCCCGATCCTGGCGGGCTTCGGCAACTACCTCTTGCCCCTCATGATCGGCGCGCGCGACGTCGCCTTCCCGCGCCTGAACGCGCTCACCTACTGGCTCTTCCTCCTGGGCGGGCTCGTCATCCTCGCCAGCTTCGCGGCCGACGGGGGCGCGGCGATGTCGGGCTGGACGGCCTACCCGCCGCTGTCGCGCGAGTTCTTCAGCCCCGGAAACGGCCAGGACCTCTGGATCCTCGGCATCCACCTGACGTCGATCGCCTCGCTGGCGGGCGCGATCAACTTCCTCGTGACCATCCACAACATGCGGACCGCGGGGATGACCTGGATGCGCATTCCTCTCTTCGTCTGGGCGCTCGAGGCGTATTCGGTCCTCCTCGTTCTCGCCCTACCGGCGATCTCGGCGGCGGTCACTCTTCTCCTCCTCGATCGCCAGGCGGGGACCGGGTTCTTCGCGCCCGAGAACGGCGGCCCGGTCCTCTGGCAGCACATGTTCTGGTTCTTCGGCCACCCCGAGGTCTACATCATGGTGCTGCCGGTGATGGGGATGCTCTCCGAGATCATCCCCGTCTTCTCGCGGAAGCCGATCTTCGGCTACAGGGCGGTCGCGCTCTCGACGATCGGCATCGCGTTCGTCTCGATGCTCGTCTGGGCGCATCACATGTTCACCGTGGGCCTGCCGATCGGCCTCCAGGGCTGGTTCATGCTCACGTCGCTCGCCGTCGCCGTCCCGACCTCGATCAAGATCTTCAACTGGCTGGCAACGCTGTGGCGCGGGCACCTCTCGTTCCGGGCGCCCCTCCTCTTCTGCCTCGGCTTCATCGCCCTCTTCACGATGGGTGGGCTCTCGGGAATCATGCTCGCCGCTTATCCCATCGACTACCAGGCGCACGACTCCTACTACGTCGTCGCGCACCTGCACTACGTCCTCTTCGGCGGAAGCGTCTTCGGGATCTTCGCCGGGATGTACTACTGGTTTCCCAAGATCACCGGGCGGATGTACGACGAGCGGCTCGCCCAGTGGCACTTCTGGCTCCTGTTCGTGGGCTTCAACGCCGCCTTTCTCCCCCAGCACATGCTCGGCCTCATGGGCATGCCCCGGCGGATCTACACGTATCAGCGCGAAGGCCTGTTCGAGTGGTACAACCTCATTTCGACGGTCGGCGCCTGGCTCATGGGGGTCGCCATCCTCATCTTCTTCTGGAACGCGATGCGAAGCTGGCGGCGAGGCCCGCGCGTGGGCAATGACCCCTGGCGGGCGGATACGCTCGAGTGGTATGCGACCTCGCCCCCGCCGGAGCACAACTTCGACCGCGTTCCATACGTGTCCAGTGCCCGTCCGCTCCGCGACCTGCGGCTGCGCCTGAGGGAGCTTCGCTGAGCGCGGGCCCCTGGTTTCGTCTGCTGGCTGCGGCCTCGACGGCGGGCGTAGCCCTCGTCGTTTCTACGGGCGAATGGGCAGTCGCGCACGACGTTGCAGCGCACGCGACGCTCGCCCTCCTGACCGCCACGGCGCTCGCCGCGCGGCTGGCGCACCCAGAGCGGCCACGCCTCTTCGTCACGACACTCGCGGCGCTCGGCGCCTTCGGAGCGGCCGGCGCAGTTCAGCTCGCGGGCGCGCCCGCGGCGGTTCACCTGACGCTGGGCGCGATCGCCCTCGCCGCTGCAGCGGTGGCGGCCGGGCTCGCATTCCGGGCGTACGAGCCGGTGGCTGGCGGCTCCTGGAAGGACTACGTGACCCTGACGAAGCCGCGCATCATGTCGCTTCTCCTCCTCACCGGGGCGGGCGGGATGTTCGTCGCGGCCCGAGGGGCGCCTCCACTCGAGCCGGCGCTCGTGGGCCTGCTCGGGCTCGCTCTAGCCTGCGGCGGCGCGAGCGCCCTCAACCACGTGCTCGACCGCGACATCGACGTCCACATGCGGCGCACGGACAGGCGACCGGTCGCGTCGGGTCGCGTGGCGCCGGCCCGGGCGCTCGAGTTCGGGCTTGCCCTCTCGGCGCTCTCGTACGTGCTCTTGGTGAGCTTCGTCAACGTCCCCACCGCCCACCTCGCGCTCGCCGGCAACCTCTTCTACGTCCTCGTCTACACCCGCTGGCTCAAGCGCTCGACGCCCCAGAACATCGTCATCGGTGGGGCAGCGGGCGCCGTGCCCCCGCTCGTCGGGTGGGCTGCGGTCACAGGAGACCTGACGCTGCCGGCGCTCTTCCTCTTCCTCATCGTCTTCGTCTGGACGCCGCCGCACTTCTGGGCGCTCGCGCTTCTGCTCAAGCGAGATTACGAACAGGCTCGCATCCCGATGCTCCCCGTGGTGAAGGGTGAGGTCGAGACGACGCGCGCCATCCTGCGCTACTCGTTTCTGCTCGTGGCCGTGACGCTCCTCCCGTTCGTCTGGCGGACACTCGGAGTCGTCTACCTCGGTGCGGCGGTCGGGCTCGGGCTGGCCTTTCTCGCGCTCGCGGTCGCGCTGCGGCGGCAGCCTTCGCCCGCAAGAGCCCGCAGGCTCTTCAGCTTTTCCCTCGCCTACCTCGCGCTCCTCTTCGTCGCCATGGGCGTCGACCCGCTCGTTCTCTGATGGACAGGGATCCCACCACCCCACCCCACATCAGGGTCACCCACCACGAGCTCGCCCGTAAGAACGTCCGCTGGGGGCTCGCACTGCTCGGCCTCGCGCTTCTTCTCTTCGCTGGCTCGATCGTCGTCGCGGTCATCTACAACGCCGCGAGTTAGCGCTCAAGACCCGTACAACGCCTTCCTCGCGCGGCCGGATGAGCCGGGCGAGGGGATCCCCCTCGGCGTCAAGGACCTCTTTGACACCGCCGGGCTGACGACGACCTACGGCTCCGCGATCTTCCGCGAACACATCCCCACGCGGACAGCAGAGGCGGTGCGCCGCCTGGAGAACGCCGGTTACGCGACCGTCGGCAAGACAAATCTGCACGAGTTCGCCTACGGGATCACCTCGGAGAACGAGCATTTCGGAGACGTCCGGAATCCGCTCGACGAAGCCCGCCGCCCGGGCGGATCCAGCGGGGGGTCCGCGGCGGCGCTCGCGGCGCGTCTCTGCGACGCCGCCCTCGGTACCGATAGCGCAGGATCCATCCGGATCCCCGCCGCGTGTTGCGGGATCGTGGGGTTCAAGCCAACCCATGGCCGCGTGCCGTTGGAGGGTTGCTTCCCCCTGGCGCCTACATGGGATACGGCCGGCCCGATGGCACGATCGGTGACGGACTGCGTGGCGATGATGGGGGCCTTGGTGCCGATGGAGCCTTCCGGCTTCGAGGCGCTCGAAGGAATCCGGGTCGGCGTCGCCTGGCTCGAGGACGCAGACCGGAGCGTGAGCGCCAGAGTGCGAGCTGCCGCCGACCTCTTTCCCGTCCGCGCCGAGATCGCCTTCCCGGTTCCGGACGACCTCAGCGCGGTGTTCATGCGCGAGGCCGCCAACGTTCACCGCGATCTCTTCGCGGAGCACCGCGATCTCTACGGCCGTAACGTGCGGGCGAAGATCGAGCGAGCGCTGCAAGTCATCGATACGGAGTACGAAGCCGGCCTGCGCGAACGGGAGCGCTACATCGCAGAGGCTGAGGAAGCGTTCGAGGACTTCGACCTACTGGTCGTGCCCACGATCGGCACCGTCGCCCCTCCTGTGCACGTCCCGGAGTCCGAGCTGCGCGAGTCGATCCTTCGGTTCACGCGGCCCTTCAACATCCTGGGCTGGCCGGCGCTCGCCCTTCCCTGTGGCCCTGCGGAGCACGGGCTGCCGGCATCTGTCTCGCTGGTGGGCCGTCCCGGAGCGGATGCGCTCGTCCTCGCGGCGGGCGAGGCTATCGAGGAGGCGCTGCGGCCTCGTCCGCGAGGATGACCGTCAGCGGCGCGTGCACCCGCGCCGCCGGCAACGAGGGGTCGCCCGTGAACACGCGGGCGAGGATCTCGCGCTTCTCCTCTCCCCCGACGATGAACGCGGCCGCGCTCGCCGAATTGATCAGCGGAAAGGTGAACGTGTAGCGCGGGTGCGGCGGCGGCCAACCGGGCTCGGGGACATAGATCACCGGATCGGTTACCTCGAGCTCGGCGTCGTGACCGGGGTAGAGAGACGCGGTGTGCCCGTCCGGCCCGATGCCGAGCAGGATGAGGTCGAAGCGAGGCGGGAGCTCAGCGTCGGTGGAGCGGAGCGGGTGGATTTGCTCCTCGGGAATCGGCACTTTCGAGAGGAGCGTCTCCCGCGCGAGCCGCTCGTTCGAGTCCTCGTGATCCGGCGGCACGTCGCGCTCGTCGCTCCACCAGACGTGCCACGCGCCCCAGTCGAGCTCCTTGTCGGCGAGACGCTCGTAGACGGCCCCGACCTTCGACCCGCCGGTCAAGGCGATCCGGAAGGGACCGGAATCGATCGCCCGGTCCCCGATCCAGCCCGCGGCGTGCTCCGCCAGGTCTCGCCCTACGAGAAGCTCCGTACTGTTTCCTCGTAGATCTGGTCGCGCCCGAAGATCTCGAGCTGGTCGGAAAGGAGGTCCGCCGGCGACTTCGGCTCGAGCCGGGCTACGGCCTGCCGGCCGTCCACCTCGACGAGCTCCACTTCCCCGGCCGGCTCGTGCTCGAGCTCGAGCTCCCGTCCGAGGCGCGTCGCGAGCCAGCGCGAGAGGAGAAGTCCCTCCGCCTTCGGGCCGGCCATCCTGACTGCGCGGGCCTCGGCCACCTCGGGCCACAGCGCCGCGACGGCTTGGCGCCAGGGGCGGAGGCGGGCCCAGGCGATGTCGGACACCTGCACGCGGCCGCACAGCTCCGGCAGCCGCGCGAACGCCTGCTCGGGCTCGGCCCACTCGCGCGCGTCGACAACGAGCCGGTCGGCGACGTCGGCGAGCTGCCAGAGCTCGTCGGAGCCGAACGGGAGGTCGCCGCGCCAGCGGAGGAAGACGGGGAGGTCGGAGACGAGGAGCGGCTGCACGATGCTGGCGGGCGCCTTCGCCCGGTTGCCGCGGAGTCGCAGCGAGATGACCTCGGAGCAGACCTCGCGCTCGAGGCCGCCTCGGACGAAGCAGCGATAGTCGACCTCGGCGTCGATGACGTCGCGCGGGTCGTCCGGGCAGGGAAAGAGGAGGATCACCCGGGAGGGGTGGCGCTCACCCAGCTCGGCCATCACCCCGTGGGCCGCCTCGGCCCAGCGCTCCGGCACCCACGCGATGTGGGTCATGACGCTCGTGCGAAGGCGCGGCGGCTGCCCCGGCTCGGTCGACGCGTCCCGCAGCCCGTTGAGCTCCCTCTCGACGTCGCGGATGGTGACGTTCGCCAGCATCTACTTACCGGCCGCGCCAAGAGCGCCCGTCCCGTTGCAGGAGCTCGTCCGCCGCCGCGGGCCCCCACGTGCCGGCGGCGTAGTTGGGGAAGTGGGGGTGATCCCGCTTCCACGGGGCAACCATCGCGTCCACGATCGCCCACTGTTCCTCCACCTCGTCCGCTCGCGTGAAGAGAGTCGCATCACCGAGCATGCAGTCGAGGATGAGCCGCTCGTAGGCCTCGGGCAGGCCGACGCGAAACGCGCCGCCGTAGAGAAAGTCCATGTGCACCGGCCGAATCGTCAGTCCCTGCCCGGGCACCTTCGCGCTGATCGCGAGCGAGACGCCTTCGTCAGGCTGGACGTGGATGAGCAGGACGTTCGGGCGCAGCTCTTCACCCGCGTCGAGCTCGAAGGGCGGATGCGGGGCCCGCTTGAACTGGATCGCGATCGTCGTCTCCCGGCGGGGAAGCCGCTTGCCGGTGCGGAGGTAGAAGGGCGTGTCCGCCCAGCGCCAGTTGTCCACGTAGAGCTTGGCGGCGACGTAGGTCTCCGTCATCGAGTCGGGAGCGACCCCGGGCTCCTCCCGATAGCCCGGCACCTCCTCGCCCTCGATGTAGCCAGGCCCGTACTGGCCGCGGACGACGTGCTTGGGGCCCGGCGTGTGCACCGCGCGAAGCACCTTGACCTTCTCGTTTCGCACCGAGTCGGCGTCGAAGTCGATCGGGGGCTCCATCGCCGTCAGCGCGACGAGCTGGAGCATGTGGTTCTGCACGATGTCCCGGATCGCGCCGGCCTGCTCGTAGAAGGACGCTCGACCCTCGATGCCGAGCGACTCGGAGACGGTGATCTGGACGTGGTCGACGAACTGGCGGTTCCAGATCGGCTCGAAGATCCCGTTCGCAAAGCGGAGAACAAGCATGTTCTGCACGGTCTCCTTGCCGAGGTAGTGGTCGATCCGGAAGATCTCGCTCTCGTCGAAGTACGTGCGGACGACCTCGTTCAGGTGCCGGGCGCTCTCGAGGTCGTGGCCGAACGGCTTCTCGACGATGACGCGCGTCCAGCCGCCCGTCGCCCGGTGGCGGCCGAGCTGGAGGACGATCGGCTCGATAGCGCTGGGCGGAACGGCCAGGTAGTAGACGCGGTTTCCCCCGGTCCCACGAGCCGCATCGAGGTCGTTCAGCGCCTCGACGATCCCCTCGTCGTCATCGGCATCGGCGAGGTCGGCGCGGACGTACCGGAGGCCGTCGGAAAGCTGCTCCCACACGTCCTCGCGAAACTCGTCCCGCGCGTGCTCCTCGACCGCGGCCCGCATCCGCTCCCGAAACTCATCGAGGGTCATGTCGCTGCGAGCGACCCCGACCACGCCGAACTGAGGAGGCAACAGGTTCCGGTAGGCGAGTGCGTAAAGGGCGGGGAAGAGCTTGCGCTGGGTCAGGTCGCCCGAGGCGCCGAAGATGACGAGGGCGCACGGCTCGGGCGCCCGCCGGGCCCTCAGCCCTTCGAGTAGCGGGTTCTCAGCTACCTGGGCCAACGGACTTCACCGCGTGGCCGCCGAACTGCTTGCGGAGTGCCGCGTTCACCTTGGCCGCGAAGGACTCGTCCTGGCGAGAGGAGAAGCGGGCGAAGAGCGCAAGCGCGATCGCGGGGACCGGGACGGCGGCCTCGATCGCCTCGTGGACGGTCCAGCGGCCTTCGCCCGAATCCTCGACGTAGCCGCGGATCTGCTCCAGGCCCGGGTCTTCCTCGAATGCGCGGTCGAGGAGCTCGAGGAGCCAGCTTCGGACGACCGAGCCGTGCTGCCAGAGCGCCGCCACCTGCCCGAGGTCGAGCTCGAAGTCCTCGATGCCCCGCAAGAGCTCGAACCCTTCCGCATAGGCCTGCATGAGGCCGTACTCGATCCCGTTGTGGACCATCTTCACGAAGTGCCCGGCTCCTGAAGGGCCGACATGAGCGTAGCCGTCTTCCGGCGCGAGCGTCTGCAGGGCCGGCTCGACGATCCGGAAGCCCTCCTCCTCGCCGCCGACCATGAGGCAGTAGCCCTCTGTCAGGCCCCAGACGCCTCCCGAGACGCCGGCGTCGAGGAAGAAGACACCCTTCGCCTTGGCCTCAGCCGCGCGCCGCTGCGAGTCGCGGAAGTTCGAATTGCCGCCGTCGACCACCGTGTCTCCGTCCTCGAGGAGCGGCAGGAGCGTCTGGAAGGCGTGCTCGGTCGGATCGCCGGCCGGAATCATCAGCCAGATGACTCGCGGTTGCCCGAGCTGTGCCGCCAGCTCGACGAGCGAGTCGGCAGTGCGCTCGGGTGCGGTGCGTGCGTACGTCTCGACCTCGTGGCCGTCGGCGCGGAGCCGCTCCGTCATGTTGCCGCCCATGCGGCCCAGGCCGACCATTCCGAGCTTCATGCGATGTCCTCCAGTCGGATGCGGACGATGGGACGACCGCGCTCCTTCAGGGCAGCGTAGTCGCCCGCGGCCTGGGCACGGATGAGCTCGGCGAAACCGAAGTCCCGGCCCGGAATGGCGACCTCCTCGCCCGGCTCGTCGACAACCTGGATGAACCGCCCGGTCGGCGGGCCCCCTTTGTGCAGCTGGCCGGTCGAGTGCAGGTAGCGCGGCCCGAGGCCGTGCGTGACGACGCAGCCCGTCTCCCGGGCTCGCGCGAGGAGCGGCTCGAGCTCCTCCTCGCGCTCGGGATCGATAAACGCCAGGATCGCGATGTAGTCGCCCGGTCGAGCGCCGGCAAGAAGCTCGTCCACAGAGCCTTCCGGTTCGAGCGTCACGGCGCCCGCCTCCCGGAGGATCTCGTTTGTGCGGTCCTTCGCCTCCTGCACGTTCGGCTGGTCGAAGGGATTGATCCCGAGAACCGAGCCCGCGACAGCGGTCGCGAACTCCCAGCGGTAGAACTCGGCACCCAGGTCAAACGGCTCTTCCACCTTGATCTCGTGACGCTGCCGGTCGGGTCCCTCGGGGCTCTCGCCCGGCGCCGGGATCAACCCCTTTCCGTTCTTGCCGGTCGACTCCGCCAAAAGCTGCTCGAGCCAGAGGCCGAAACCGCCCGGGTCCGGGGTGACGACCTTGTCCCGGCCCTCCAGCCAGCCGCTCCCGAGCGTGAGCCCGAGCTCGAGGCCCGGGTTGTCTTCGCTCCGGCACGCTTCCCGCATGTCGACGGCGCTCGCCAACAAGCGCTCGAGGTCGAGCGACATCAGTGCTGCCGGGACGAGGCCGAACGGTGAGAGCGCCGAGTAGCGCCCACCGACGGTCGGCTCTCCCCAGACGACGGCCACGAAGTCGCGCTTTCGCGCGAGCTGCTCCAGCTCCGAGCCGGGATCGGTGATCGCGGCGAACATCCGGCCGGCCCGCCAGAAGTAGTCGAGTTGGCAGCGCGTCTCGAGCGTCGTGCCCGACTTCGAAGAGACGAGGAAGAGCGTCGTGTCCGGATCGATGCGCTCTTCGACGGAACGGATCGCGGCCGGATGGGTCGTGTCGAGCACGTGGAAGTCCTGCGCTCCCGCCATTCGGCGCATGACCTCGGGAGCGAGGCTAGAGCCTCCCATGCCGAGCAGCACGCAGCTCGTGACCTCGAGCCCGCGCATCGCGGCCAGCGCCTCCACCATCTGGTCTCGCGGCTCACGGAGCGGCTCGTCGAGCCAGCCGAGCCATTGCGCCTCGTCCCGACCAGTCCAGAGCGTCGCGTCGCGCGCCCAGAGACGCTCGACGAGATCGGCCGTGTCGACCGGCGTCATGGCCGCTCAGGCGGCGACTAGCTCGCCGGCCTTCGTCTGGATGCCCTCCAGCAGCTCGACGAATGAGTCGGCGAACTTCTGCACGCCCTCGCGCTCGAGCGTGTCCGTGACGTCGTCGTAATCGATCCCGGCCGCCGCGATCTGCTCGAAAACTCGCTGCGCTTCGTCGAGCCCCTGCTCGAGCGTCGGAGCGACGCGGCCGTGGTCCTGGAAGGCCCTGATCGTCTCCTCCGGCATCGTGTCCACCGTCATGGGGCCGATCAGCTCCTCGACGTACATGACGTCGCGGTAGTCCGGATTCTTGGTCGACGTCGAGGCCCATAGGCAGCGCTGGGGCGTCGCCCCGCGGGCGGCCAGCGCCTCCCACCGGGGGCCCGCGAAGATCTCCTTGTAGCGCTGATACGCGAGCTTCGCGTTGGCGACCGCGAGCTTCCCCTTGAGCTCGTCGTGGCCGCCGATCTCGTCCAGCCGCCTGTCCGCCTCGGTGTCCACGCGCGAGACGAAGAAGCTCGCGACAGAAGCGACCTTGGTCGGGTCGCCGCCGCCCTCGACGAGCCGCTCCAGCCCGCGGATGTACGCCTCCGCGACCTCGGAATAGCGATCGAGCCCGAAGATGAGCGTGACGTTGATCGGGCGCCCGCGCGCGATCATCTCCTCGATCGCGGGCAGCCCTTCCTTGGTCGCGGGGATCTTGACGAAGAGGTTCGGGCGGTCGATCAGCTCGTGCAGGCGCTGCGCCTCCTCGATCGTCCCTTCGGTGTCCGCTGCGAGATTCGGGTCGACCTCGATCGAGACGTAGCCGTCCCTGCCTCCGCCCCCGTCCCACACGGGCCGCAGGAGGTCGAGCGCGTCACCGACGTCCTTCGCCGCGACCCGGATGAAGATCTCCTTCGGATCGCGCTCCTCGCGAACCACCTCGCGCAGCTGCTCGTCGTAGGCGTCTCCGGACGAAATCGCCTTCTGGAAGATCGTCGGGTTCGAGGTGATGCCGACGACGGCGTCCTCGCGCATCAACCGCTCGAGCTTCCCGCTTCCGATTAGCTCGCGGGAGAGGTAGTCGATCCAAACGCTCTGGCCATAGTCGGCCAACTCGTGCAAACGGGATTTAGCCATGCTTCATCCCTTCTTAACGTGGGGAACCCGTGGTTCCCCCACGGACCCCCTCCTTTTTCCGCCTCGGAGTTCTGTTTCCATAGCTTCGATCTTTTCCAACCTCCTACGGTAACGCTCGCCTCCCCCAAATTGTGCCCGCAGGAAGGCTTCGACCAGTTCCGCGGCCAATGACGGCCCCACCACCTCGGAGCCGAGGCAGAGGACGTTCATGTCGTCGTGCTCGACTCCCTGGTGCGCGGAATAGATGTCGTGGCAGATCGCGGCACGAATCCCAGGCAGCTTGTTCGCCGCCACCGAGGCGCCCACTCCCGAGCCGCAGACGAGCACGCCCCGGTCGGCGTCGCCGGCGAGCAAGGTCTGGCCCAGCGTCTGCGCGAGATCGGGGTAATCGACCCTCGGCTCCGGGGCGTCCACCCCCAGGTCGACAACGTCGTGACCCTGGTCCCGGACCAGAGTGAGAATCACGTCCCTCAGCTTGAATCCCCGATGATCGAAGGCGACTGCGACTCGCACCAGCGGGTACGTTATCCCTCGTGAGCGAGCACGACCTCTGGCGTGAGCTCGGCCAGCAGCTGCGTGTGGACTCGGTGCGCGCAGCCGCGGCGGCGAAGTCGGGGCATCCGACCTCCTCGATGTCGGCGGCCGACCTCATAGCGGTGCTCCTGGCGAAGCACCTGCGCTACGACTTCGACCGTCCGGAGCATCCTGGGAACGACCACCTCGTCTTCTCGAAGGGGCATGCGTCCCCACTTCTCTACGCGCTCTTCAAGGCCGCCGGTGCCGTCACGGACGAGGAGCTCCTCACCTTCCGCCAGTTCGGCAGCCGGCTCGAAGGGCATCCGACGCCGATCATCCCGTGGGTCGACGTGGCGACGGGGTCGCTCGGGCAGGGTCTTCCATTCGCCTTCGGCATCGCGCTGGCCGGCAAGCGGCTCGACCGGCTTCCTTACCGGGTCTGGACGCTTTGCGGGGACAGCGAGATGGCCGAGGGATCGATGTGGGAGGCCTTCGAGCACGCGGCGTACTACGAGCTCGACAACCTCACGGCCATCGTGGACGTCAACCGCCTGGGACAGCGGGGCGAGACGATGCACGGCTGGGATCTCGACTCCTATGCCGACCGGGCCCGCGCCTTCGGCTGGCATGCGATCACGATCGACGGGCATGACGTCGAGCAGATCGACCGCGCGTACGCGGAGGCTGCCGAGACCACAGGCCGGCCGACGGTCGTCGTCGCCAAGACTGTGAAGGGCAAGGGCGTCGCGGCGGTCGAAGACAAGGAAGGCTTCCACGGGAAGGCGCTCGACGACCCTGCCGAGGCGATCGCCGAGCTCGGCGGGGAGCGGAGCATCCGGATCGAGGTCACGCGCCCGGAATCGGACGGGCGACCCCATTCCTTTCCGACGAGAAAGCTCGAACTGCCCCGCTACGAGGTCGGGTCGGAGGAGGCGACGCGCAAGGCGTACGGCGAAGCTCTCACCTCGCTCGGCGCCGCACGGGGCGACGTCGTTGCGCTCGACGGAGAGGTCTCGAACTCGACCTTCGCGGAGATCTTCGCCAAGGCCCATCCCGACCGGTACTTCGAGATGTACATCGCCGAGCAGCAGATGGTCGCCGCGGCGGTGGGACTGCAGGTGCGCGACTGGGTGCCGTTTGCGTCGACCTTCGCGGCGTTCGTCACGCGCGCGTACGACTTCATCCGCATGGCGGCAGTGAGCCGCGCCGACATCCGCCTGTCCGGCTCCCATGCCGGCGTCTCGATCGGTGAGGACGGGCCGTCGCAGATGGGTCTGGAGGACCTCGCCATGATGCGGGCCGTCCATTCGAGCACGGTGCTCTACCCGTGCGACGCGAACCAGACGGCGAAGCTCGTCGCCGCGATGGCGGATCTCGAGGGGATCTCGTACATGCGGACGACCCGGGCCGCGACTCCGGTCCTCTACGACTCGAACGAGGACTTCCCCATCGGCGGGAGCAAGGTGATTAGGTCTTCCGACGAGGACGACGTCGCCATCGTCGCGGCTGGGATCACGCTCCACGAGGCCGTGAAGGCCGCAGACACGCTCGCGGACGAGGGCATCAGCGCCAGAGTCATCGACCTCTACTCGCTCAAGCCGGTCGACGTCGAGACGCTTCGCGCGGCGGCGGAGGCAACCGGCGGGCGAATCGTCACGGTCGAGGACCACTGGCCCGAGGGCGGGATCGGCGAAACGGTCCTCTCGGCCCTCGCCGACTACGAAGACGGCGTACGGGTCGACCTCCTCGCCGTCCACGAGATGCCGACTTCCGGTAAGCCCGCAGAGCTGCTTGCGGCGGCCGGGATCGACGCCGACGCGATCGTCGAGGCCGCACGCCGCCTCGTCGCCGCGCCGGCGGCAGTCTCGAAGTAGCCGGCGGCCGCGCCGTGGCTGTCGTCGTCGCCTCGGCGCTCCGCAAGGAGATCGCCGGTGACCCGCTCTTCGAAGGCGTCGGCTTCAAGGTCGAGCGCCGGGAGCGGGTGGCCCTGATGGGCCCGAACGGCGCGGGCAAGACGACGCTCCTCCGAATGCTCTCGGGCGAGCTGAAGCCGGACGGGGGTGAGCTCGCCGTGGCGAAAGGAGCGAGGGTGGCGCTGCACGACCAACGCCCTCCGCTGGACCGCGGGCTCACTCTCCGCGAGTATCTGCTCGCCGGTGCAGCCGGTCTGGTCGAGCTGGAGGAGGAGCTCGGGCGCCTGGAACAGGCGATGGCCGCGGGTGCGCATGACACGGAGACGCTGCGGCGCTACGCCGAGGCGCAGGCGCGCCTCGAGCATGCAGGCGGTTACGGGTGGCGCGACAAGGCTGCGGCGATCGCTCGCGGGCTCGGCTTCTCGGCCGACGATCTCGACCGGCAGCTGACAACCTTTTCCGGCGGCGAGCTCACGCGGGCCTCCCTTGCCCGGGCCCTGGCCGGGGACCCCGACCTGCTCCTGCTCGACGAGCCCACCAACCACCTCGACGTCGCGGGGCTCGAATGGCTCGAGCGTGAGCTCGTCGCGCTCGACGCTGGCGTCGTGCTCGTTGCGCACGACCGCTGGTTCCTGGAGGCGATCACAACGGCCACGCTCGAGCTCGAAGCCGGCCACGCGACCTTCTTCCCGGGTCCCTGGCACGCCTGGCGGCGCGAGAAGGCCGAGCGCGCCACGCACGCTGGGAAGACGGCGGCGCGGCTGACGGGGGATATCGAGCGGCTCGAGCGGTTCGTCGAGCGCTTCCGCTACAAGAAGTCCAAGGCCAAGCAAGCCCAGGCCAAGCTGACGCAGATCGCTCGACTCGAGGAGGAGCGCGACCGCGCGGCAGGGGAGCATGCGCTTCTGACCCGCCGTTCGCGCCGGCTCGGCTTCGCGTTCGGGGAGCCAAAGCGGAGCGGCCGGGTCGTACTCGAGATCGAGGGAGCGGACGTGCAGGCAGGTGGACGCGTGCTCATCCGGAACGTTTCCCTCGCGCTCGAGCGCGGCGAGCGGGTGGCGCTCGTCGGCCCCAACGGGAGCGGCAAGACGACACTCCTCGAAGATCTCGTTGCCGGCCGCTTCAAGCTCGGCCACGGCGTGCAGGTCGGCTATTTCGCCCAGCACACCATCGACCTCGACGAGCGCGGAAGCGCTCTCGAGTGCGTCCAGCGCGCGACCGGCCTCGACCGACCGGAAGCGCAGACGCTTCTGGGGCGGTTCCTCTTCTCCGGCTGGGAGGCGCATGCGAAGCCGGTGACGGCGCTCTCCGGGGGAGAGCGGCGGCGGCTGGCGCTGGCCATCCTCGTCGCCTCGGGAGCCAACTTCCTCGTCCTCGACGAGCCGACGAACCATCTCGACCTCGAGAGCCGTGAGGCGCTCGAGGCCGCGCTCGAGGCGTTCCCGGGAACGGTTCTCCTCGTCTCGCACGACCGCGCGCTCGTCGACGCCGTCGCGGAGCGGACGGCCGCCATCGAGGGCGAGACGATTCAGGTCTATCCCGGTGGCTGGGCCGACTATCTCCGCACCCGCTCCACGGCCGCCGAGCTCGAGGAGCGTCCGACGAAACTCGCGAAGGTCAAGCCACCCCAGGCTCGCCCAGCGGTCGATCCTCTCGAGCGGATCGAAGCGGAGATCGAGGCCCAGGAGAGGATCGTCGCCGAGCTCGAGGCAGAGCTCGCCGTCGACTGGAGCGACGCGGAGAGGATCGCAGCGCACAAGACGGCGCGGGACGAGCTTCAGGCGCTCCTCGCCCGCTGGGAGACTCTGGTAGACCGGGCGGGATAAATCCCGCCCCTACAGGGCCGGATATATCCGGCCCCTACTCCCCGAAGGTGGCGATCAGCGCCTCGGCGACGACCTTCATCGGCCGTCCCGAGACCTGGCTCGCCCGGCGAAGCCGCGCGAATGCCTCCTGCTCCGTCAGACCTTCCCGCTCCATCAGGAGCCCCTTCGCGCGTTCGACGACCTTCCGGGTCGCAAGCGCCTCGGCCAGCGATTCCGCCTCGTCGCGGAGCGCCTCGAGCTCGGCGTGGCGAGCACGGGCCGCGGCGATCGCCGGTAGGAGGTCCTCCTCCCTGAAAGGCTTCACGAGGTAGCCGAAGACCCCGGCTTCGACGGCGCGTGCGACGAGCTCGTCCTGGCCGTAGGCAGTGAGGACGACGATCGGGATCGGCCGGTCGGCAAGGATCCGCCGCGCGGCCTCGATCCCGTCGAGGCGAGGCATCTTCACATCGAGGATCGCGAGATCGGGCTGCTCGCTCGCCGCGAGCTCGACCGCCTCGACTCCGTCACGCGCCTCGGCGCAGACGTCGAAGCCGGCCCGCTCGAGTATCGACTTCAGGTCGAGACGAATTATCGTCTCGTCCTCTGCGATGAGGATCCTCAAGCGGGGAACGCGACCTCTGCCCGCAGGCCGCCGTCGGCGGCGAGGGAGAGCGTCCCCTTCAGTTCGTCGCGCACGAGCG
>JBBDMP010000099.1:0-4670 GCA_040878265.1 Gaiellales bacterium | reverse complement strand
TGGGCGATCGTCTCGGGCGTCGCGCGCTCGCCGAGGAGCGCGATCGCCGGGCCGCCCGGGAGGTTCCTGATCCAGAGAAAAACGAGGATCGAGAGCCCGAGCAGGATCGGGACGAGGAGCAGGAGCCGGCGGACGACGAACCTGAGCATCTAGCTCGCCGCCCGCCGGCCCTGTTTCAGCTCTGAGCTATTCGCCGCCGCCCTCGAGATAAACGGTGGCGAAGGACTGGTTGTCGACCGGGCTCGGCACGTAGCCCTTGACGTTCGCCTTGAAGGCGACCGCCGGCTTCGTGTGCGCGTACGGGACGCCCGGAAGGATCTCCATGATCATCCGGTTCGCCTCCATGTAGAGCTCCGTCCGCTTGGCCTGGTCGGTCTCGATCTCAGCCTGATTCAGGATCTCCTGCACCGGATCGAGCTCGTCCGACTTGTCGAGGCCGAACTGCGCGTTGTCGGTCTGGAAGAACGTCCCGATGAAGTTGTCGGGGTCGCCGTAGTCGCCCGTCCAGCCGATCAGGTGCAGCGGCTGCAGGCCCTCGTCGCTGAGGCCGATGTAGTCGGGATCCCACGGCGCGCTCTTGGGGACGACCTTGAAGCCGGACTGCTCGAGGCTCGCCCGGAACGCCTCGAAGTTGCGCTTCGGATCGGGCATGTACGGGCGCGTGACGTCGCTCGGCCACCAGAACTCGATCTCGACCGGCAGGTCGTAGCCGGCGTCGGTGAGGATCTGCTTCGCCTTCTCCGGGTCGAACTCGTAGGTGGGCACGTCGTCGGCCCAGCCCTCGAGCTGGGGCGGCATGAACTGCGTCGCCACTTCCCCGCGGCCGCCGTAGAAGTTGTCCACGACGGCCTGGCGGTCAAGGCCGTGCGCGATCGCCTTCCGGACCTCGATGTCGTCGAGCGGCGGAGTGGAGATGTTGAAGCTGACGTAGGCGACGTTGAACGCCGGCCGGTCGAGGATCTGGAAGTTGTCATCGCCCTCGATCGTCGGGATGTCCTGCGGCTCGACGAGGTCGTAGCCGTCGATCTCGCCCGTCTGGAGAGCCTGGAGCCGGGCGGCGTTGTCCGCGATCGGCCGGAAGATCAGCCGGTCGAGGAGCGCCTTCTCGCCCCAGTAGTCCTCGTTGCGGACCAAGACGAGCCGGTCCTCGCGCGTCCAGGACTCGAACTTGAACGCGCCGGTCCCGCTCGGGTGCTCGGTGCCGTAGGTGCCCGTCGGGTGGAAGACCCCGTCCTCGTCGACCTCGCCCTCGTTGGCACCGAACTCCTCCATGGCCGCCGGGCTCTGCATCGAAAGGGGCCCGAGGGTGAGGCCCTGGAGGATCGTCGCCGAGGGGCGGGTCAGGTTGAGGGTTACGTGCGTGTCGTCGACGACCTCGCAGCTCTTGTAGATGCTGTCCTCGGGGCCGACTGCACCCTCTTCGGGCTCGGCGAACCCGCCGCCGAAGCCGTACTGCCAGTAGTACGTCGCGCTCGCGTTCTGGAACGAGCCCTTGAAGTTGTACCAACGCTCGAAGTTCGCGCAGACCGCCTCGGCGTTGAACGGCGTCCCGTCGTGGAAGTTGACGCCCTCGCGGAGCGTGAACGTCCAGGCGGTGCCGTCTTCGTTCGACTCCCACTCGGTGGCGAGGCCAGGCTCGAGCTCGGTCGTGCCCGGCTTCAGCTGGATAAGCGTCTCGTACATCTGCAGCATCACTCGGTACGACTCGCCGTCGGAAATCAGCGCGAAATCAAGGACGACGGGATCGGCGGAGGAGCCGAAGACGAGTGTTCCTCCCGCCTGCCCTTCGCCCTCCTCGGCCGTACCGGTTGGTGCGGCGCCCTCGTCATCGTCGCCGCCGCACCCAGCCGCTGCGATCACGAGCATGAGCGTGGCCAGCAGCAGAAGGAATCTCAGCGTCTTTCCCCTCACATCCTCTCCTTTCCCAGTGCGGACGCCCAAGAGGGCGGTCCGGGAGTATCCAAGACGTTCGACGTTGGCACAAGGGGAAGTGTTAGACGCGTACGGCTGGCTCAGAGGCCGCGGGCGTACCAGACGTTCCCCGGCCCGGCGTAGCTCGGGCCTTCGCCCCAGAGCGCGTGCGTCTTGCCGGCGCCGTCGATATCGAGCTCGAAGTAGTCGCCGTAGGGCTCGAGATAACCGTCCGCGAACTTGTACGAATAGCCAGACTCGAACTGGGAGAGCTGCGCCTCGGCCGACCAGTTGCGGCCGCCGTCCGTGGAGCTGCGGTAGTACGTGTTCCAGCGCGCCGAGAGGTCGTCTCCGCCCGCGTCGAAGCCGTTCCGGTCGTCCTGCCAGGCGATTCGCACGTTTCCGTTCCCGCGCGCAACGACGTATGGGAAGAGGTTGTTCGTGCCGGTCGGCCCGATGGAGACATCCTGCCGCGGGCTCCAGGTCGCCCCGCCGTTGTCCGAGCGGCGGAAGTACATGCGGTTCTTCGCGAACTTCGAGTCGCTTGCGTTGTAAAGGACGTAGACGCGATCACGGGCATCCACTGCAAGGCCCATCTGTGCGCCCCAGTACGCCCAGCCGCCGCAGGAACAGGGCGGCGGTGCGCCGGAGACGTCGATGCGCTGTGTCGTCCAGGTGTTGCCGCCATCCGTGGACTTCGTCACGTAGAGGTTCACGGGGCCCGAGGGCTTTCCGTTCTGGAGGTAGCCGGACCAGGCGAAGTAGGCATTCCCCTTGGAGTCGACCGCCCCGCCGCTGGGGAGCGACCACCCGAAGTCGGAGTTCGTGTTGTGGACGATCTTGCGGAACTCCCACGTTTCGCCACGATCGTGCGAAACGGAGGCATAGATCTTCTGGACTGCGTTGTAGACGAGATAGACGTGCGGTCCTCGCACGGCCAGGATGTCCTTGTCGGTGCCGCGCTCGAGCGGCTCGACGAGCATCCTGCGCCAGGTTTGGCCGAAGTCAGTCGACTTCGCCACGAACATGCTCGACTTGGAGCCGATCATGAAGCCCGTGTAGACCGTCTTCCCGTCAACCGGGTCGACGACGATCTGCGGATCGTGCTGCTCGGCGCCCGCGTCCGGCGCGTGAGCTCGAGGGTCGCCCCACGTATTGCCGCCGTCCGAGGAAATCTGGAGTTCCATGTGCGGGCTCGGACAGGACGGGCAGGACGGATCGAAGCCGTAGTGGTTCCAGAAGGCGTAGACATGTCCAAAGCGGTCGGCCGCCAGCGAGGGCTCCCAATCGTCACCCTCCAGGAACCCAAGTTGGAGCGGCACCGTGAACGACGTCGCAGGCGCGAGCGCCGCGGTGCCCGAGCCCGCCGTGACGAGCACGCTGAGCGCCGCAGTAAGCACAACGAGGAGCCGTCCCAGGGTCATCAGCCGCCACGATATGACGCGTGCGGCCGAGATTCAAGCCCTTAGGCCCCCCTTTGCAGGGATAACGGAACCACTCACGCTTCTGGTATTAGTGGTTCGGGTAGAAAACGGGACACACCCGGGATGCGGCCCCGGCCAGGAAAGGGGTACCGCGATGCGCCGGCGGCGAGCACTGCGGCTCGTCGACAAGGATGCGGCGCAACCCACGGGGATTCGGCTCCTCCCCCTCCTCGTGCCCGTCGTTTTCGCCGGAACGGTCGCCGCGGTTCTGGCGCTCGCCGCTTTCGCCGCGTCCGATCCCTCGGCCGAGACAGTGGCCGGGCTGATCGCGCTGCTCGCGGCCTCCGCCTTCGTCGAGGCCTTCCCGCTTCCGCTCGAACGAGTCGCGCTGGGAAAGACCTCGCTCGCCACGGTCTTCATCGTCGGCACGGCCGTCCTCTTCGGCTGGGCCGAAGCCGCCCTCGTCGCGCTGATCACGCAGCTGCTCGTCGAGCTCGTCCGGGGCCGCCCGCGTGAGCGGGTCGCCTACAACACCGCGGTCTACACGCTGGCCGGCGCGGCCGCCGGCGTCTCGACGCTCGTTCCGAACGGGGAAAGCTTCGTCTGGCTCTGCCTCCAGGTGCTCGCGGGCGCGACCGCTTTCTACTGCGTCGACCTGACTCTGGTCGTCGCCGCCGTGGCGCGGGCCTCTCGGCGCTCGTTCCCGGCCCTCCTCGTGAACGCGTTCGCCTCGACGCTCGTCCCCTTCTCCATCCTCGCGTCGCTGGCGCTCATGCTCGTGGTTCTCTGGCACAGGTCCCCCTTCTTCGCCGCCACGCTCGTCGGCCCGCTGGCGGCGCTCGCGCTCTACCAGCGCTCGATCTTCCGGGAGCTCGAAGCCATGCAGCTCGCGCTCACCGATCCGCTCACCGGCCTCGGCAATCACCGTCACTTCCAGGAGCGGCTGGCGAATTGCCTGGAACAGGCCGGCGACGAGGGCTTCCGGGTCGCTCTCTGCCTGCTCGATGTGGACGCGCTCAAGGACGTGAACGACCGTTTCGGCCACCCGGCGGGCGACCAGGTGCTGAAGAAGGTCGCGGGGCGCCTGCGCCGCGGGGGCGAGGCTTTCCGGGTCGGCGGCGACGAGTTCGCGTTGCTCTTGCCGGAGTGCGACGACCATCAGGCAGAGGCGGTCGCGGAAGGGGTCGTCCGGCGGATCGCCGCGATCTCCGACGTCCCCGGAGGACGAGTGCAGGTGTCTGCGGGAGTCGCGGTGTACCCGGATGCGGCGGTCTCCCCGGGCGAGCTCGTCCGCGTGGCCGACTCGGCCCTCTACCTGGCCAAGGAACAGGGGAA
>JBBDMP010000098.1:0-4694 GCA_040878265.1 Gaiellales bacterium | reverse complement strand
TGGGGTAGGACGACGGTCACCTGGTGGACGCACAAGATCAAGGGCCTGCATCGCATGGCGGCGAAAACGGACGAGCTGTATCAGCCATGAACCGATCCGTTAGATAGACAGGGACCCGGTCTCGATGCGGGGAGACGGCGAGGTCATGACTTCTGGTTGCAAGGAGCACAACCTGAGACGGCGAACGGGCCTCACCGCATCGGGCAATGCGCGCGGTGTTCTCGGAAGTCCGCTAACGCCGCCGACGGCGATCTTGCGGCCGTAGGGTTCAGAAACTCGGTCCGCGCCGAGATACACACTGATTTGCAGGGAGATCGAGTTTTGGTAGGACTCGGGGCCGCCGCAACACCGGCACCTGCCGGAGACATCAGAGCAGGTCGCGGTCGCGATCAAACGGGTGCGCGAGATGGTCCTGCTGCCATACGTGGCTGAGTCGCAAGAGCCGCCGGTCACGATCCCGCTCGCGCAGTTCCGAGCACACGGGCTGAGCAACCCGAGCCGACGCGGGCGGACGCGAAGAGGCCATCTCTTGGCGATGCGCGCACCCCGCCCACGACCGCTGTGCTCGCTGGTTTGCGTCTACTTGCCGCGCGAGGTCTTCTTCTGTTTCTTCGGCTTTGCTGGTGCGGTGGGCGTCTTCGCGGTGCCAAGCGGTTTCGGTCTCTTGGGCGACACCTGCTCCTCCTTTTGGCTTCGGGGACTCCTGTCGATGCCGTTCTACGTGGCCGCAGGAGCGCCGTCAACGGCTCGAACGCTCAAGCCGATCCGCCTCTGCCTAGGTTCGAGGCCGCGAGGACGCTGCTTCTCATGAGGTCACGGGCGGCCTCGTCCGGCGAGCCAACGCCGATGCGGACGGACGCGGTGTCGTCGTCGCGCTGACCGACGCCGGCGTGGCACGCCTCACCGAGACCGCCCCGGTGCACCTGCGCGGGGTCTCGGACCGGTTCGTCGCCAAACTCGACGATCAGGAGCTCGCCGTTCTCAAGAACGCTCTGGACAAGATCACCGTCGACTGCACGTTTGGCTGAGAGCGGGGGTCGCTACCCCTTCTTGGCCGACTGGGAGCCCGCACGCGCGCGAGCCTCACGTCGATGCGACCCTCACTCACGTCACCAAGTCCCTGGGCACACGATGGAGCCTTTGTGGAGCCCCGTGGTTGCAACCGTCGGCAATCGCCGGCAAATCGACCGCACCTCGAAATCGCGAAAACAAGCGAAATCCGTTGCCAGCGGCTGCCACCGGTTGCGTCCGGCGGTACATGGTAAGGAGGGGTCGAATTGAATAGCCTTTCCCCGGCGGCGCGCCACGCCGGCGACGTCGCGTCGTTGTCCATGAAGACAAGATTTCGTGGCCCACTCGTGGCCCAAACGTCGATTGGACGATTGACTCAACCATGCGGAGCGGAGTCGAGCTCGGACGCGAAAGTCCCTGCAAATGACGCCGTTCCGCGACGTTCGTCGTTGAGCGTCGGCGCACTTGACTCGGCCTGTCACGCCGGAGGTCGCGGGTTCGAGTCCCGTCGCTCCCGTCTCTCGAAGTGCCTGCAAATAGACAATTGTCGTTGTCCGATCAGACACACTTTTCCGCTCCGTGGCCCAAACAGCACCCTTCGGGGGGAAGCGCCTGTCGACGAGCCGTCCCGCGACGAGGCTGCCGAGGCAACCGAGGAGGTGCGCCCAACCGAGCTCGTAGCGAGGCGGGAGCTCCGGCGCCCGCTCCCAGCCCTGGCCGGGAACGCCGACCGCAGCCAGGCCGGCGCCGTTCATCCGGATTGCAACGGGTCCTTCATCTCCGCAGGACACAACCTGATCCAGAACGCCACCGGCTGCACCTTCGCGGCGGGTGCGGGCGACCTTGTCGGGCAGCTGGCGCGGCTCGGACCGGTGACCGACCTGAACGGCGCTTTCGTCCATCCGTTGCTGTCGAACAGCCCCGCGATCGACGCGGGTGATCCCGCAACCTGTGCGGCCACCGATCAGCGGGGAGTTCCCCGGCCGCAGCACGCCGCGTGCGACATGGGAGCATATGAGCACGAGCTGCCCTTCTCCCTGACGATCGGGGACGCGAGAGTGAAGGAAGGCGATCGCGGCAGGAAAGCGATGGTCTTCCTCGTCCGGCTGTCCGCGCCACGCGCTCAACCGGTCAGCGTCGGCTTCAGGACTCAGAAAGGAGGGGCCAAGCCCCGGCAGGACTTCATCGGGCGCCGCGGGAGACTGACCTTTGCACCGGGGGTGACGCTGCGTAGGCTCGTCATCAGGATCAGGGGCGACCTCCGTGACGAGCGGAGGGAGAAGTTCAGGGTCGTGCTCCGAAATCCGACAGTGGCGACGATCGCCGACGGCATCGGCGTGGGCACGATCCGCGACAACGACCTCAGGCTCAGCGGAGCAGCTCGCCCAGCTGGGCGAGGCTGACGTTGCCGCCGCTCGCCACGAGTGCGACGCGCCGTCCTTCGAGGCGCTCGCGGAGCCTCAGCGCGGCGGCGAGCGGCGACGCGCCCGCCGGCTCGATCAGGTTGCGCGTCCGCTCGAGCATGACGATCGTCTCCGCACGCAGCTCGTCCTCCGAGACGAGGACGAAGTCGTCGAGCAGCTCCCAGAGGATGCGCTGGGGCAGCTCGAACGCCGTCCGGGTCGCCAGCCCCTCTGCGAACGTGCCCATCTCGTCCTCGAGGAGCTCCCGCGCCTGCCAGGAACGGTAGGCCGCCGGCGCCGCCTCGGACTGAACGCCGATCACCTCAATGGCGGGATTCACGGCTTTCGCCGCGATGCAGGCGCCGGCCGCGCCGCTCCCGCCCCCGATCGGAACGACGATGACGTCCACACTCGGAACCTCCTCGAGGATCTCGAGGGTCTCCGTCGCCACGCCGGCAATGAGATGCGGCTCGTTGCCGGAGTGGACATAGCGCCATCCGCGCTCGGCGGCAAGCGTCTCGCAGTGCTCGCGCGCTTCGTCGTAGTCGCGGCCGTGGGCAACGAGCTCGGCGCCGAAGTCCCGAATGAACGACACCTTCACGGGGTTTGCGTTCTCGGGCACGACGACGGTTGCGGCCACGCCGAACAGGCCGGCCGCGTAGGCGATCGACTGGCCGTGGTTCCCGGTCGAGGCGCAGACGAGGCCTCGCTCTCGCTCCTCCGCCGATAGCTGGGAGACGAGGTTGACGCCGCCGCGGACCTTGAACGCTCCGGTCGGCTGGTGATTTTCGTGCTTCACCCAGACCTCGGCGCCGACGAGCTCCGAAAGGCCGGCATAGCGATAGACCGGCGTCCGGGGGAGATATGGACCGATGCGCCGGCGCGCCTCGAGGACGTCGCTGAAGTTGGGAGCTTCCAGCCGGCGCTAGTTGTAGCTCACAGCAGTTCGGCGTGCTCGACGGCGGCTTACGCGACCTTCTCGATCGCCGGCGAAGGCTCTTCCTCGATCAGGTCGAGAACCGCCTCCTCGATCGCGCCCTGGAAGGAGGGCTGGCCGAGGTCGAGGCCCTCGCCGAGGCGGTCGAGCGCGCCCGCGATCGTGACCCCGTCGTTGAAGCGATCGAACACCCTCGGGTCGATGTAGGACGCTCGGCACACGGCCGGGTCTCGACGACGCGGTAGACATCCCGGTCGACGAGAGACTGGACGTGCCGCTTCCCACCCTTGGCCACGTAGTCGAACGTGATCAAGCCGCCCGGCCCTAGGGTCACGTGCCGCTTCTGCATCGTGGCCAGGCCGTACGTTTGGTTCTGCTCCGCGTAGTCCTCGGTGCCGATCCGGAAAAAGCCGCGGTCGAGCAAGCGGACCGCGCAGGCAAGCACGCGCTCGCGCGGCATGCCCTTGAGCTGCAGGTGCTTGCCCGCGACCTTTCGGACCCGTGGGAGGATCCGAGCGAAGCTGAGCATCTCGTCGAACTTCTCCCAGTCGCGCCGTTCGCGCCAGCGCACGTGGTAGAGGTACTGGCGCCGCTCGGCGGCGTCGGTTCCCAGCGCCTGGATGTGCCCGAGCGGGTCGGAGCAGATCCAGACCTCGTTCCACGCCGGCGGGATGACCAGCCCGCGGATCCGCTCGAGCACCTCCGCGTCGTCGATCCGGTCCCCGCTCTCGTCGAGGTATTCGAACCCGCGCCCGCGCCGCCGACGCTCGATTCCGGGCGCCGAGCAGTCCACTCGTCTCAACCTGGACACAGCTCGCGGTCTTCCCCGAACCACGCGCGCCGAATCGCCAGCCATCATTAGGGCGTGATCGCGGTTCAACCTCTCGACCGGGAGCCCCGCTTCCGGCCCTTCCCCTTCGAGCTCCCCTCCGACCCGCCGCTCGCTCAGGCGGTCCAGGACGCGCAGCGGTTGCTCTCGCGCACCCCCGGACGCTTCGACGGCCCCATCGCCTTCTGCCACGGCGTCTCGGCGGACGGTTCGATTCTCCACCGGCCGGGCCGCTACTCCGAGGCCCTGGTCGTCTTCGAGGAGCCCACCCTCGCGTACCGGCTCGGCTTTGCACTCGGCGTGCAGCTCTTCGTGGAACGGTCCGAGGGGGCGGTCCTCTTCCAGCTGCGCGGGCCTTCCATCGGCCGCGATCCGCTGCTTTGGACTGCTTCGGCCTCGGGAGGCCTGATGCCGAACGAGGAGCCTCGGGCGGCCGTGCTTGCCGACGCGGCGGAGGAGATCGCTCTCGCGGAGGCAGACCTCGAGGACTTTCGGCCCGCGGCCATCTGTCTGA
>JBBDMP010000097.1:0-4706 GCA_040878265.1 Gaiellales bacterium | reverse complement strand
CGATCCGGGCAGGAGCCCGAGCCCCGGGAGATCCCCAAGCGGCACCTGATAGGACACGCTCACCTCGTACGGCTCGCCGCGTCCGAACCCACCGGGATCCTGGGTAACCGACAGCCGAGCCGGGTCGAGACCCAACCCGGCCGCAACCTCCTCGACCGTGGCAAGGGCGGCGTCGTGAGCCGCGGCCGCGTTCGGAGCCTCGGAGGCTGCTCGGGAAGCTTCCCTCGCGACCGAGAGGATGGCGGACTTGGTCTCGACCATCCGACCGGCCGCGGCGACGACGGCCACGAGCACCACAAGCACGGGAGCAAGAAGCGCGAGCTCGACGGCCGCGGTACCTCGCTCACTCCTGAGCGTCATCACCCCTCCTCTGCCGGGCGGAAGCGCTCCCGGAACGCGGTCGCCTCGGAGGAGAGCGAGAAGGAGCGCAGCCCCGGGATCGGAAGGAGCCCGGGAAGCTGCGCCGTCACCTCGACCCGCGCAGCATCCTGATCGATGGAGGCCGTCGCGCCTTCGACATCGGCGGCCTGCCCAAGGCCCTCCTGCAGGACCTCGAGGGCGCGGGACTCCCCCGCCCCGGCGGTCCCGTCCTCGGCGGCCGCGACTCGAGCGCCCTCCAAGGCGGCGGTCTCCACCACGTTCTGGGCGTGGTACCAGAGCCCGAACTGGAGGACGCCGAGGACGAGCAGCATGAGAACCGGGGCCACGATGGCCAGCTCCAGCGCGACGCTTCCCCGTTCGCGCTTCATAGCCCACCGAGACTGTCGCCGATCCGCTGGAACAGTCCGGATACGGCGCCGAAGAAGTACTGAACGGCCCCGAGGATCACCAAGACCGCCATGGCGCCCAGCACCACGTACTCCACGTACACCTCGCCTCGCTCCGAAGTTCGGAGCCTGAGGAGCGGGGTCAGGATCCATCTCTGCAACCGACTCACCTCCTTCCTCATGGCCCGGTCAGCCGAAGCAGCTGCACCGCTGCCGGGTAGAGCACGACGACGAAGAAGGCCGGCAGGATGAGGAGCCCAACGGGAAGCAGCATCCGGACCTGGGCCCGCTCCGACGCTTCCACGAGCTCCAGTCGCCGCCGCTCCCGGAGGGCGCGCGCCTGAGCCCGGAGGGCCTGAGTGATGGCGGTGCCATGGTCGGCGGCCGCCCTGATCGCTGCGGCCAGGGACTCCGCGTCGGCGAGTCCCACCTCCGCGGGCACTCGGGAGATCGTCGCCGACGCCGACTCTCCGCGAAGGCGCCCCTCGCGCAGGAGCCTTCGCAGCTCATCGAAGAGCGGCCCCTCGCCCGAGCCGACGGCCTCATCCAGTGCGCCCTCGACACCGAGACCCGCCGAGACAGCCAGCGCGACGAGCTCGGCAAAGTGCACCAGGTCCTCGCGCATGCGCCTGCGTCTGCTCTCGGCGCGTCGCTTCAGCATCACGTCGGGCAGGAGGAACCCGGCCGCCGCGGCGGCGAGCCAGACCCAGACAGGCGTGACAGGAGCGAGCCCGAAAGACTCCGCCGCCGGGAGGAACGAGAAACCGATGAGGGCGCCGGCGAGCTTCTGGCCCTCGAACAGGGCGAGTCCGCCGCGATCGCCGACGGCGCGAAGGCGCTCTTCGGTGGCCTTGAGGTCGAGCCCGAGCCGGCCGAGAAGTCGGGCGATCCCTTCCCCGGACCGCTCCAGCGCCGGCCTCAGGCTCTCTTCGAACAATCGCGTGCGGAACACCTGCTCGCTCCCTCGCACGCGATCGGGGCCAGGTTCCGGCGTGAGCGCGACAAGTCGCCGGGCAAGGCTCGGCCGGGGGGCACCCACCGGCTGGGCGGTAAGGACCAGGAGCATCCCCGCCCCGAACAGCGCCCCGAAGACCAGGACCCCGGTCATCCGGCGCTCCCCTCGATGCGAGCGGCGCGCTGCATCGCCACGTACCCGGCCCAGATCAGAACGAATGCGAAGGCCAGGACCGCCTGCCCCGACGCGGTCTCGAACGGCGCCAGGTACGCCGGGTTCGCCTGCCGGATGGCCAATAGGAGAAGGATCGGCACGGCCGCCACGATCCGCGCGGACATCCGGTTCCGGGTCTGTCGGGCCCGCGCTTCCCTGACCGCCGCCGCCTGGGCGGTCGTCGCCTCCGCGAGGGCGTCGAGCACCTCGGAGAGGTTCCTCGAGCCGAGACGCTCGGATGTTCCGAGGGCAGATGACAGAAGATCGGCGGCGGGATCGGATACTCGCTCGGCGAAGGCACGAGCCGCCTCCGGGAGGTTCGAGACTCTTGCTTCGGACACAAGGCGCCGGAGATCCAGGCGGATCCTCGTGGGAGCGTTCTCCGCCGCATGCACAAGAGCGTCGGCGATGCCGATCCCCGAGCGGATAGCGTCCCTTAGCCGCGACGAGACCTCGGCGATCGCCTCTCGCCGCTCCAGGCACGCCCGTTCGTCCCGAGACCGCCGCAGCAACCCCGGGACCGCGGCTGCCACGGCGCCGCATGCGAGGGCGGCGATCGGCCAGCCGGTTCCGACGTAGCCCATCGCTGCTCCGATCGCAGCCGCGAGCGACCGCGGTCCCATCCTTCGGAGCCAGGCCGCGGGATGGGCCCTCACCCCGGGACGAACCAGTGCGTCGAAGACGAAAAGGAGTCCAAGCCCGAAGACGGTCGAGACGAGGAGTGCGTCCATCCCCTATCCCTCCGGGCAACTGTTCGCGATAGCGTTCGGGGCTGCGGCCAACGCGAGCTCATCGAGCCGGTCGGCGAAGCGCGGCCGCACGCTCGTGTGGACAAGACTTCCGTCCTCCAGGCGGAAGAGGTCGTTGGAGAGGACCCTGCCCGCCTCGAGGCCGGCCACCTCCGCCACCTGCACGACTCGCCGGGTCCCCGCGTGTTGGTCCAAACGCAGGTGGACCACAAGGTCCACGGTCTCGGCGATCATTTCGGTGGCCACCTCCGGCGTGAGCTGCTCTTCAGCCATGAGCACGTAGGTCCGGAGCTTCGACAGGGTCTGGCGGGCCGAGTTCGCGTGGATGGTCCCCATGGACCCGTCGTGGCCGGTGTTCATGGCCGAGAGCATGTCCAGGGCCTCTGGGCCTCGGACCTCGCCGACCACGATCCGGGTTGGGCGCATCCGAAGGGCGTGGCGAACGAGCTCGCGGATGCCGATCTGCCCCAGCCCCTCCACGTTGGCCGCCCGGGCCTCAAGGGCCACACAGTCGGGCAGGAGTTCCTCGAGGCGGAGCTCGGCCGTTTCCTCGATGGTGACGACCCGCTCTCTGGCCGGGATGGCGCTCCCCAAAGCATTCAAGGTGGTGGTCTTGCCCGAGGCCGTCCCGCCGGAGACGAGCACGTTCAGTCCGCCCTCCACCGACCGTCGAAGGAACTCGGCGAGTTCCGCGGTGACGGTCCCGAGGGCGGTCAGGTCATCGAGGCTCTCGGCCACCATCCGGTGCCGGCGGATGGTGAGGCACGGCCGGTGGGCGAGCGGCGGGAGGAGCGCGTGGAGCCGGGCGCCGTCGGGGAGGCGCACGTCGACTGCTGGAGACGCGTCGTCGATCCGTCTTCCGGAGCGGGAGATGATCCGGGCCAGCAGGGACCTGACTTCCTCATCCGAGGAGAACCCAGGGTGGAACTCCTCCTTGGCGCCTCCCGCGCGGACGACGAACCCGCGATCGGGAGCGTTCACCACCACCTCCTCGATCGACTCGTCGTCGAGGAGCGGTTGGAGAGGACCGATCCGGAAGAACTGGTTGAAGAGCTCCTGAGCCGCCGCGGTGCGCTCCTCCGGAGAAAGGGGTGGATCATTCGAAAGGACGCGGCGGCGGTTCTCCTCCTCGACGAGATCGACGAGCAGGGCCCAGGCACGGACCTCGGCGTCATCCTCCGGCAGGTCGTCGGCGAGGGAGCGCCCGATCTCCTCCTGTGCCCGTACCCGGAGGCCAACGACCGTCTCCTGCACCGGCGTCATGCCCTCACCTCCACGAACTCGGGCACCGGCATCTCCCGTTCGGCGCTGACCTCGGCGAGGGACCGACGAGCCGCTGCCGACAGAGCATCGAAGGCTCTGCGGAGTCGCCTCGTGGCGGCCGGGCTCTGAGACAGGAGCGCCTTGCGCGCGCCCCGCCGGTCAAGGGGCACAGCTCCCAGGACCGACAACCGCAGGGCCTCCCCCACCTCCGCCAGGTCGGCCGGTCGCCGCTTCTCGTGGCCGGAAACGACGACGGTGACTCGCTCTCGGCGCGTGCCTTCGGCCTCCAACTGCCGCAGGGCACGCTCCGCCCCGAGGACGGACACCAGATCGGCCCGAACGACCAGCAGAACGAGATCGCACTTCGCGACGATCGGCGCGTTCGTCTCGAAGACGCGTCCGAGATCGGCGACGACGATCCGACCCGATGTGCTCGCGGCGGCCAGGGCTCCGGTGAGGACGCCCGTCGAGGCGAGGTCCGAGGATTCGGGGAAGCCGCCGACCACGCGGAAGCCCGAGCGCTCTTCCGCCTCGGTCAGCAGCGGAGCGGTTCCAGAGATGGTCCCCTCCATCCGCAGGAGCGGATAGAGCCCCCTGCGAGGGTCGAGTCCCAGGTAGCAGCAGAGGTCTCCACCCGCCGGGTCGAGGTCGAGGAGCACGGTTTCCTCGTTGGCCCGGGACAAGGCGGCTGCGAGATTGGCCGCAACGAACGTCGCGCCGGGCGAGCCCTTCCCCGAGCAGACGGCGATCGCGCTCAAC
>JBBDMP010000096.1:0-4731 GCA_040878265.1 Gaiellales bacterium | reverse complement strand
TCCTCGGCTACCGCTTCAGCTTCAACGCGCTCGACTTCGAGCAGCGCGTCAACGCGGCCGCCGTCAAGCTCGGCCTCGTCGAGCCCGGTGAGCTCGAGGAGGAAGAGACCTCCGACCTCGTGGAGCTGACTGCCCACGGCCGCATCGCCGAGCCGCAGAGCTCGCTTGGCGAGTATCTCGTGCGCAACTGGGAACGGATCGCGCTCGTCGGCGAGGAGTCGCTCGTTTACTGGCTCCGGAAGCTCATCTTCCGCGGGGCCTGGCTCGATCAGCGAGTAAAAGACGACCTGCTCGAGGTCGCCTGGGACGACCGGAGCTCGGAGTTCGGCTACCGCGACCCTCGCGGCGGCCGCGCCCTCCTCGAGCTCGCGCCCGTGCCTTCCTGGCACGAGCTTCAGTTCCGCCGTTAAAGAGAGGGGCCGGCTTTCGCCGGCCCCTCTGAGCGTGCTCTTGAAGCCGTCTTAGCGGGGCGGGATGGGAGCCCGGGCGGCACGTGCGCAGCTCTCGCACACCTTGAACACCCAGAGTCCGCTCGCGCGGTCGCTACCGAGCACGTAGGTCGTGTTGTTCTTCCTGTACGTCTCGACTCCCCAGAAGTCGTTCCCGAGGGCATCGAGGTAGCCGCCGACCTCGACGAGGTCGCAGGTCGACTTGTCGGCTGGATTGGAGCACTGGATCTCCAGCATGACCATGCCGCCGCTGTAGTACGAGCTGTAGAAGCGGCGCGGGTTCATCGTGTCCGCCGCAACCTCATGCACAGACAGCGTGCCCGAGTTCAGCGCATGACCCTCCATGTGCGCCTCCGGGATCGCGTACTGGTCGAGGTCCGCGAACAGCAGATTCGGCGCGTCGGGGGCCACTTCAACCGACGAGCCACCGCTGCCTGGACGGTTGTCGAACAGGTGGATGTAGCCCCACCCGTCGAACACCGCGTCGACGAGCACCCTTTCGCCCACGGTTCCGAGCGCCGGCTCGTTGTCCGGCGAATCGGTGTGGTCGTAAGGGACCTCGTAGCTCGGCGTCGTGTTGAACAGCTTGTGGAACGCCTCGTGCGAGGTGCAAACGCCGACGATGTCCTGCGTGAACGCACCCGAGCCGCAGAACGGCGTGTTCGCGTCGTCTGCGGCCGAGCCGAGATGCCGCTGCACGAAGACGATGGCGTCGTACCCCGCCGCCTTCACGATGTCGGCCTTCTCGCCCGGGAAGCATGCTCCCACGTTGTCGGCCGAGTCGCCGGTCGGTCCCCGCTGGACGACGGCGATTTTCTCCTCGCCGGCGACCATCGTCGGCCAGGTGATGCTGCTCGCAGGCGGCGGGGCTACTCCGCCCGGACACGCGTACCCGACGTATGCGGTCGGGCCGTTGAGCGACAGGTCAGGAAGAATCGTGACCGGAGCCGCTCCGGGAACGACCACCGACGGATAGATCCCCGCGTTGGGGCCCGTCGTGATCCTGAAGTCGCCCACTGTGTAGGGCGCGAAGTCCTCGTCGGTACCGACGAAGAACTCATTGTCGAGGCTGAACTCCGCCTGGTGTCCGTTGCCCTCGGGGCGCTCGGACTTGCCGGTGCGCTCGAGAAGCATCGGGTCGACAGCGGCGTACTCGGTTTCACCGATCAGCGACGGATTCGCCGGGTCGTTGACGTTCAACTGCACGTAACCGCCGTCCCAGTAGGACAGAAGCATCGTCCACGTGCCGTTGATGTTCTTCACGACCATGTCGTGGAGGAACGTCTCGATCGGCCCGTGCGACGGCTGGTCGACGTGGAACTCCTCGTTCAGGTCGAACTCCGCGATGAGCCGCGGCCGCTTCGGGTTGGTGATGTCCATGATGTCGACGTCGATGAACTCGGCGTTGTCCGTCATGACGGCATACGCCTTGGCGCCGGCGTCCCACACGAACACGCTGTGTGTGTCCTGTGCGTCGGGCGGCGTGCGATCCCCGAAGTGCTCGGACAGCTTCATCGGCTTCAGCGGGTTCGTGACGTCCCACAGGGTGAGGCCACCCTTGCCGTTCTTGCCACAGTGCTCGTTGTTCATCGCGAGGATGTTTCCGCTGTACATGGAGGTCGTGACGTTGACCACCTGCATGCCCTCGCCTGGCCTGGTGTCCTGGCTCGAGGCGATGAAGCCCTTCGTCACCGGGTTTGCCGGGTCGCGGATATCGACGACCCAGGCACCGGCGTCCGGTGAGTTGATACCCCCAGCCTCGGAGTTGGCCGCACAGTCGACCTCGCCCCAGTTGGCGAGGTAGGCCCAGTTCATGTCGGGCGAGACTGCCACATCGGCCACCAGGTCAGGGTTCTCCGGGCGTCCCTCGGTCGAGATGAAGTCGAGCTTGCTGACGAATTCCAGCTGGCCCCAGTTACCCGGGCCAAGCAGATGGTCATCGGTGTCGCCGTGCTGGTGACCGGTGCTGCTGTCCGGAGCCTCGTCACTCGGCGGCTTGATGGGCCGCGCGCTCGCGCCGACACGCGTGACCTTCTCGCAGTTGCGTGCGACGCTGTCGTTTGCATCCGCGGTCACGCGGTCGTAGCCGGCACCGCACGAGATGCGGTCGCTGCCGCCGCCTCGCGCGTTGATCCGGTCGTTTCCTGCGAGACCGAGGATCCTGTCCGCCTTCGCCGTGCCTCTGAGCGTGTCGCTCTTGGCTGTCCCGCGAATCGTGCGGGCGTCTGCGGCGGAGGCGGCGACGAGCACGGTGATGAGTGTGAGCGCGAAGAGCAGCACGAGCCGCCTCCTGCTCACGCCCGCCGCCCTCGCCGGCTGACGCTCTCCTGTCATATCCCCTCCATAAAGGTTTCCCCGCGGCACGGCGAAACAGCGTCGCGCCCTCTCCCCGGGGTTCTTAACGCGTACGAATGTAACACAGGTGCACAAGAACTCCTAGGGGAGTGATGTTAAAAAAGTGCGGAGTCGTGCGGGATAGCGCCGGCCCGCTCCCGGCCCCGTTCGGTCACGATGCGACCGCGAGGCGTCCGCTGGATGAGCCCGAGCTGGAGCAGATACGGCTCGTAGACATCCTCGATCGTGTCCGGCTCTTCGCCGAGTGCCACGGCCAGCGTCGAGAGGCCGACCGGGCCGCCGTCGAACTTCCCGGCGATCGCCACGAGGATCTCCCGGTCCATGCGCTCGAGACCGTCGCCGTCCACGTCCAGAAGCTCGAGCGCCTCGCGCGCGACGGCGACCGTGACGTCACCGTCATGGCGGACCTCGGCGACGTCGCGGATGCGCCGGAGGATCCGGTTCGCGACCCTCGGAGTTCCACGGGCGCGCCGCGCGATCTCGGCGCCCGCCTCCTCCTCGATCTCGACGCCGAGGATCCGGGCCGAGCGGCGCACGATCGTGGCCAGGTCGTCGACGCCGTAGTAGTCAAGACGGTAAGTCATGCCGAAGCGGTCGCGCAGCGGCGTCGTCAGGAGGCCGGTGCGGGTCGTCGCGCCCACGAGCGTGAAGGCCGGGAGGTCGAGCGTGAGCGTGCGCGCCGCCGGTCCCTGGCCGACGATGATGTCGAGGCGGAAGTCTTCGAGGGCTGGGTAGAGGATCTCCTCGACGGCCCGGTTGACGCGGTGGATCTCGTCGATGAAGAGAACGTCGCGCTCCTCGAGCGAGGTGAGGATCGCGGCCATGTCGCCCTTCCGCTCGAGCGCCGGCCCGGCGACCGTGCGGATGCCGACGCCGAGCTCCTCGCGCACGATGAACGCAAGGCTCGTCTTTCCGAGCCCGGGGGGGCCGGCCAGGAGCACGTGATCCAGCGCCTCGCCGCGACCCTTCGCCGCCTCGAGTGCGATCCCGAGCTGCTCCTTGACCCGTTCCTGCCCGACGAACTCGTCGAGGCTACGAGGCCGCAGCGAGCCGTCGAGCTCTTCCTCGTCCGGCGCGAGGACTGCGGTCGTGACGCGCTCTTCGGTCATGCGGCTCGGAGCGCCTGGCGGACGCGCTCGGCCGGGGGCAGATCGGGATCGGTCTCGGCGAGCCGCTGTTCGGCCTCGGCGACGGAGTAGCCGAGCTCGACGAGCGCGTCGCGGGCGACCATATGACCGTCCCCTGCGCCCAGGTGGGGTGCCTCGACCGCGGCCAGCGGCGTGATCTTCTCCTTCAGCTCGAGGACGACCCGCAGCGCAGTCTTCTTTCCGATCCCGGGAATGGTCTGGAAGAGCGCCGCGTCCTCGCGCACGATGGCGCGTCGGAGCTCGGCCGGCGAATAGCCCGACACGATCGCGAGCGCGACCTTCGGCCCGACGCCGGAGACGGCGAGGAGCTGCTCGAAGAGCTCACGTTCCCCCGCGTCGGCGAAGCCGTAAAGCTGAAGGGCATCCTCGCGCACGTGCAGGTGCGTCTCGAGGGTCACCTCGTCCGCCCCGTCGGCCGAGCGGATCGCGGTCGGCGTCGCGTGGATGCGATAGCCGACACCGTTGACGTCCAGGACAAGTCCTTCGGCGTCCCACGCCACCGCTTTCCCGCGCAGGCGCGAGATCACCGCTTGCCTCCCGCGACGGCCATGAGGGGCGACGCGAGCGCGTGGCAGATGGCGACGGCGAGCGCATCGGCGGCGTGGTGCGGCTTCGGAGGCTCGCTCAGAGAGAGGGTGGCCCGCACCATCCGTTGCACCTGGCCCTTCTCGGCGCGCCCGTAGCCGCATACCGCTTGCTTCACCGTCGCCGGCGCATACTCAGTGCACTCGACTCCCGCGGTCGCGCAGGCGACGAGTGCGGCGCCGCGCGCCTGCCCG
>JBBDMP010000095.1:0-4755 GCA_040878265.1 Gaiellales bacterium | reverse complement strand
GAGGCGCAGGGCTACTCGGTGATCGTCTCGCCGGCCTTCGAGGACGAGTGAGCGCTGTCGAGATCGAGCCGGCCGTCTCGCTGCGCGGCGACGTCGCTCCGCCCGGTGACAAGTCGATCTCGCATCGCGCGCTCCTGCTCGGGGCGATCGCCGACGGGGAAAGCACGTTCGAAGGCTTCGGGGTGTCGGAAGACACGCTCGCGACGGCGGGGGCAGTCCAGGACCTTGGTGTGGGCGTC
Source organism: Gaiellales bacterium (assembly GCA_040878265.1). Classification (GTDB taxonomy): domain Bacteria; phylum Actinomycetota; class Thermoleophilia; order Gaiellales; family Gaiellaceae; genus JBBDMP01. The sequence continues at coordinate 4,516 of JBBDMP010000095.1, read as the reverse complement.
GTCGTCGAGGGTGACCGAGCGCAAGTTTCCGGCGCAGGCTTGCGGGGCTTGCGCACCTCCGGCCGGCCGATCGACTGCGGGAACGCCGGGACGCTCATGCGGCTCCTTCCCGGGATCCTCGCCGGGCAGCGAGGGCGGTTCGAGCTCGTCGGGGACGAGTCGCTCTCGCGGCGCCCGCTCGACCGCGTAGCGGAGCCGCTGCGGGAGATGGGCGCTGTCGTGGAGACGACAGATGGGCATGCGCCTTTGGTGGTCGAGGGCGGGCCGCTCGAGCCGATCCGCTACGAGCTGCCGGTGGCGAGCGCGCAGGTGAAGTCCTGCGTCCTTCTGGCGGGCCTGTACGCCTCGGGAGGGCCGACGGCGGTTGTCGAGCAGTACTCGAGCCGCGACCACACGGAGCGGATGCTCGAGGTCGCGGGCGCGCGCGTGCAGCGGAAGGCTGGAGAGGCGGCCGTGTGGCCGGTGGAGCGGTTGCGTGCGTTGTCGGCGACGATTCCCGGCGATTTCTCGGCGGCGGCACCCTTCATCGCGGCGGCGCTCCTGCTCCCGGGCTCGTCGCTGCGCGTGCACGGGGTCGGGATCAACCCGACGCGGACTGGGTTCCTGGCGGTGTTGGAGCGCATGGGCGCGCGGATCTCGCACTTCAAGCGGCGGCGCGAGGGAGGGGAGCCCGTGGCCGACCTCGAGGTCGAGGCGAGCGAGCTCGTGGCAGCCGAAGTGCGGCCGCAGGAGGTGCCGGCGCTGATCGACGAGCTGCCGCTCTTCGCGCTCGTCGCGGGGATGGCGCGGGGGGAGAGCGTCGTGCGCGGGGCGGCTGAGCTGCGCGTGAAGGAGTCGGACCGGATCAAAACCGTAAAAGAAGCGCTACGGCCACTTGGAATCCGCATCGAAACGACTCATGATGGATTCCGGGTTCGGGGTGTTCCCACCCGCCCAAAGGGCGGGGGTGTGGTTAACGCCGCCGGCGACCACCGAATTGCCATGCTCGCAGCGATCGCAGGGCTCGTTTCCCGTGAGGGTGTCCGCATCGAGGGCGCCGAGGCCGTCGCTGTAAGCTTCCCCGACTTCTTCGCCATGCTCGACTCCCTCGCGGTTCGTTAGGGGCCGACGTTGAAGCCGGTCCGATGATCGTCGCCATCGACGGGCCGGCGGGAGCCGGCAAGAGCACGGTCGCCCAGAGGCTCGCCCAGCGCCTGGGCCTCCGCTACCTCGACACCGGGGCCATGTACCGGGCCCTCACCTGGCTCGCGCTCGAGCGGGGGCTCGATCTCGAGGACGAAGGCGCGCTCGCCGCGCTTGCCGAGGAGAATCCCGTCACCTTCGACGGCGAGCGCGTGCTTGCCGGCGGAGAGGACGTCACGGCCTCCATCCGCACGCCCGAAGTCGACCGTATCGTCTCGACCGTGGCCCGCCATCCCGAGGTGCGTCGCATCATGCGGGCGCGCCAACGCGAGCTCGCCGAGGCCGGCGCGGCCGTGATCGAAGGCCGCGACATCGGGACCGTCGTCTGCCCCGATGCCGACGTGAAGGTCTATCTGGTGGCGGATGCCGCCGAGCGCGCCCGCCGGCGGACCGCCGACCGGCCCGAGATCGGCGCGGAGGCGCTCGCGACCGACCTCCACCTCCGCGACGCCCGCGACGCGGCGCAGATGGAGCCTGCGCCGGACGCCGAGCGCATCGACACGACGGACCTCACAGTCGAAGAGGTCGTCGAGCTGATCGAGGGGCTGATCAAGGCAAAGGCCGAGGCATGAGCACGGGCTACCACAGCCTCGTCTACTGGGGGATAGGGAAAGCGATCATCGGCCCCGCGGCCCGCCTGGTGATCCCGATCAAGTCCTATGGGCGCGAGCGCGTGCCGCGTGAGGGCGGCGCCGTCCTCGCCATGAACCATTTCTCGTACGCCGACCCACCTGCGTTCGGCCACGCCTGCCCGCGCCGGATCGTCTTCGTCGCGAAGGTCGAGCTGCACCGTTCGTTCGGGCTCGGCCAGCTCATTCGCGCGCACGGCACGCTCGCCGTCCGCCGCGGGGAATCGGACCGCGATGCCCTTCGCCGCATGCGCGAGACGGTTCGAAACAACGACCTCCTCGGCCTCTTCGTCGAGGGGACGCGCCAGCTCGCCGGGGTGCCGGGCCAGGCGAAGCCCGGCGCCGCGATGGTCGCCATTCAGGAAGGAGTCCCCGTCGTTCCCGCGGCCGTGCACGGCTCACAGCACTGGCGGGCGGGCAACTTCGCTCCTGTCTCCGTGGCTTTCGGCGAGCCGCTCCGCTTCGACGACCATCCCAGGAACTCACGCGGGTACAAGCTGGCGACCGCAGAGATCGAGGCCGAGATCCGCCGCCTCTGGGAGTTCCTCGTGGAGATGCACGAGCTCGGCCGGCCCGACGGCGTCCCGCCGCGTCGTCAGGCCGTGCCGGCGAAGACAGGATGAGAGTTGGCCCATGAGCGAGGCGCCACTTGCCGGCACGGTCGCCGTCATCGGTTTCCCCAACGTCGGCAAGTCGACGCTCGTGAACCGACTCTCGGCCACCCGCGAGGCGGTCGTCTTTGAGACGCCCGGAGTGACGCGCGACCGCAAGGAGGTGCTCTGCGAGTGGCGCGGCAAGCGTTTCGTGCTCGTGGACACAGGCGGCGTCGACATCGCCGATCCCTCGCCGATCACGCGGGACGTGGCCGAGCAGGCTCGCCGTGCGGTGGGCGAGGCCGACCTCGTCCTCTTCGTCACCGACGCCCGAGCGGGGGTGACGCCGGGGGACGAGGAGATCGCCTCCATCCTGCGGCGCGCGCGCAAGCCCATCCTGCTCGTGGCGAACAAGGTCGACGATCCGCGCCGGGACGCGGACGCGCTCGAGTTTCATCGGCTCGGCCTCGGCGACCCGCTCCCTGTCTCGGCGTTGCACGGGCACGGGACCGGCGACCTTCTCGACGAGATCGTCGAACGCCTGCCCGGCGCGGGCCCGGCTGAGGTGGGGGAGGAGGCGATCCGCGTTGCCATCCTCGGGCGGCCGAACGTGGGTAAGTCGAGCCTCCTGAACGCCTTCGTCGGCCAGGAGCGCGTGATCGTCTCGGACGTTCCCGGGACGACGCGCGACTCGATCGACACCGTGTTGCGACGCGGCGATACGACCTTCGTTCTCGTCGACACGGCCGGCCTGAGGCGCAAGCGCCGCCAGCGGCAGGGCATCGAGTACTACTCGGAGCTTCGGGCGATCCGCGCGGCCGAGCGGGCCGATGTCGCGCTCGTCCTCGTGGACGCGAGCGAGAGCGTCGTCGACCAGGACCTCGCGGTCGCCGATGTCGCCCGCACGGCCGGCTGCTCGACGCTCGTCGTCCTGTCCAAGTGGGATATCGGCCAGGTTGGGATCGAAGACGTGCGCCGGCGCCTCGAGCCGCGTCTGCGCCAGCGTCCACCCATCGTCGCCGTCTCGGCGAAGACCAGCCGTGGCGTCGAGAAGCTGCTCGACCGGATCGAGGAGCTCTACCGGAAGCACAGCTCGCGCATCGCCACGGGCGAGCTGAACCGCTTCCTGCAGGAGCTGCGCGCGGAGCGGCCGGGTCCCAGCAGCCGTAACGGCCGCCGTCTCAACATCCTCTACGGGACGCAGGTGAGCGCGAGGCCGCCGCGCTTCCGCGTCTTCGTCAATGATCCCGGGCTGATCACGCGCGACTACGGCTATTGGGTCGAGAATCGCATGCGTGACCACTTCGACCTCGCCGGGGTCCCCGTCGTCATCGACTTCGTGAGAAAGACGTGAAAATCAGCGTCGTCGGGTGCGGTTCGTGGGGCTCCGTGTTCGCTGCGCTCCTGGCCGAGGGAGGGCATGACGTGACCCTCGTCTGCCGCGATCCCGAGCAGGCGAAGGCGATCGCGGAAAGTGGCCGGAACCCGCGCTACCTCACCCAGGTCGATCTCTCAGGCGTGGCGGCGGCCACTCTCGGAGAGGCAGCGGGCGACGCAGAGCTCGTCTGCGTCGCGGTGCCGAGCAAGGCGTTCCGCGAGGTGGTGGAGGCGCTTCCCGGCGACGCGCCCGTTCTCAGCCTGGCCAAGGGGCTCGACCCGGCCTCGGGCGAACGGCTCTCGCGCGTCGTCGAGGGGCGCCCCGTCGCCGTCCTCACCGGGCCGAACCATGCCGAGGAGATCGCACAGGGGCTACCCGCCGCCGCCGTGATCGCGAGTGAGGGCGGCGAGCTCGCCCAACGGCTCCAGCACGAGCTCATCTCGCCCCGCTTCAGGATCTACCTCAACACCGACCTCGTCGGTGTGGAGCTCGCGGCCGCGGCGAAGAACGTCATGGCGCTCGCGGCCGGCGCCGTCGACGGGCTCGCGCTCGGCGACAACGCGAAGGCGGCGCTCGTCGCTCGCGGGCTCGCGGAGATGACGCGGCTGGGCGAGGCCTGCGGCGCTCGCGCGGAGACCTTCGCGGGGCTCGCCGGCATGGGCGATCTCGTCGTCACGTCCTGGAGCCGTCACAGCCGCAACCGCCGGGCGGGCGAGCTGATCTCGCGCGGGACG
>JBBDMP010000094.1:0-4807 GCA_040878265.1 Gaiellales bacterium | reverse complement strand
TGCACGGCAGGCAGCCGATCGAACGGTAACCGGCATCGTGAAGCGGGTTGTACGGGATGTCGTTGGCGACGATGTAGCTCCAGACCCGCTCCTCGTCCCAGTCCGCGAGCGGGTGCACCTTCCAGACGCCGTAGCGCTCCGAGAACTCCACCTTCGGCGTCCCGGCGCGGGAAGGCGACTGGTCGCGCCGGATCCCGGAGGCCCAGGCCTCGTACGGCTCCAGCGCGCGGATGAGGGGCTCGACCTTGCGGATGTGACAGCAGCGGTCCGGATCGCGCTCCCAGAGGTTCGGCCCCTCGACCTTGTGCTGCTCGGCCACGGTCAGGATCTCGGGCCGGACGAGCCGGATCCCGTAGCGCTCGACGATCCGCTCCCGCGTCTCGTACGTCTCCTTGAAGAAGAGGTGCGTGTCGAGCTCGACGACGTCCACGTCCACGTCCAGCCCCAGCTCCGAGATCATGTGCACGAGCACGGAGGACTGCTTCTGCCAGGAGCAGCTGAGGCAGAACCGCTCGCCGAACTCGGCGTGCGCCCAGCGGAGGAGATCCTCGGCCGAGAGCGCCTCGAGCTCGGGCTCAGTCAGAGACAGCTGCAGCCTCGACACGGGGGAACCCAGGGTTCCCCCGTGAACCCCCTCCTTAAGCCTTTGATCCGTCGGAAGCGTCATCGATTGATTCCAGCCTCGCTCTTTTTCGTCGGGTGGGAACCGGAGGTTCCCACCCGATCAGGCTCACTGAGCAGGACCTCCATGAGCGTGTCGGCGCGGAGCCCGAGCCGCAGGGTCTCGAGCGGGATGACCTCTTCAGGCGGGATGTTCCCGAGGTTGACCTCCGGGCCGAAGCGACGCACGAACCAGGCCTGCGAAGCCTTCGTCGGGGCCTCGAAGATGATGTCGCCGAGCTCGATCTCGTGGACGATCTCGTCGATCAGGCCGGTGCGGATCTCGCCGGTCGGGCGAAAGACGCCGGCGGTGCCGGTCTCCCGCGCCTCGGTGATCACCTTCCAGGCGCCCGCCTCGAGCTCCTCCCGCATCCACTCGACCCACTGGTAGGGCGCGTAGACGACCTCGGAGTCCTTCGACCCGACCTCGGACATGACGACGAAGTCCTTGGCCAGCTCCTCGATGAGCTCGAGCTTGCGCTCGCGCGGGAGCTCGATCGTCCCGTCCGAGACCTCGACGTGCGAGAAGCGGTTGTGCTCGAGCCAGGCGCGGTACTCGTCGAGCTTGTCCAGTCCGATCACCGCTTCGAACAGGGTTCCGCCGCAGACGACCGGCGTCTCGAACGAGCGGTAGAGCGCGATCTTCTTCTCGAGGTTGCGGGTGACGTACGACGTGCCCCAGCCGAGCTTGACCACGTCGACGTACTCGCCGGCCGTGTCGAAGAGCCCCTCGATGTCGCGGAGGTTGAGCCCCTTGTCGATTACGTGCGTGAGGCCCTGCGTGCGGGGCTTGGGCGAGCGCAGTGGCACGTCCAAAAACCCATCAGTGCCTGGTGTGGTCATGTTGCCCTCCTTATGGCGAGCGAAAAGCAAGCCAGGGTAGGACGCAGGGAGCGCCCGTATTGGTTGAAATACGGGCGCGACCGAGGACGACGCATGGCGCCGCTTTGCAGCCGCCAGAAGGGGGGCCGGCGTGGTCGCGCCAGGCGCTTACAGCTTGGCATAGAGGTCCTCCAGTCGTTTCTTCGCCTCGGTCTGGACGTCGTGGTAAAGGGAGTTGCCGTGGGAATCGATGCCGACGGTGAGCGGGCCGAAGTCCTTGACCCGGAACTTCCACAGGCACTCGGGCATGAGCTCTTCCCAGGCGACCTCCTCGATCTCCTCGATCTGGGTCGTCTCGAGCGCCGCCGCGCCGCCGACGATGGCGAAGTAGACCATCCCGTACTTGCGCATCGGCTCGATCACCTCGTCGGGGAGGCCGCCCTTGCCTGCGATGGCACGGACGCCGTAGTCGCGGCCGAGCGGTTCCGTGAACCGGGCGACGCGCCAGCTGGTCGTCGTCCCGATGCAGACCTTCTCGTAGCGGCCGGGGCCGAGCTTGCGGACGTTCGGCGCGGTGTGCAGGAGGAAAGCTCCCTTGAGATCCATGGGAGGCGCGATGCCCTGGTCGAAGATCCGCACGTGCGTGCGGTCGCGGATGCCGACCATGTGCCCGTCGACGAGGACGGAGTCGCCCGCGCGGAGCTCGCGGATCTCCTCTTCGCCGGTCGGAAATGTGAGCCTGTGCTCCGCCACTAGGCCTCCCGGTCGTAGTCGACGTCGCCCTCGGCTCCGATGTGGGCGCTCGCACGTCGCGCGGCCCAGCACTGGTAGTTGACGGCGACGGGGTTCAGGGTCATGTGGGTGTCGGCGTGCTCGACGTGGCAGCGAAGGACGGTGACGTCGCCGCCGAGACCCATCGGGCCGATGCCGGTCTCGTTCAGGAGCTGGGTCAGCTCCTCCTCGAGCTTGGCGACCTCGGGATCGGGGTTGTGAGTCCCCATCGGGCGCGCGATCGCCTCCTTGGCGAGGTGCATGGCGTAGTCGGCAGAGCCGCCGATCCCGACGCCCGCGATCCCAGGCGGGCACGGGCGTCCGCCCGACTCGACGATCGACTCGAGGACGAACCGCTTGATCCCCGCGACACCGTCGGCGGGGGTGCACATCTTCAAAAAGCTCATGCTCTCTGAGCCCGAGCCCTTGGGTATGCACTTGACGTCGAGCCCGTCCCAGTCGGCCACGAACTCCCAGTGCACGATCGGCACCCGGTAGCCGACGTTCGGCCCGGTGTTCTGCCGGGTGAGGGTGTGCACGGTGTTCGAGCGCAGCGGATGCTCGGTCGTCGCGCGCGCCGTGCCGTCGTAGAGCGCCTCGTAGATGCGGGCGGGGTGCAGTGGGAAGTGCTCGCCGACCCGGCAGTAGTAGACCGCGATGCCCGTGTCCTGACAGACGAGGTTCTTCTCTTCCTCGGCGACCTCCACGTTCTTCAGGATGGTGTCGAGCACGCGCTGCCCCGTCACCGAGGTCTCCCTGAGCCGCGCGTCCGCGAGCGCGTCGCGCAGGTCCTGAGGGATGTCCTTCAGCGCCCAGACGTAGAGGTATGCGGCCGCGTCCTCGACGACCTTCTGGAGATCCGTCGCGACGGCCACTACGCTCTCGCCCTCTCGGCTGCGGCCTTCCCGGCACGCCGGCCGAACACGGTGCACTCGAGGAGCGAGTTCCCCATCATGCGGTTGCGTCCGTGCGTCCCGCCCGCGATCTCGCCGCAGGCGAAGAGGCCCTCGACCGTCGTCTCGCCGCGCTCGTCGATCACGAGCCCGCCGTTCTGGTAGTGGAGGATCGGATAAGTCAGGATCGGCTCCGCGAGCGGGTCCACGCCGGCCGAGCGGTAGCGGCGGAGCATGTATGGAAGGGAGATCTCGGCGTCGGCTTCCGGAATCTTCGTCGTATCGAGCCACACGGCGGGTCGGCCGTCCGGCGTCTCGGCGCCCCGGCCCTCGGCCACCTCCGTGAAGATCGCTTCGGACACGGCATCGCGCGGGCCGAGCTCCTCGGTGAAGCGCTCCCCGTCACCGTTCAGGAGCAGGGCGCCGTAGGCGCGCGTCGTCTCCGGAATGGAGTAGCCCTGGAGGTTCGACGGCCAGAGCCCGCCGTTGGGGTGGTACTGGAGAGAGTCCAGGTCGCGCGCCTCGGCACCCAGCCCGAGCGCGATCTGCGTTACCTCGCCGGTGGCGCCCGGGTGGTTCGTCGACACCTCGCCGCGCTCCTCGGCCTCGCGGTAGCAACGCCCGCCCGCGGCCAGGACGACGGCGGCCGCCTCGATGACGCGTTCGCCGCAGCGGGCGCGCCAGCCGTTCTCGAGCCGCGTCAGCTCGGTCAGCGGCGATTTGGGGAAGGTCTGCACGCTCGAGGCCTTGACGACGTCGCGCAGGGCCTTCGTCATCGCGTTACCGGTCTGGTCGCCGACCTGAAGCAGCCGTTTGCGGCTGGCGCCGCCACAGCGGGCGATCCGATAGCCGCCGTTCTGGCGCGTGAACTCGACCCCGTTCTCCTCGAGCCAGTGAATCGCGCCGGGAGCCTCGGACGTGAGCACCTCGACGAGCCGTCTGTCCGCCGTCTCGTGCGAGCTCTTCCAGACGTCTTCGGCGTGGAGCTCCGGCGAGTCGTCCTCGCCGAACGCGGCCTGGATCCCACCCTGCGCCTTGGCCGAGTTGCAGGACTGGAGCGCCCCTTTCGTCACCAGGGCGACGCGGGCGCCCGACCGCTCGGCGGAGACGGCAGCGGCGAGCCCGGAGGCTCCGCTCCCAACCACGAGCACGTCGAAAGAAATGGGCTCCGCCACGACAACGTGACTATACCCGCTTCTCCTAATTCTAGCAATTAGCAGCGGTTATACTTCTGCTCGATTACGATCTGTCCTGATCCCGCTCCGAGTCCCGCATCCCGGGTAGGAACAAGAAGAGAAGCGTGGCCGGGATACCCAGGGCGCCGGCCCCGATCAGCGTCGCTTGCGGCCCGATCAGCGCCGCGACCGGGCCCGTGATGGCGAACGAGACGGGGATGAGGCTCACCGAGACGAGCCAATCGAAGCTCGAGACCCGCCCGAGGAGCTCGGTGGGCACGTTCCGTTGCATCAGCGTCGACCAGACGATGATCCCGGCGGTGAACGTCAGCCCGCTGACGAAGCTCGCCGCCATGGCGTGCCAGAGCTCGGTCGCAAGCCCGTAACCCATGACTGCGGCGATGGACGTCGTCCACATCCCGTACATGAAGGTGATGTGGCGGCGCGGGAGCCCCCGCTGGCCGAGCGTGACCGCGGCGAGCACCG
>JBBDMP010000093.1:0-25977 GCA_040878265.1 Gaiellales bacterium | reverse complement strand
TTCTCGCGTCCTCGAGGTAGCGCTCGCCCGAGATGACCTGGAGCGCCCACAGGCGCACGAACAGGACCGAGAAGATCGTGATCGCGAGCACGCCGAGAATGGCGATGCGCAACGCCGCCTGGGGCGTGACGCGATATGGCTCCTCGACCCGCGGGTCGGGCGGGAGAAAGCGCGGCAGCCTGCCGGGAAGGCTAGACAGCGGCGCTCACCTCCCTTCGCGGTCGCGGCGCGGTCCCGAACAGGCGGCGCACGAGGGCGACGAGCGGGTACGCGATCAGGAGGTTGAGCGCGAGGGTCGGCAACAGGACTCCGACGAAGAACGTCATGGCGCCGATGGTCGAGCCGAGCATGAAGTGGAGGACGGCCGAGCCGAAGGCGAACGCGATCGTCGCGAGCGCGACGGCGACGAGCTGCGGGTGCGCCGACGAGCGCGTCGTCACCTCGCCGAAACGCCCGGCGAAATAGCCGACCAATGTGAGGAGGAGCGAGGTGAGCCCGAGCGTCTCGAGCGAGGCCACGTCGACGATGAGTCCGGCCCAGAAGCCGGCGAGCGAGCCGAAGACCGGGCCGCGCAGGAGCGCGATCCCGACGACGAGAACGAGCACGAGGTCGGGGTGGCCTTCAGCCACCTCGACGGAGGAGAAGATGGAAACCTGGAGCAGACCGGCGAGCGTGAGGAGCGCGGCGGCCTTGACGGCGTCGGCGATCGTCATTTCTTCGGTTTGGCCTTCGGCCGCTCGACGAGCACGATCACCTCGGAGAGCGAGTCGAAGTCCACAAGCGGGCTGACCTGGATGCGCTTGTACAGGTCGACGTCCTGCTGGCCGACGGACTCGACCGTGCCGATCGGGATCCCGCGCGGATAGAGCGACTCGAGGCGGCCGCTTCGCCAGCCGGCGGTGATCACGAGGTCGTTCCCGGTGACGAGCTCGTCCTTGGGCACCCGGTCGAGGCTGAGCGCGCCAGAGTCGCTCGGGCCGTGCCTGACGACGCCGGCCGCGCCCGACTGGAGCACGATCGCCGAGACGGCGCTCGACTGGTCGGTCAGGAGCGTCACCTTCGCCCCGTTGGACGTCACGTCTGTGACCAGGCCGACGAGACCGTCCTCGGTGATCACCGGGCTGTTCAGCTCGACGCCGGAGGAGGAGCCGGCGGCGATCAGGACTTCCTGGTTGTACGCGCTGGGCGGCCGCGCGACGACGCGCGTGACGACGCTCCGGTAGTCGGTCGGGAAGCTGGGGCCGGACACGTAGCCGAGCAGCTCGCGCAGGCGCGCGTTCTCACGCGCGGCGGTCTGCTCGGCGATCAGCTGCTTGCGGAGCGCCTCCACCTGCCCGCGCAGACGCTTGTTCTCGCCTTTCGCACCGAGGAGGTCGGAGGTCCAGCCCGCGGCGTCGCGGAACGGTCGCGCGATTCGCTCGCCCGCGACCTCGAAGGGCATGAGAATCGAGAGGCCGATCCGCTGGGCGCCGTGAAGCGGGCCGCCCGTGGACTCCCGAAAGTAGACGGTGATGAGCGCCAGCGAGAGGAAGACGAGCACGATCGCGACCAGGCGCGCACTGACCGTGCGCCCTGCTCGCAACGAGGGGCCATCTGATCGTCGGGTCGGGGCGTCGAGGACCGGAAGCCGTGCTGTGCGTTGCCGGGGCACGGGGGCAGTAGTCTAAAGATTCGGGCGGAAAGGTCTTTCTAAGGCTGCGTTAACGTCTGCGGCCGTTGCGCTGCCGCGCTTTCGCGGCGCGATGGATGACCTCGAACTCCTCGAGGCTCTTCCCGGAGCCGACGGCGACGCAGGTCAGCGGCGACTCGGCCAGCTGCACGGGCATCTGCGTCTCCTCGCGCAGGCGCTCCTCCAGGCCGGTGAGGAGCGAGCCCCCGCCGGCGAGGACGATGCCGCGATCCATGATGTCCGCCGCGAGCTCGGGCGGCGTCTTGTCCAGGGTCGACTTGATCGCGTCGAGGATCTGGCCGACCGGCTCGTCGAGGGCGCGGCGGACTTCCTCCGACGTGATCACGATCGTCTTCGGCAGGCCGGTGAGCATGTCGCGGCCGCGGACCTCCGCCTGGACCTCCTCGCGGAGCTCCCAGGCCGAGCCGATCTCGAGCTTCAGCTCCTCGGCCGTCTGCTGGCCGATGAGCAGCTTGTACTCCTTCTTGATGTGGCTCATGATCGCCTCGTCCATCTCGTCCCCTCCCACGCGGATGGATTGGGAGACGACGATCCCGCCGAGGGAGATGACCGCGACCTCGGTCGTGCCGCCGCCGATGTCGACGATCATGTTCCCGGTCGGCTCCGAGACGGGCAGGCCGGCGCCGATCGCGGCCGCCATCGGCTCCTCGATCAGGTAGGCCTGCCGGGCTCCCGCGGAGAGCGTCGCCTCTTCGACGGCGCGCTTCTCCACGCCCGTGACGCCGCTCGGCACGCAGACGACGACGCGCGGGTGCGCGAAGCGGTTGTGGTGCACCTTCTGGATGAAGTGACGGAGCATCTGCTCAGTCACGTCGAAGTCGGCGATGACGCCGTCCTTGAGCGGCCGGATCGCCGAGATCGTGCCGGGCGTGCGGCCGAGCATCCGCTTCGCCTCGATGCCGACCGCGTGCACCTCGCCGGTCGTCTGGTCGATCGCGACGACGGAGGGCTCGGACAGGACGATCCCGCGCCCACGAACGTACACGAGGGTGTTGGCCGTCCCAAGGTCGACCGCCATCTCGCGGCCGCCGAAGCCGCTCAGGTATCCCCACAGGCCCATGAACAGGCCAGTCTAGTGAAGTTTCCGTGCAACCCCTAGCGGACATGCCCGGGGTCTGACCCCGGCATGTCGCTTTTGGCTTCCATCGGAGAAGTGCATCGCCGGAGGGCCCGCTTCGTGTTAATGGTGGACTTGGGCGCTAGCCGAGCCAGACTGAGCTCATGCCACGCTCCCCGCGCGTCCAGGTCGCCAGAGGCGCGTACCACGTCACGGCCCGCGGTAATCGACAGCAGCCGGTCTTCGCCAGCTCCGGGGACCACATCCTCTTTCTCGATCTCTTCGGGAGGGTCGTCGAGCGCTACGGCTGGCGCTGTCTCGGCTACTGCCTGATGCCTAACCACTACCACCTGCTCGTTGTGATCCCGACACCCAGCCTGTCCGTCGGGATCCAGCTGCTGAACGGCCGTTACGCCCAAACGTTCAATCAGCACCACCAGACGAGCGGCCACCTGTTTCAGGGCCGCTTCCACTCCGTGTATTTGGAGCGCCAGAGCCATCTGCTCGAGCTCTGCCGGTATCTCGTCCTGAACCCTGTTCGAGGAGGCCTGTGCCGGAGCGCGGGCGAATGGCGCTGGAGTAGTTATCGAGCAACGGTAGGCGTTGACAGTCAGCCCAGCTTTCTCCACGTTCGTGAGATCCTCGCGCACTTCGGCCGCGATCAACCGACGGCCGTTCGTGCTTTTCGGCGGTTCGTCGACGAAGGATAGGAGCGTCACCTTCGGCCATGGCCGGGGTCTGACCCCGGCCATGGCTGGTTTAGCCGAAGCCGTAGACCCCGGCGAAGCGGGCGGCGAGGAGGCGGACGAGGAGGGCGGCGGGGAGGCCGACGACGTTCAAGTAGTCGCCCTCGATGCGCTCGACGAGGGCTGCTCCTCGGCCCTGGATGGCGTAGGAACCGGCACGCCCCACCCACTCGCCTGACGCGACATACCTCGCGATGTCTCGAGGCGTCAAAGGCCGAAACCAGACCTGCGTGACGTCGTGCTCGACGATCTCCCAGCCCGGCGTGACCAGGCAGATACCCGAGAGGACCTCGTGGACGCGGCCGCCGAGAGCGTCGAGCATCTCCGCCGCGTCCTCGGCAGTCGCAGGCTTTCCGTACATGCGCCCGTCCAGCACGACCGCCGTGTCGACTCCGAGCACGGGGCTGTCGCCGGCCGCTCCGGCCACCGAGCGGGCCTTGCCGCGCGCATGCTCCCGAACGAGGTCAACCGGGTCGGCGCCGGGTGGGTCGTGCTCCTCGTACCCCGGGGCGACAACCTCGAAAGGGAGGCAGAGCTGTTCGAGGATGGCTCGGCGCTGGGGGCTCGTGGAGGCGAGCACCAAAGGCAACGCCGGGGCTAGGCTCACTCAGGAAACCAGAGGGCGATCTCGCGCTGAGCGGATTCCGGCGAGTCCGAGCCGTGCACGAGGTTGTCGGGCATGGCGAGAGCCAGGTCGCCCCGGATCGTCCCGGGGGCGGCGTTCACCGGATTGGTCGCTCCTATGGTCGTCCGCACGACCTCGATCGCCGATTCCCCTTCGAGCACGAGCGCGAGCGTCGGCGCCGACGTGATGAAGTCGACGAGCTCGCCGAAGAAGGGCTTCTCCGTGTGCTCGGCGTAGTGGCGCTCGGCGAGCTCGCGGTCGACCTGCACGAGCTTCGCGGCCCGGATGGCGAGCCCGCGGCTCTCGAACCGACCGAGGATGTCGCCCGCCAGCCGCCGCTCCATCGCGTCGGGCTTGATCAGGACGAGGGTGCGTTCCGCCATTCCGTCAACCGTCGTTGCTTCTCGTCCTCGCGGCGCTTCGCCCGCCAGAAGATCCAGCACACGACCCCGAGGGCGGTCCAGACGAGGACGAGCACGGCGACGAGCATGATCGTCATCGCGGTCTCGCCGCCCACGCCCCCTCCGGTGTGGGCGAGCAGGAGCTCCATGGGCTTCAGGCTAGAGGTTCTCGACCGCCCGCGGAGACTCGACCGGAGTCTCGCAGTGAGGGCAGATCTGCCAGAGCGGCTCGAGCGGCGCCTTGCAGCGCCGGCAGGCTTCCTTCAGCTTCGTCGTGCAGATGGGGCAGGCGAGGAAGGTCGGCTCGACGACGGCCCGGCACACCGGGCAGCGCTCGGCCGTGCCGAGGCTCTCCTCCATCGCCTTGATCTCGAGCTCGCGCTCGCGGACGTCCTCGACGTACTCGGGCGGGCGGAAGAGCATGTAGAGAAGCGGGCCGACGAAGGGCGGGAAGATCCCGAGCGCGACCGCCATGGCGAGGAGCCACGGGTCCTCGATCCGCCGGCGCGCGTCCTTGTACACCCAGTACGCCGCCGCGAGCCAGAAGACGACGAGGAAGAAGAGGAAGACGTTGCGGATGACCAGCCAGACTTCCGAGTCGAAGAAGTCGCGGATGGCCCCGAAGGTCTCGTCGTCCTGGGGGCTGGTGGTCGTGGTTTGAGCGAAGAGCACGGCAGCTCTCATAGAAGGATCTTTCCAACAAGCCAGCCTGCGCCAAACGAGATCGCGACGATCGCGAAGAGCACGATCGCCGCGAGCGCGAAGACGCTTACCCGCTCGCGGATGCTCCCCATGGTACGGGCGGCAGTCGGACGGCAGCAAGGTCGGACAGGAGGTACAGGGACCCGCAGACGAGCACGGCCCCCTTTTCGCCGGCCAGCTCCCGGGCTCGAACGCGCGCGGCGGCGGGATCCGGGACGGCCTCCACCTGGGCGAAGAAGCGGGCCGCGCGCCGCGCAAGCTCCTCCGCGGGCAGCCCGCGCGGGTTGGACGACTGGGTCGCTACCAGACGGTCGCCGACGGCCGCGAGCGCCGCCAGCATGGGGTCCGCATCCTTGTCGGCGAGGATCGACGCGACGACGAAGTACCGGGCCGTCGGCAGGCGTGCGAGGAGCCAGCCGACCCCGGAGAGGTTGTGCGCGCCGTCCCAGATCTCGAGCGGAGCCTCGCCGACCCGCTCGAGACGGCCCGGCACGACCACGTCCTCGGCCGCGTGGGGATCGACCGGGCGGCCCAGGAAGGTTTCCGCGGCCGCAATGGCCAGGGCCAGATTGCTTTGGCCGGCAACGATCACATTCGCGGCGCCGTGCGCGCGGGCCGGCTCCTCCCACTCGGGTTCCCCCAACACAGCGACCGCGCCAGGACTCAATACGGCGAGCTTCTCGGCGGCAATCGCCTCGCGTGTTGTGCCGAGCACCTCCGTGTGCTCGAGATCGACGTTCGTGAGCACGACCACCGGTGCGCGGAGGACGTTCGTCGCGTCCAGCCGCCCGCCCAAGCCGGCCTCGACCACGGCGACGTCCACACCGGCCGCCGCAAACTCGGCGAGGGCGGCCGCAGTGAGCGCCTCGAACTGAGTCGCGCCTGCGGCCTCGGCCGCCGGCCGGATCCGTTCCAGCGCAGCCTCGAAGTCGACAGGCTCGGCCCCCACCCGGATGCGCTCCTCCCACCCGAGCACGTGCGGCGACGTGTACGTGCCGACAACAAGCCCTTCGGCGTCGAGAAGAGCCTCGAGCAGCCGCGCGGTCGTCGTCTTCCCGTTCGTGCCGACGATGTGAATCGCCCGGAAAGCACGCTGCGGCTCGCCGAGCTCGGCGAGGAGCCGCTCAATCCGCTCCAGCCCGAACTCCTCGGGCCAGGGCGAGAGCGACTCAATCCAGCGACGGTTCGAGGGCATCGAGCTCGCGACGATAGCGGGCGAGCTTCTCACGCTCCGCCTCGACGACTTCCGGCGCAGCGTTCTGCACGAAGTTGTCGTTTGCCAGCATCCGCTCGGCCCGCTCGATCTCCTTGCGCAGCCGCTCGATCTCCGCGCCCGCGTTCCCGTTGGCCTGCACGCGCTCCGGCCGGACGACGGCATCGAAGATGCGCTTCTCGTCCCCTTCGAGCGCGACGAGGACCCCGCTCCGCCTGAAGATCGCGGCAGCGTCCTGGACCCGCTGCAGGGAATCGGCCTCCGCGTACGCCTCGTCCGGCTCCGGCCAGGGCGCGACGATCAGCCGCGTCTCTCGCTCCGGCAGGTTCGTCCAGATCTC
Source organism: Gaiellales bacterium (assembly GCA_040878265.1). Taxonomy (GTDB): domain Bacteria; phylum Actinomycetota; class Thermoleophilia; order Gaiellales; family Gaiellaceae; genus JBBDMP01. Next base: position 19,203 of record JBBDMP010000093.1, on the reverse strand, counting down.
CTCGGTCACGTGCGGCATGACCGGGTGGAGCAGCCCCAGGAGCCGCTCGAGCGCGGCGAGCGCGGTCGCTCCGGCGTCTGCGTCCCCGGCGTACAGCCGCGGCTTGATCGCCTCCGCGTACCAGTCGCAGAAGTCGTCGAACGTGACGTGGTAGAGCGCCTGTGCTGCGTGCGAGAAGCGGAAGGCGGCGAAATCCTCCTCGACCTCCGACCGCACCCTGTCGATCCGAGCCAAGATCCAGCGCTCCTCGATCGCGCTCGGCCGGATCTCGGGTTTCACTCCCTCTCCTGCTGCTTGCAGCAGGAGACGGCTTAAATTCCAGAGCTTGTTGGCGAGCTTCCGACCTTCTTCGACGGCGCCGAACGAGAAGCGCACGTCCTGCGTCGAGGACATCTTCAGGAGCCCGTAACGCGTCGCGTCCGCGCCGTGCTCCTCGATGACGTCGAGCGGGTCGATCCCGGTGCCGAGGCTCTTCGACATGCGCCGTCCGTCCGGCGCCAGGACGGTCGAGTGGATGATCACGTCCGTGAACGGCACCTCGCCCATGACCTCGAGGCCGGAGAAGATCATCCGGTTTTCCCAGAGCCGGATGATCTCGCGCGCTGTCGTGTTCAGGTCGCCCGGGTAGAACGCGCGCAGATCCGGCGTGTCGTCCGGCCACCCGAGCGTGGCGAACGGCCACAGCGCGGAGGAAAACCAGGTATCGAGGACGTCCTCCTCGCGCTTGAGCTCCTTGGACCCGCACTCCGCGCAGGCATCGGGCTCGGTCTCCGCAACTGTGGTGTGGCCGTCGGGGCAGTACCACACCGGCAGCTGGTGCCCCCACCAGAGCTGGCGGGAGATGTTCCAGTCGGGCGCGTTCTCGAGCGAGTCGATGGCGAAGCGGTGCTGGGCCTCGGGGTGATACCGGACACGGCGCTCGCGCAGGGCGTCGAGTGCGGGCTTCTTCAGCTCCTCCATCGAGCACCACCACTGGAGCGAGATGAGGGGCTCGATGCGCGACTCGCAGCGCTCGCAGAGGGCAACGGCGTGCCTGTACGGCTCCCTCTTCTCGAGCTGGCCTCGCTCCTCGAGCCAGGCGAGGATGCGCGCCGAAGCCTCCTCCTGCGTCAGCCCGGCGAGGTCGCCCGCCCCGTCGTTCATGCGTCCGTCGGGCCCGATCACCATTGGCTCCGGCAGCTTGTGAGCGCGCCCGATCTCGAAGTCGAGCGGGTCATGCCCGGGCGTCACCTTGAGCGCGCCCGTCCCGAAGTCGATTTCCACCCGCTCGTCCGCGATCACCGGGACGCGCCGCTCGACGTAGGGAACGAGGACTTCCTTGCCGACGAGCGTCGCGTACCGCTCGTCGTCCGGATGGACAGCGACCGCGACGTCGGCCAGGATCGTCGCCGGCCTCGCGGTCGCGATCGTGACGTGGCCCTCGCCCTCGACGAAGGGGTAGCGAACGTAGACGAGCTCGTCGTCGAGTTCTTGATGGACCAGCTCGAGGTCGGAGAGGGCCGTCTCGTGGAACGGGCACCAGTTGATGATCCTGTTCGCCCGGTAGATGTAGCCCTTGCCGTGGAGATGGACGAACCAGCGCATGACCGCGCGGACGTAGTCGTCGTCCATCGTGAAGCGCTCGCGCCGGTAGTCGAGCGAGGCACCCATGCGACGGAACTGGGTCATGATCGTCCGGCCGTAGAGGCGCAGCCACTCCCAGACACGCTCCTCGAACGCCTCGCGGCCGAGGTCATGGCGGGTCTTGCCCTCGCGCGCGAGATCCTTCTCGACCGCGTTCTGGGTCGAGATGCCGGCGTGGTCGTAGCCGGGCTGGAAGAGGGCGTTGAAGCCCTGCATCCGCTTCCAGCGCACGAGCGCGTCCGCGAGCGCGAGCTGCAGCGCGTGACCCATGTGCAATTCCCCGGTCACGTTGGGCGGCGGGTGCGCGATGACGAACGATTCGCGGTCGGGGTCGGGCTCCGCGTTGTAGAGGCCCTCTTCCTCCCACGTGCGTTGCCAGCGTTCCTCGACACCGGCCGGCCGGTAGAGCGTGTCCATCGACGTGATTCTAGGGACGTACAATTTGGAGAACCCCCGTGAGTCAGGTACTCCAGGACCCCCTCGAAGCAGGCCGCGACGCGGTGCGTCGCCATGCCTGGCAGGAGGGCTACGAGCTGCTGAAGGCGGCGGACTCGGCGGGCGAGCTGTCCGGCGACGATCTCGAGCTCCTGGCTCAAGCAACGATGTGGGCCAGCGGGCTCGACGAGTACCTGCCCGTCCAGGAGCGGGCCTTTGCCGCGCATGTCCGGACGGGCAACACGGCGCGAGCCGCGTACATCGCCACGGAGCTCGCGCACGACTACCACATCAAGATGCAAGGGTCGGTCGCGAACGGCTGGCTAAGCCGAGCAGCCCGGATGCTCGAGGACGAGCCCGAGTCGGCCGCCCATGGCTACTTCGCTCTGCAGGAGGGGCTGAAGGCCCTGGGCGAGCACGACTTCGACCGCGCGCTCGCCGCAGGCAAGAAGGCTGAGGAGATCGGGCGGCGCGTCGGCGATCGCAGCCTGGAGATCCGCGGAATTCAGCGTCAGGGCAACGCGCTCATTCAGAAAGGCGAGCTGATTAAGGGCCGCGCGCTTCTCGACGAGGCCAGCGTGGCCGCGCTCAGCGGCGAGCTCGATCCGCACTCGACCCTCGTCATTTACTGCAACACGATCGGAGCATGCCGCGACGTCGCCGATTTCGACCGCGCCGGCGAATGGACCGAGCGGGCTAGCGAGTTTTGCGACTCGCACTCATTGTCCGCGTTCCCAGGCATGTGCCGGGTCAACCGCGTCGAGGTGATGAAGTTCAAGGGCGACCTCCAGGGAGCGAGCCACGAGGCCCACCGTGCGGGCGAGGAGCTTCGCACCTGGAATCCGCGCGTCGCGGGAGCGGCGTTCTACGAGATCGGGGAGATCCGTCTTCGCCTCGGTGAGCTCGCCCAAGCCGAGCAGGCGTTCCGGGAGGCCGACGAGTACGGGAAGGACCCGGAGCCCGGCCGGTCGCTTCTCCTTCTTGCGAGGGGCGAGCTCAAGGCCGCGTCGGCCGGGATCCGGCGGGCTCTGGCCGACGAGACGCTCGGCCTGCCCGCCCAGGCCCGCCTGCTCCCTGCGGCCGTCGAGATCTGGGTCGCCGCAGGCGACCTCGACGGCGCAGCAGACGCGTCGATGAAGTTCAAGGAGATCGCCTCCGTGTATGAGTCGTCGGCGCTCAAAGCGGCCGCCGCGCACGCACATGGCTCGGTGCTCCTGGCCCAGGGTGACACGCTCGGCGCCGCCTCCTGCCTGCGCCAGGCTCTGCGCCTCTGGCAGGAGGTCGGGGCGATGTTCGAGACCGCCCGGACCCGCGAGCTGCTGGGCCTCGTCCTTCGCGCCGAGGGGGACGAGGGCGCCGCCGTCTGGGAGTTCCAGGCGGCCGCCGCCCGCTTCGAGCGCCTGGGTGCGCTTCGCGACGCCGAGCGCGTCGCCGCCCACCTGACCCGCGACCTCTCCAAGGAGGTCATGAAGACTTTCCTCTTCACCGACATCGTCGGCTCCACCGAGCTCGCCGGTGCGGTGAAGCAGGACCGGCACTGGGGCAACCTCTTGCGCCGCCACGACGACACGCTTCGCAAGATCTTCGCCGAGCACGAAGGGCAGGTCGTCGACCACACCGGAGACGGTTTCTTCACCGCCTTCGAGGACCCGGCGGCAGCCGTGAAGGCCGCCGTCGAAGTCCAACGCTTGGTGGCGGACGACTTCCCCTTCGACCTGCGTATCGGCCTCCACACGGACGGGGCCCTGCAGCGGCAGGAGAACTATCACGGGAAGGGCGTCCACGCGGCCGCCCGGATCGGAGCCGCCGCGGAGGCGCAGGAGATCCTCGCCAGCCGCGCGACGATGGATCACCTGGGGCAGTTCAAGGTGACGAACCCGCGCCCGATCGCGCTGAAGGGGTTCGAAGAGCCGGTCGACGTCTGCTCGGTCGAGTGGCGCTAGGATCGGTTCGGTGACAGAGCTCGCGCAGGACGCCGCACACGCGGGACGGGCGGCCGTCGAGCGCCACGCGTGGCGTGAGGGCTACGAGCTGCTCTCTGAAGCCGACTCGGCCGGAGTGCTGGGGGGTGAGGAACTCGAGCGCCTCGCCGAAGCCGCCTGGTGGATGGGTCGCCTCGGGACGTGCATCGACGCCCGCGAGCGCGCCCACGCGCTCTACGTCGATGCCGGCGAGAGCCGCAGCGCGGCGCGCGTCGCCCTCGATCTGACGAAGGATTACTTCGCCAAGCAGCAAGGTTCAGTCGCGACCGGCTGGCTCTCCCGAGCCGAACGGCTCCTCGCCGACGAGCCGGAGTCCCCTGAGCGTGCGTACCTCGAGCGACTCAAGGGCGTCATCGCTTTCGAGGGCCGGGGCGACTTCGACACAGCGCTCGAGCACGCGCGCCGTCTCAGCGAGATCGCCGAGCGCCTTGGCAACCGCGACCTCCTCGCCCTCGGGCTTCACGACCAGGGGCGGGCACTGATCGCGCTCGGGCAGGTCGGGCCGGGCATGGCGCTGATGGACGAAGCGACGGTCGCGGCCGTCTCGGGCGAGCTGATGCCCATGACGACCGGGGTCCTCTACTGCAACATGATCACGGCGTGCGAGGAGCTGGCCGACTACCGTCGGGCCGGCGATTGGACAGAAGCGGCGAAGCGGTGGTGCGAGCGAACGGCAATCGCGGGATTCCCTGGTCTCTGCCGCGTCCACCGGGCGTCGATTCTGCGCGTGCGCGGTGCGTGGCCCGAAGCCGAGCAGGAGGTGCGGCGCGCCTGCGCCGAGCTGCGCGAGTTCAACGTCGGCTACACGGCAGCGGGCTTCTACGAGCTGGGCGAGATCCGCCTCCGGCTCGGGGACCTCGCGGGCGCGGAGGAAGCGTTCCGCGAAGCGCACGAGCTGGGCCACGATCCTCAGCCCGGACTTGCCCTCCTGCGGCTGGCGGAGGGCAAGGTCGACGCGGCGTCCGCGTGCATCGACGAAGCGCTCGCCGAGGAGACCCGCGACCTGCATCGCGCGCGGCTCCTCCCCGTTCAGGCCGAGATCGCAGTGCACGCGGGAGATGCCGAGAAGGCACGGCGGGCCGCAGCCGAGCTCGAAGCAGTCGGCGAGCGCTACGACAGTGAGTTCGTGACCGCCACCGCGGCGGCGGCTCGTGCCCGCGCAGAGCTCGCAGAGGGCAACGCGACTGCCGCCGGCGCCGATGCCCGCCGCGCACTCAGGCTCTGGCAGGGCGTGGACGCTCCATACGAGAGCGCACACGCGCGGGTCCTTCTCGCCGATGCCCATGCCGCCTCCGGCAACCCCGACGACGCTGCGCTCGAGCTCCAGGCGGCGCTTGCCGTCTTCGAGCGCCTCGGTGCCACGCCGGGGGCCCGCTCAGTCCGCGAGCGCCTGGACGCGCTCGGCGTCCAGGCGCCCGGGCGGGCGGGCGGGCAGGCGACGAGGACGTTCATGTTCACGGACATCGAGCGCTCCACGAAGCTCGTGGACGCGCTCGGCGACGATGCCTGGACCGACCTGGTCCGCTGGCATGACCAGACATTTCGATCGCTCTTCGCCACGCACGGCGGCGAGGAGATCGATCACGCCGGTGACGGCTTCTTCGTCGCGTTTCCCGACGCCGACGCGGCGCTCGAGTGCGGCGTCGCGGTGCAGCGGACGCTCGCCGACCATCGGCGCGCACACGGCTTCGCGCCCCAGGTCCGGATCGGGATCCACACGGCTGAGGCGACGCGGCAAGCCGGGGGCTACAAGGGCAAGGGCGTGCACGAGGCTGCGCGGATCTCCGCGCTCGCAGCCGGAGGCGAAGTCGTCGCGAGCCTGGCGACCGCGGCAGGTGGGAGAAGGTTTGCTCTGTCGGAGCCACGCCGGGTCGATCTCAAGGGATTCGACGAGCCCTTCGAGGTCGTCTCCGTCGAGTGGCGCTAGAGCGCCGCTAGCGGCAGCCTCTTGTCCTCAGGAATCGCGGCCGGCATGAGCCTCGCGAGCCGCTCGTAACGGCTGCGCAACCGCCGCTGGAAGCCGCGGCCTACCGCAAGCCAGGCAAGCCTGCCGGAGCCGTCCGGCCTCCCGCGGGTCACCACCCGGGTCCCATCGCCGTCGGGCCCGAGCTCGGTCGTGAGGATGAGGCGCAACCCGCCCGTCACGGTGGTGCGCTCCGTGAAGTACTGGAAAGGCCGCCAGTCGAGGATCTCCTCGTAGATCTTCGCGCGGCCGTCCACGCAGACGCTGGCCGTGCCGGTGCTGCGCCGACCCCCTGCGTCGACCTGCTCGATGTCCTCCACCTGCCAGAGCATGCGTCGCTGCGGCGAGGTCAGGTACTCCCAGGCGAGCGCCTGCGCGGCGGGCAGGTGAACCTCCACGGAAAAGGTCGCTTCGTTCGGCGCCACGTAGAGGCGGCGCCTCTCACGCTCGGCCTCCCAGCGCGTCTCGAGATCGATGATCCATCCCTGTACGTCCCCCACGTGGTCGTACCGCTCGGTGTGCGCCAGCATGCCGAGCGCGACCGGATCCAGGCCGAGCGCGTTCACGCACGCTTCCGTGCAGAGGGCATAACCGTGCAATCCGAGGACCTCGGCGGCCGTGTTCTTCAGCAGCCGATGGACGAGGATGACGTCGTGCCCGGTCAGCTCCTCGCCGCGGGAGCCCGGACGGCGGATGAACTCGCCGTAGTGGACGACGAACTTGAGGTTGAGCTGGGGCGCCTTCGCGCACGCGTTGCAGGTGCAGCTCGTCGAGTGCTCGATGCCGCGCAGTCGCCGTCGGAAACCGAAGTAGCACTCCTCGATCGTGTCGAGCAGCATCGAGGCGTCGAGGTCCGCCTCGAGGGCATACCCGAAGGCTGCGTCACCCTCGAGCTTGTTCACCCGCAGAATCGGCTCGAGGCGCTCGACCACGGCGGCCGTCATGTCGGCTACGACGTCCTCGGCGTACTCGAGCGGGCTCGACACGACGTAGTCCGTGTAGCCCGAGATGTCGGCGATGACGAGGTAGCCGCGCTCAGCCGGCGAGGGCACGACTCAGCTCCCCACGATCTCGAGGATGTTGCCGTCGGGATCCTTCAGCCAGGCGACGCGCGTGTCTCCCACGACGGCGACGCCGTCTTCGGTCTTCATCCCGGGCATGTCGTACTCCTCGAACGTAACCCCGTTCGCCTTCAGCGCATCGACGACAGCGCGCACGTCGTCGACGACGAAGCTCGCGAGGGTGTGCCTGCTCTGGCCGGCGGCCTTGCTCTCGTAGACGCCCAGCTTCGTCTCCCCGGCGCCCGTGAAGCGAGCGTGGCGATGCTCCTCCCCGGGCTCCAGGAGGGTGAGGCCGAGCTTCCCTTCGTAGAAAGAGACCGCCTCTTCGAGGTTCGAGACCGGCACGTTCGCGCCGATACGGGCGTCAGCGAGCATCTCGGACCACTGTACTCCTCGGTGGACGCGGGTCTAAGCGCCGAGCTCGAGCTCGAGCGCGACGAGACGCCCGTGCTCGGGGTCCTCGAATCGCTCCTCCTCGACGAACCCGAGCGAGCGCAGGAACGCGAGGCCGGCCTCGTTCTCGGGACGCACGAGCGACTCGAGGCTGCTGAGGCCGTTCATCCGAGCCCAGTCGATCGCCGCATCGACGAGCGCCGTGCCGACGCCTTCCCGACGCAAGGGCTCGGCGACGCTCAGCCCGAGCACGCCGCTGCCGCGCGTCACCGCAAGCTCCCCGACGATCTCGCCCCCCGATTCGGCGACGAAGCCGACGTTCTCGCCGGCCAGGAGATTCCCGAGCAGCCGACGCCAGCGCTCGCCCTGCGCGACGTGGACGACGAGGGCCTCCGGCGGGAGGGTTTCGATGAGCGCTACTACCGCGGCGACATCCTCGGCCGTCTCACGGCGAACGAGGAAGTCGGCCACGGGGCTTAGGCGGACTCTTCCTCGATCTCGTCGATCGCGAGCGCGCGCCCGCCGCTCGTGACGAGCGTCGGGCGGAGGTTCCGCTCGATCGTCTCCTTCGTGATGACGCACTTGGAGACGTCCTGGCGCGAGGGCAGCTCGAACATGACGTCGAGCAGCGCCGCCTCGATGATCGAGCGCAGCCCGCGCGCGCCCGTCTCGCGCTCGAGGGCCTTGTCGGAGATCGACCAGAGCGAGTCGTCCGTGAAGACGAGCTCGACGTTGTCGTAGGAGAAGAAGCGTTGGTACTGCTTGACGAGCGCGTTCTTGGGCTCGAGCAGGATGAGGACGAGATCCTCGCGCGTCAGCTGGTGGACGGCGGAGACGACCGGCAGCCGGCCGATGAACTCGGGAATGAGCCCGTAGACGAGCAGGTCCTCGGGCATCACCTGCGAGAGAAGCTCGGTCGACTCGGCCGACTTCTTCGACTTGATGTCGGCGCCGAAGCCGACCTGGTTCTTGCCGATCCGCTTGCCGATGATCTTCTCCAGCCCGGCGAAGGCACCGCCGCAGATGAAGAGGATGTTCGTCGTGTCGATGGAGAGGAACTCCTGGTGCGGGTGCTTGCGCCCGCCCTGCGGCGGCACGCTCGCCACCGTGCCCTCGAGGATCTTCAACAAGGCCTGCTGAACGCCCTCGCCCGAGACGTCGCGCGTGATCGACGGGTTGTCCGCCTTGCGCGCGATCTTGTCCACCTCGTCGATGTAGATGATCCCCGTCTCGGCCTTCTTGACGTCGAAGTCGGCCGCCTGGATGAGCTTCAGCAGGATGTTCTCGACGTCCTCGCCGACGTACCCCGCCTCGGTGAGCGCGGTCGCGTCGGCGATCGCGAACGGGACGTTGAGGATGCGGGCGAGCGTTTGGGCGAGGAGCGTTTTACCGCAGCCCGTCGGCCCGAGCAGCATGATGTTCGACTTCGAGAGCTCGACGTCGTTCTCGTCGTTCGCCATCTGAATCCGCTTGTAGTGGTTGTAGACGGCGACGGAGAGCGTCCGCTTCGCCTCTTCCTGCCCGACGACGTAGTCGTTCAGGATCGAATAGATCTCCTTCGGGCGGGGAAGGTTGTCGAGGTCGAGCTGCGTGGGAGCCGTGAGCTCCTCGTCGATGATCTCGTTGCAGAGATCGATGCACTCGTCGCAGATGTAGACCCCGGGCCCGGCGATCAGCTTCTTGACCTGCCGCTGACTCTTGCCGCAGAAGCTGCAGAGGAGCTGTTCGTTGCCGTCTGTCGCGCGGGCCATGTCTGACTAATACCTCGAAATCGGGTTCAAGGCTAGGGGACCTAGGCCGCTTTCTGCACCGGCTTGCCGCGGCTGGAGAGCACCTGGTCGACGATGCCGTAGTCCTTCGCCTCTATGGCGGTCATGAAGTAATCGCGCTCCATGTCCTTTGCGACCTTGTCCAGGGGCTGATTCGAGTGCTTGGAGATGATCTCCTCCAGGAGGCGCTTCATGTTCAGGGTCTCGCGCGCCTGGATCTCGATGTCGGTCGCCTGGCCCTGGAACCCGCCCGCGACCTGGTGGATGAGCACCTTCGCGTTCGGCGTCGCCATCCGCTTTCCCTCCGTCCCGGCTGCTAGGAGGAGCGCTCCCATCGACATGGCGATCCCGACGCAGATCGTCTGCACGTCGGGCTTGATGTACTGCATCGTGTCGTAGATCGCGAGGCCGGCGTAGACCGATCCGCCCGGCGAGTTGATGTAGACCGAGATGTCCTTGTCCGGGTCCTCGGACTCGAGGTGGATGAGCTGCGCGACGATGAGGTTCGCGATCTGATCGTCCACCGGCGTGCCGAGGAAGATGATCCGTTCGTTCAGGAGGCGCGAGTAGATGTCGAAGGCGCGCTCGCCTCTCGACGTCTGCTCGACAACCATGGGAATCAACGGGCTCATCTCGCCTCCTCGCTACCTGGGGTCCAAATTTTCATCCCTGTACCACCCTTCTCCTTCTCTGGAGTCCAAAGTTTCTCACGGGCTTGCGCCAGCTCGACGGGGATCCGCTTGACGCCGGAGACGATTTCATCGAGTGCCTTGCGTAGGCGCAAGTCGCTTCGCAGGCGCTCAAATCCGCCGCGCTGCCGGAGCGCTGCGAGGATCTCATCGAGCTCCTCGCCGCTCTCCTCCGCCTGCTCGCGCACGAGCGTCTCGAGCTCCTCGTCGGTGACCGAAATGTCGAGCTTCTCCGCCACGGCCTCGAGCACGAGCTCGCGTGAGACGGCTCGCGTGGCCTCGGCTCGCAGGCGCTCGACGAGATCGCTCTCGGACTGCCCTGTCAGCGTCAGATAGGTCTCGGCCGGAATCCCGCGCATCTCAAGCGAGCGCGAGATCCCCGCCCAGAGCTCAGCCACGCGCCGTTCCACGAGTGGTTCGATTCCTTCGATCGCCGAGGCGGCTGCGAGCGCGTCGACGGCGGACTCGCGAAATTGGGCCTCGAGCTCTGTCGCGAGCTGCTCGCGCAGCCGCTCCTCGATCGAGGAGCGGAGTTCGGCGAGCGTCTCGAACTCGCTCGCCGCGCGCGCGAGCTCGTCGTCGAGCTCGGGGAGGCTCTTCTCCTTCACGTCCTTGACCGTCACGTCGACCGACGCGTGCTCGTCCTGCTCCTCGAGCGCGAGCCCGACGGACTTCGTCTCGCCCGCCTTCATCCCGGGCAGCGCGGCATCGAGCTCGTCGACGAGCCGCCCGGAGCCGACCTCGGTGACGTAGTCGAGCTGCGGCGGCACACCGTCTCCGGTGATGTCGAGAACGACGGTGTCGCCCTCGCGGACCGGCCGGCTGTCGACCGGCACGAGCTCTGCGACGGTCTCACGGACCCGGCCGAGCTCGTGCTCGACCAGCTCCGCAGGGACCTCGGCTTCGGCATGCGGGATCTCCAGCGACGTCCAGTCGGCCACCTCCGGCTTCGGTGCCACCGCGACGGTGGCAGTGAAGTGAAAGGTGTCCCCGTCAGGCGGCAGGTCGCCGAACTCGACCTCGGGTGAGGCCACAGGCCGGATGCCCGACCCCTCGGCCGCGTTCCAGAACCAGCTGTCGATGTGGCTCCGGATTGCCTCCTGCCAGAGCGCCTCGTGGCCGACGCGAGCCGCGACAACCTCCACGGGTGCTTTCCCCTTTCGGAACCCTGGAATCCGCAACGACCCCGCCAGATCGGACGCGGCATGCTCGAGGGCGTGCTGCACGTCCCCTTCCGGGACCTCGACCTCGAGGCGAACGCGGCTCTGCGGGAGCTCTTCGACCTTCGTCTTCACCGTGCGGCCATTGTGGCAGACACAAGGAGGGCAACCTCTTCGGTCGCCCTCCTTGATCTCGTTCCGTCGTGCGGTTCTAGGGCAGCGTCACGAAACGCCCGAGGAACTGGCGAGCCGAGTCCGTGTCCAGACGGTACGTCACGTCGGTCGCCCGGCAGACTGCGTCGCCCGTCACCGTTAGGGACACGATCTTCGTCGACGCTGCGCCGGCCGTCTGCGCGACGTCTCCGACGAAGTGCGGCCCGCCCGAGTCGCCGAAGCAGGTGCCCCCGCTTCCCGTGGAAGGGTTCATCGACAGTCGCAGCCAGTGCTTGTTGAGGGCGTTGAAGCTCTGCCCCACGTAGCGGCGGACGCCGTCGAAGAAGAAGGCGTTCGGCCCGCCTGTCTTCGTCTCGCGAACTAGTCCGTAGCCGGCTGCGGTGTACCGCTGGCTCCGGCTGAGCGTGTTCACGAAGTTGCGCGTGGGCAGCTTCGCGGCGCCCGTCCGTGTCTCCGAGAGCTCGACGATCGCCATGTCGTGGAAGTCGCTGAAGCCACAGCACGCGAATTCCTCGTCCGCGGTGTAGACGCCGGGGATCAGGTGCGCCCCGGTCGGGTTGCCGTCCTGGAACTCCGGATCGAACGTGACGAAGACCGGCGTGGCAGGAGGCAGAAAGTCCACGCAGTGCGCCGCCGTCAGGAACGTGCTCGAGCTGCTGGAGCCGGGTGTCTCACGAATGAGCGTCCCCGAGCAGATCAGCTTCGGCACTCCGGGCTCGGCCGGGTCGAACGCGGCACTGAGAGCGCCGACCTGCGGGTACTTCGGCGGTGTGCCTGTGTCCTTCGTCCCGAACGTGATCGCGCCCGCGCCGCCAACAACGAGCAGGGCCACGCACGCGGCCACGCCGCCCAATACAGATCTCTTCATTCCTCTCCCCTCGTCAGGTGCACCTTGTCCGGGCTAGAGCGTCCAACTCTCGGCAGCGCCTGTCAAGGTGAGTGCGGGCGAGAGGACTCGAACCTCCAAGGGCTTGCGCCCAACGGGACCTAAACCCGTCGCGTCTGCCAGTTCCGCCACGCCCGCGTGGGAAAACGATAGCGAGCGGGTACGTTCAAGACCTTCCGTGAAGCTTCTCTCACGTCGCGACTACAAGGCGATCATCATCCGTGCCGCCAAGGAGGCGCGGAACGACCAGATCACCGATCTCGCCGCCGCGCTCGCGTATTACTCCTTCCTGGCGATCCCGTCGCTCCTGCTCGTCTCCCTCGGGGTCTTCACCCTCTTCGCCGACGCCGAGGCGATCAACTCGCTGCTCGAGCGCTTCGGGCGCGTCATGCCGGCAGACGCCACCGACCTGCTCGGCGAGAGCCTCCGCCGCCTGAACGAGAACGACGGCGGAAGTCTCGCGATGGCGCTGGTGGGGTTCGTCCTCGCCCTCTGGTCCACGACCGGCGCTGCCACGGCATTCATGCGCGCGCTCAACCGCGCCTACGACCGGGAAGAGACGCGGGGCTTCGTCCGCCAGCGCATCGTCGCCGTCCTGATGGTGTCCGTGATGCTCGTTGCCTTCGCGCTCGTGTTCGGGCTCCTCGTGCTCGGGCCGGTGCTCTCCGGCTGGATCGGCGGGGCGATCGGGCTCGAGAGCGCCTTCGGGTGGATCTGGTGGGTGGCTCAGTGGCCCGTGCTGATCGTCGGGCTCCTCGCCGCCTTCGCCACGGTCCTCTACCTGGGGCCGAACGTCGAGCACCCGCGCTGGCGGTTCATTACGCTCGGGGCGGTTTTCGCGGCGATCGTCTGGCTACTCGTCTCCGGGCTCTTCGCCGTCTACACGGCGACGTTCGCGTCGTACAACAAGGCATGGGGCTCGCTCGCGGCCGTCATCGTCATGCTGACGTGGCTCTGGCTGACCGGATGCGCACTCCTTTTCGGCGCGGAGATCAACGCCGAGGCCGAGCGGAGCCGCGAGCTACGCCAGGGCAAGCCCGCCGAACGGGAGCTCCACGCACCGACAAAGGCGTGAACCGCGGCCGGGCTACACTGTTAGCGACCCGACCGGCAACGTCCTCCGGGCTGTGGACGGCTGCAAAGCATCGCCAGGCGGCGTCCTCGGTCGCCCCCGTACTCAGTACGCGGGCTCCCTGCGTCCTTGCCTGGCTCGCGTTTCGCGCGTCACAATCCCGGTAACGTCACCGGCCGGATCGCAGGGCCCCGTAGCTCAGTGGATAGAGCAGCAGACTTCGAATCTGCGGGCGGAGGTTCGACTCCTCCCGGGGCCATCGCCTCGGTTCAAGCGGAACCCTGTATCGCGAGCAGGCTTCCGACAATCGGCGCGCTGTTCTCGACCGCCTTCTAATAAAGGCGTCGGACTAGCGGCGCTCGAAGCGAAGACGAAGGAAATCGACCGCCTCTCGGCGGAGTTGAATCCGGTCATCGACCGCCTCAACGAAGAGGGCTAGGGCTCCGGCTTCGCTCGTCACGCGGCTCCGGTCGCCGCCTGAGCCTGGCCGCGTTCGACGAGCTCGTCAAGGAGATGCTCGCCGGCTTCGAGCGAACGGGTGCCTGGGAGCACGTCCTCGATCTTGACCTGCTCGAGCTGCTCGACTTCCTCTTCGACTGGAGTTGCGAGCAGGTCAAGGCCACGACAGCCGCGCTCCTCACCTACTGGAGGCGGCACCACGGTCGGGACGCGTGAGTGAGCGTGGCGGTTTAGTCGTGGATCAGGATCGCCGAGCGCTCGTCGTGAATTCCACGGCCGTCAGCCCAGGATGATCTCGCCGATCGAGTCGGCGCTAGCCGCCGTAGTGCAGGCCGAATCCGCCGAGAGCAGCGACGGCGAGGGCCACAAGCACGAGCGCGGCAAGGAGTGTCCAGCGGTTCCGCATAGAGCTAAGTCTGGAGGACATCGGTGGCAAGAGACCTCCCTCGTTGGAGGGGTTCTCTCGAAGGCGCGTCTACGGCGCCTCGCGCTCGAGTTGGTACCTGCCGCCGCCAGGTGCGGTCATCGGCGGGACGATCGAACGCGACAGACCACGTTAGCCTCCGACGAGGTCGATCCCAACCTCAGGGTTCGTCGCCTGCCAGACCCGTAGGTGCAGCTCGACCTCGCGGCGTTCCTGCGCGGGAGTCGGCGCGTCCCGCCGATAGACCTCGACCATGCTGCCGCCAACGCACTCCGCCGAGAAGCCGGATCGTCGGAAGTGCGCGCAGAGGTCCTCCGCGAAGGAGGCGTCGCCGAGTCGAATCAACATGGGCCGCAGACCGTCTCCTACCCCTATCGGCGGCCACGGGAACCGCCCGTGACCCCCAAACGAGTCGCGGTGAGCCGCCTGGTCGCGCCGAGTCCATAGGGGAGGATTCTCCATGTCGCGCGGAACTGTCGCGCAGAAGCGCCCTCATCCACGTTTCTCCAGACGCGCAAACTTGGGAGGCCAGCCGCCCGCCTCACTGCAAGCTGCCCTTTCGGCGGCTCCGTCTTCGATCTGCGGGCGGAGGTTCGACTCCTCCCGGGGCCATCACGGCGATTCCGCCGGGGAGTGATGGACGGGGGCCGTGTGCTTGACAGCGGCGCTTCACTGTGCCGACGATGGACGCGCGTGATCACGCACTCCTTCCGGCGGCGCCGCTACCGGATCGACCTCCTGGCCAATCCCGCCCTTCAGCAGGACGACGTGGAGGCCGTCTTCGGCTACCTCGCCGGCAGGTCCTCGGACGAGTCGATCCGGCTGGGAGACCGCTCGGTCGTCATCCGGGCGCGCGCCCCCGGCCTCTTCGACGGCATCAAGATCAAGGGAGCGGGCTTACGGTGGTGGGGGATCAGGTCGGGAGGCGGCACCGCAAGCCCTACGCCCTCCCACGCTACGACTTCGAGGGGGCGGCGACGGTCGACGCCGCCAAGGATCACGGCAGGGCGTTCGCCGGCGGCATGTCGTATCAACAGGCCTGCCAGGAGTACGTCGTCTCACGTCACCTGTGGGACCGGGGCATGAAGGTCCTCCCCCGCTCGGCTACGGGGCCATGCGCCGCGGCCGTCATACAAGCTGGTTCTGCCTCTTGCAGGCTCCCTTCGGGCTCCAGCCCGACTGGTGGGAACCGACGCACGAGGGGGACCAGGTCCTCCGTGTCGCGACCGCATTCGGCAAGTCGCAGCTCGAGCTCGCGGAGCACTCGGCGTTCCTCGCTCTCAGCGGGATGACGGGACGTGGCCGGCGCGCTGGTGCGGAAAGACTTCCACACCGTTCATCTCGCGGGACCGAACGACTCGTTCCTAACGGAGCTCTCGTACTTCCTGTTCGACGTGAATTTCATCCTCGCCGATTTCGTCGTCGACCGCTACGTCCCCGACACCGACGACCACCGGGACCTGGCGAAGATCGCCTACATCGACGCGCTCACGGGGCGCCAGTTCGAGCTAGCCCAGATCGACCGGTTCAAGAGCCTCCTCGTCGCCTCGAAAATCCCCACCTGGGAGATGGACGAAAGGATGGAGCGGCTGCGACAGGATGAGATCGGGACGGCGCTTCTCGAGATGTTCCTCGACCGAAGCGAACACCGGCTCTTCTTCGTCCACCTGCTTGTATCCAACGGGAAGACGCCGCCCGAGGATGTCCTTCACCCGACGAGGAGGGAGAGGCTCGGCTTCCTCCGCAAGTAATGCGGACATAGTCCGGGGTCGGCTTTCGTGCGCCTCCTCTGGTCCGACCTCGAGGAGACGCCCGATCGGCCGGAACTCGTTACTTGTGGAGAATGATCAACGAGCGAGCGTCGACGCAGAAGTTGCCGCCGAGATCAGTTCGCCACTGGATTCTGGCCGTATGTACGCCCGGCGCAAGGCCGCTGGACTGCCAGTTGAAGCCATGCGAGCCGCTATCCCCAGCAGGGATTAGAGGTATCTCGCCAGGGAACTGTTGCACGCCGTCAATCGTGAGCCGGACGAAGCCGGTGTCAAAGGCGCCGCCGGAATCATCGAGGCGCACCGACCCTTGGAACATGACGACGACCTCGTCGTTGACGCCCCGCCAAGAGGGAAGCTCCTCGCCATTTCCGGCATGTTCGTGAAGCTGGTGGTAGTCGTGCATGCCTCGACGATCTCGTCCCGTCCGGCGAACTTGCTGATCGGAGCGGACCTCGAGGTCGCGGCTATAGCGGCGACGACCGCAATAAGTCCGACCAGCCCCCAAAGACGGCCAAGCGCTTCCTTCGTCTCCCTGTCCTCTTGACCATGCTGCTCCTTCCCCTTACCTCCCCATTTGAGGGACGCGACCGCGCGCCTGCTTGGTCGCTGCCGAACAAGCTAGACAGGCAGCACACGACCCCTTTCGAGCGATCCTAGACCTCCGCTTCGGGCAGAGTCAAGACACGCACCAACGATCGCGCAAAGAAGAGCGAGGGAGCCGGACTGAAGATCTCGCGACCTCCTTCCCAGATGCCTCCGGCTCCCTCGACAGGGGGGAGAGGGTGGGCAGCGGCGCCCACACATGCGACTTTTTTGCGTCGCTTGGCCACCGTAAATCATTGTGCAATTAGACGTGCGCCGATCTCATGCAAATTGCAGAAACTTCTGTGAAGAATTCCACAGAATGCACAGGCAAATCGCGCTACCTGGGGACAACTTCCCGACTTTTGGCGGGCAGGCAAGGTAGGTTTGACGAGCAGATGGCTGCCTGGAGACTCTTATTCGTCGCCATGAAGGCGAAGCGGGGCTGGAACCGGATCCCGCCCGACCAGCGGCGGAAGATGCTCGCTACCGCGGGCAAGCAGGCCCGCAAGCACGGGCCGACGGTGGCGAAGCGCGTCGGCACGGTCGTCAAGGCAGCCCGGAAGCGGCGCTAGCCGGCCATGCGCGACAGCTTCACGCTGGGCCGCATCGCCGGCATCAGCTTCGGTCTGAACTGGAGCTGGCTCGTCGTCTTCGCCCTGATCGTCTGGACCCTCGCTACCGGCATCTTCCCCGAGACGAACCCAGGGTTTTCCGACGGCGCGTACGTCGCGATGGCGCTCGTGGCGGCGGTCCTCTTCTTCACCTCGCTCCTCCTGCACGAGTTCGGCCATGCCCTACAGGCCAAGCGCGAGGGGATGGAGATCGAGGGGATCACGCTCTGGCTCTTCGGAGGCGTCGCCAAGTTCAAGGGGATGTTCCCGAGCGCCGGCGCCGAGTTTCGGATCGCCGTCGCCGGGCCGCTCGTGTCCCTCGCTCTCGGCGTCCTCTTTGTGCTCATCGCCTGGCTGGCGGGCACGCCGGAGGCAGTCGATGCCGTCGCCGCCTGGCTTGGCTACATCAACCTCTCGCTGCTCGTCTTCAACCTCCTCCCCGCTCTGCCGCTCGACGGGGGGCGGGTCCTGCGCTCGCTGCTCTGGCGTGCGCGCGGCGATTTCGGCTGGGCCACACGGGTCTCCGCCACCGTCGGTCGCGGGTTCGGCTACCTGATGATCGGGGGCGGTGTCTTCCTCCTCATCTTCGAGGGAGCGTTCAGCGGCGCCTGGCTCGCGTTCCTCGGCTGGTTCCTGCTGATGGCGGCCGCGGCAGAGGACCGCTATCTCCTTGCGCAGCGCGCGCTCGGCGGCCTGCGCGTCCGCGACCTCATGGTCGGCGACCCGGTGACGACGAGCGCCGACGCGACCCTCGGGCAGTTCATGGACGACGTCGTTTCGCGAACGCGCTACACGGCCTACCCGGTCACGGACAACGGCAGCGCCGTCGGGCTCCTCCCCTTCCGCTGCGTCGCCGAGGTCCCGCGCGGCGAATGGGATACCCGCTCGGTGCGCGACTGCATGATCCCGCGCGACGAGGTACCCGTCGTGAGTCCCGACGAGGAGCTGATGCACGCGGCCGAGGAGCTCGCGGAGAACGACTTGCACCGCGCGCTCGTGCTCGACGGCGAGCGGCTCGTCGGTCTCCTCTCCATCACCGACGTCGCGCGCGCCCTCGAGATGCGCCGGCGGAGGCTTGCGAAGACCTAGGGGTGGCGGACGGGACTCGAACCCGCGACCACCGGGACCACAACCCGGGGCTCTACCAACTGAGCTACCGCCACCGCGGGTGAGACCTATCGTAGCCGAGTGGTACGGTCGTTTCTGAGCGCCCGTAGCTCAGTGGACAGAGCAGCGGACTTCTAATCCGCGGGTCGCAGGTTCGAATCCTGCCGGGCGCATTGAAGAAAGCCCCCGGAAACGGGGGCTTTCTCGTTGCCTGTGTAGGCGGCGCGTAAGGCCGAGTGGCAACGCAGAGGGCAACACGGCCCGGGATAGCTCGGGGCGGGTGCGCGCCGAGGCCTGTTCACAGTCCGGGCAACGCGCTACTCTCAACGCGCGGGCGTGAGCAGTGTCCCAGAGCGTTACCACAGCGTCTTTCAGCCATGACCGAGCAAAAACTGGCATCCCAGCGAAGCCCGGCGTGAGCCAGCGTCCGTGGGCATTCACTTGCTGAAAAACGGCCACCCGGCGCACGTCTTCACCGACGAGGACCGACGCAAGGGGGCAGCGGTGACGAACGAGATCCGGCGCGAGAAGCGGGCGCTGCTCGAGCAGCTCCGGATCGGCCAGGAGATCGAGCCGGATGATGGCCGCTGACGAGGCGCGGCGGCAGCGACGCCGAGAGAAGCGGCGGAGCCAGGCGAGGATCGAGCGCTACGGGCGCAGCGAATTGGCCAGGCCAACGGACCGGGACGCGCGCAGCGAAGCGCCACCAAGCGCCAACGACCCGTACGAGAACCTTCCCGCCAATGAGCGGCAGGCCCTCGAGCGCGGCTGGACCGGCGAGCTGGGCTGAGCGGCGCCGGACTGGCGCGAGCATCCCGATTAGCAGGGCTTTTCGA
This sequence comes from Gaiellales bacterium, assembly GCA_040878265.1. Taxonomy (GTDB): domain Bacteria; phylum Actinomycetota; class Thermoleophilia; order Gaiellales; family Gaiellaceae; genus JBBDMP01. The sequence goes on along the minus strand of JBBDMP010000093.1, from coordinate 202 downwards.
CCCCGCCTCGGTTTGGGAAACCGCAGCGTTAGCCGCTCGGCCGCGCAGACTTCCGAGCGAACCCCGTGGGGTGCACAAATGCGGTCAGACCGCAGCTTTGTATTCGTGTAGTAGGCCGCCGAGCAGGTCGTGGCGTTGAACCGACGCGGCGCTCGGCGCCGCCCGGCTCCAATGATCAGGGGCGGGCGGCGCGAGGGGGAGC
>JBBDMP010000092.1:0-4843 GCA_040878265.1 Gaiellales bacterium | reverse complement strand
GCGCGAGTGGACCTGGAGCTTGCCGAGAACGTTCTGCACGTGGGTGCGCGCCGTCTCGGGGCTGATGACCAGGCGCTGCGCGATCCGCTCGTTATCCGCTCCTTGCGCGAGCAACGCGAGCACCTCACGCTCCCGCCGGGTGAGGTTGGCCATCCTGTTTACCGCATCGTCGTGCTCGCGCCGACGCTTGATCAGCTGGCGTAGTAGCGCTCCGAGCATCCTAGGGGGGACGAGCACCTCACCCCGGTTCACGGCTCGCACGGCCTCGATGAGATCGACGAGCGGCGACTCCTTCGACAGATACCCGCTGGCCCCTGCTTCCAGGGAATCGATCAGCAGGCGTTGGTCCTCCTGGCCGGTAACAAGGATCACTCGGCAGGTCGGAACCCGCTCCGTGATCTGCGATGTCGCGTGGATCCCATCGCAGTTCGGCAGGTTCGCATCGAGCAGTGCCACGTCCGGCTTGAGACGCTCCACCTCGGCCACGGCCTGGAGGCCGTCCCTTGCCTCGCCGACGACCTCGATGTCGGCTTCCCTCGAAAGGACGACCCTCACCGCCTCGCGGAACAGCGACTGCTCGTCGGCGAGCAGCACGCGCAACTTGGAGTCGCCGTTAGCCACGTCCACCCTCAAAGGACCGCATTGGTCCGATCCCCGCAGCGTACCTACGGAGAGACCGGGATACACGCGTCGCGTGACGTACCGCAGGGTACGTCGTTCGCATGACGCACGTGCGCGGCCCGAACATGCTTCGCAGGAGAACGCGCGCAGCACGCCGCGGGTTGTCGGCTACCTCCGAAGGCGAACGAGGTCGTGTCGCACCGCGAACGCCGCCGCCTCCAGCCGGGAGTGGACCTGCAGCTTCGCCAGGATCCCTTGAACATGGGTTCGAACGGTGTTCGGCGATATCCGGAGGGTTCGTGCGATCTCCTGGCTGGAGGTCCCATCCACCAACAGACCCAGGACCTCCAACTCCCGCCGTGTCAGCTGGCTGTAGATGAGATCGGGATCGGACGAGCCGTTCCCGTTCCCCGCGACCGCGCGGCTCGCGCTTGCCGGAACTACGACCTGGCCGTCCAGGACACTGCGGAGCGACCGCACGAACTTTTCGGCTTCGGTGTCCTTCGTGATGTATCCCGCGAAGCCCACGCGAAGCGCCTCGCGAACGAGAGAGGCGTCCTCGATGGCGGTGAGGGCGACGACCTTCGTGCCCGGCAGCTCCTGGAGGATCTGCTCGCCGAGAGAGATGCCGCTCCGGTCGGGGAGGCCGATATCGACGAGGACCAGATCGGGGCGCTTGGCGCGGGCGGCGGCCAGCGCCTCACCGGCGGTTGTCACCACGGGCAACACGTCGAGCCCCATGCGCCTGAGGGTGAGCTCGATGGCCTCCGCGAACAGCCGATGATCGTCAACGATCAGGGTGTGGATGGGTCTCTCCCCTCGGGCGATGACGGCAATCGGATGCAGAAGCTCGCGCCCCTGCGGACGGGTTGCGCCTCGATCCGGCCGCGGTGGGCCTCGACGATGCGGCGCGCCAGAAACAGGCCGAGGCCCGAACCTTCCCGCACACCCTGGCCGCCGCGGAGTGGGTCGAAGATCCGATGTCGCTCGGAGGCGGGAACGCCGGGCCCCCGATCGCGAACGAAGATCGACGAGGTCCCGCCTTTCTCGCTGATCACGACGGTCACTGGCGATCCCGGAGGCGAGAAACGGAGCGCGTTGCGGACGAGGTTGGCGATCGCCACACGCAGCTGTCCTGGATCGATCCACATCGGTAGTCGTGCCGGGGCCTCGATGAGAACCCGGTGAGCGTCTCCGTTGAACGAGCATGACGCGATCGCGTCCTTCGCGACTTCGACGAGGTCGGCGCTTCGGAACCGAAGCGGAGCCCGGCCCGACGACCAGCGCAGCAGTGGGTCGATGAGCTCCGCGGATTGTCTGAGCTCATCGCGGGTCCGTTCGAGCAAGGAGCCGAGCCCGTTCGGCGATGCTCCGCTTGCATGCGAGATCGCGGCTGCCGCGGCGGTGATCGGTCCCTTCAGCTCATGCGCCGCCCACGCGATCCCCAGATCGGCTTCACGTGCGCTCATTGAGCGCGCCGGTGCAACGTGACGCAGGGCATCAGCGAGCAGGTTGCCGGCGGTGGCAAGGAACTCTCTGTCCCGTTGATGGGGCCCGACGAGCAGGAGCACGGCTTCTCCCGCGAGGACTGGATGAACCTCGTTCGAATGGACGAGGGCGCCGAACCGCTTGCGCAGCATGGAGATGAGGGCTTGCGTATTCGGAGACGTTTCGGGGATTTCGGAGAACGCTCTCCGCATCTCCGCCCGTTTCCTGGAACCGAACCCCCTTGACGCCGCGAGGAACCATCCCCACCCATCGCGATCGGGAAGCAGACCCACGACTGGCGTGCCCAATTGATCGTGACACGCATCCACCGCCATCCTGGCCGCTTCGGTCGAGGTATCGGCGCCCAACAGATTGGATGCCAGCTCGAGCATCGCCGAGGTCGCGTGAAGGGCCCGCTCCGTTTCGGCGCGGACAAGGGCGTTCCGGACGACGATCGCCGATTGGCTGACGATGGCGAGCAGCAGGTCGCCGCTCCTTTCCACGACCTCGGTAGGCCCAACCACCTCAACGACGCCCAGCGATTCCCCGTCGCTGACCAGCGGGAAGATCGCGAGCGACGACGCGGCGGGGTGCGCGAGCTCGAATCGAAGCGGGTGGCTACTTTGGAAGACCTGACGCCTGCGACTCGAGCGGAGGCGGCCCGCGGTGATCTGAGGACCATCGGTCGCAGCAACCCGCAGGCGACCGTCGGGATCGGGCAGTGCGACCCGCACGCTGGCCTGCGCTCCCCCGGCCGCGGCCCGCAACCAGCCGACGCTGGCCGCCAAGCTCCGCTCCGAATCCGTATCCGGGGCAAGCGTCTGCTCATCCCTCGGGGGAAGGCCTGAAGGCGTGGGACGTGCCGTGCTCGGCCTCAATCGTCGCTTCCTTCGGAATAGGGGCCGCCAGTTTGGAACGCGCTGAGTGGCCGTGTCAAACGAGCCTACAGGAGTTCCAGTACATGCCTACGGTTATTCCCATGCCAGTCACGTAGCACACCTACGGTTCATGGTGTATTCATACGCGGGGAGGCGAGCGATTCCCTGCCCCGGAAGGGACGGTCGTGGGCAAGGAGATCCTCCCGGAAACGGGGCGAGTCTTGCGCCGCGCTCGGCTGGCGAGAGGCTTGACGTTGCGCGACGTCGGACTTAGGTCGAACGGTCGGTTGAAGCCCACGGCCGTGGCCGGATACGAGCGAGCGGAGCGCGGCATCTCGGTCCTCCGCTTCTGCGCGCTCTGCGAGCTGTACGGGGTACGACCCGAAGGCATGCTCGCCGAGATCGTCAAGGGCGCGCAGGGGCGGCCGCCGGTGGTCCTGGACCTCACGCTCATCGGCCGGTTGGACGCGAGCGAGGCGCGGATCGTGACCCAGTTCATGGATGAGGTGCGGACGCTCCGGGGTGAGCAGCAAGCCGACACGGTGACCCTGAGGACGGGCGATGTCGAGATCCTCGCAAGCGCCGTCGGGGACCGCCCCGAGGAGTTCCTCCAGAGGATCAGACCAGCCCTGGGCCGCCCCTAGAGGCCCTTGAAACGCTGCTGACCAGCGGTGTGACCTCGCCGCGGACCGGGAATAGATGAGTCATCGAAGCTCCCACTGACTTCGCGGCTGCGGCGGGTGAGGTGCTGCGGCAGGTCCGGGCGGGGAGATCGCTCTCCCTTCGACAGGTGACCGTTCGCTCGGGCGGCCGATTCAAGCCGTCCTCCGTCGCCTCATACGAGCGGGGTGAGCGCCAGATCTCCCTCGAGCGCCTTTTCGCGCTCGCCGACGTTTACGACGTGGCTCCCGAACGGATCGTTGCGGCGATCGCATACCGGGTTGAGCAGGGGCGACGGGGAGCCGAAAGGGCCAGTCCGCAGACGATCGACGTCGTGGACCTGTTCGGGCCCGAGCTGGCCCGACGCCGCTGAGTTTCGCAAGGTCCCGAACGGTCGGAGTCCTCATCGAAAGCCGCGCAGCGCGTTCTGCTCTTCGCCTGCTTGATTTCCCTCGGCCGTTCGCGACCTCTAGACTCCGGGAGCGCTTCCCCCCGCGCGGATCGGTCGTCGACGTGTTTGAAGGGAAACGGGTTGGGCGAGTTGGCCGTCGAGATCGGGAAGGCTCTCCGGCGGGCTCGCCTTGGCCGTGGGCTCACGCTCCGGCAGGTCACGGGCCTCAGCCAGGATCGATTCAAAGCGACCTCTGTGGCCGGCTACGAGCGAGGTGAGCGGACGATCTCGGTCGAGCGCTTCTGTGAGCTCTGCGAGCTCTACGGGACTGCCCCGCAGGCGGTCTTGGGGGAGATCATGCGCGCCATGAGGGGCAGACTCGAGCCCGAGATCGATCTGACGCGGCTCGAAGCGATCGGTTCATCCGAAGGCGCCCTCGTCTCCGGGTTCGTTCGCCAGATCCGAGCGCAGCGCGGCGAACCGCCATCGGGGACCATCGTGCTTCGTGAGGCCGATCTCGACGTGCTCGCGACGGCGGCCGGAACGACCCGCGAGGAGCTGGCCGAAGCGCTCGAACCAGCCATCCGACACGAGGAGTGACAAAACTCGCAGACCCGAGACGTTCAGACCCCACGAAGATAGGCGACCGTCTCGCCGAGTCCGTCCTCCAGGTGTGTCCATGGCCGCCAGGCGAGGACATCGGCGGCTAGTGCGATGTCGAGGACGTTCCGCTGCAGATCTCCCGGTCGGGCGGGCCCGTGCGCCGGCTCTCCCGCGAACCCGGTGATCTCGCTCAGCATCCGGT
>JBBDMP010000091.1:0-4867 GCA_040878265.1 Gaiellales bacterium | reverse complement strand
GGTTGACGGACTCTCGCGGATCGAACAGGCTGTGGCCTTCCTCGCCCTTCTGGAGTTGCGCAAGCGCGGTGAGGTCGCGCTCGGCCAGGCAGCTCCCTTCGAGCCGATCACGGTATGGAACCCAACCTCCGCCTCGTAGAGAGCCCGGTCGACCGCCTGGCTCGGGTCATCGAGGCGCTGCTCGTCATCGCGCCGAGCCCGCTCTCGGTCGAGGAGCTGGGGGTGGCCGCGGAGGACGACCGCGAGCGCGTCGAGACGGCGCTGGGACTACTGGCCAGCCGGTACCGGGAGGGCCGAAGCGGCATCGTCCTCGAGCAGGTCGCCGGCGGCTATGCGCTGCGCGCCGCGCGGGAGGCGGCCGAGGCGTGCTCCCGGCTCGTCGAGCGGCCCGTCCAGCGCGGGCTCTCCCAGGCGGCGCTCGAGACTCTGGCCGTGGTGGCCTACCTCGGCCCGGTCACCCGCCCGGAGATCGCGCGCATCCGCGGAGTGGCGGCCGATTCGGCCGTGGCGGGTCTCGTCGAGCGGGGCCTGATCGCCGAGGCCGGGCGCGAGAGCGGCGCCGTCCGCTACAGGACGACCCCGCTCTTCGAGCGCGTGTTCGGGTTGACGGGCCTGTCGGAGCTCCCTCGCCTCGACGACCTCGCCGACGACTCCGAAGAGTTGCGCGCGCGGCTCGAAGAAGTCGCCGGGCGCCGCGGTGCTTAGACCCGCGGCGGCTAGATGTTCTTGACGATCTCTTCGGCTTGCTCGCGGGAGAACGCGCGTAGCGTCTCCGTCGTGACCTCTCCGTGCTTGGAGACGGCGAGGAGGATCTGCATGGCCGTCTCGTCGTCCGGGGCCTCGAAGATCTCGACGACGTCGTAGCGGCCGAGGGTGACGTAGGCGTCGACGAGGCGGCCGCCGCGCTCGGCGATCTGGCGCTCGGCGTCCTCGACACGGTCGCGCCAGCCCGGCAGGCCGCCGAGGCCTTGCGAGGTCCACTTCATCAGCGAGATGTAAATCGGCACGGCGCCCGGATAATGACGGCTCGTGCGCCTGAACGCCTACCTCGCGCGGGCGGGCGTCGCCTCGCGCCGCGGAGCCGACGACCTCATCCGGGCCGGGCGCGTGCGCGTGAACGGGGAGCCGGGGGAGCTCGGCACCTTCGTCGAGCGCGGCGACGTCGTCGAGCTCGATGGGCGGAGGCTCGAGCCTGAGCCGCTCGTCTACGTCCTCCTGCACAAGCCGGCGGGTGTCGTCACGACCGCCCGCGACCCGCAGGGGCGGCCCACCGTCGTCGGCCTCGTCGGGCACGAGCGGCGCGTCGTCCCTGTCGGCCGGCTCGATGCGGACACGACGGGAGCGCTCCTGCTCACGAACGACGGGCCGCTCGCCCACCGGCTCATGCACCCCCGCTACGAGGTGGACAAGGTCTACGAGGCCGAGGTCGAGGGCGAGCCTAACGATGAGGCCCTGGCGCAACTCGCCGAGGGAGTCGAATTGGACGACGGAGTCACCGCTCCTGCCGGCGTCCGGCGTCGGGGGCCGTCACTGATCGAGCTGACGATCCACGAGGGAAAAAAGCACCAGGTCAAACGGATGTTGGAGGCGGTCGGCCATCCGGTGCGGCGGCTGCACCGGCGTGAGTACACGGGTCTGACTCTCGACAGGCTTGGCCCGGGCGAGTGGCGCGAGCTCACCGATGACGAGGTGCGGAACTTGCGGAGCTCGTAGTTAGCGCGGGACGAAGCCGATGCGCTGATACGCGAGAGCAAGGGTCTCCGAGGAGATCGACTCCGCCCTCTCGGCACCGGCGGCCAGGATGGACATGAGCCGGCCGGGGTCGCCGCGAAGCTCGCCGTAGCGGAGACGAATCGGGTCGAGGAGCGCCACGACGGCTTCGGCGACGGCTTCCTTGAACGCCCCGTAGCCGCGGCCGCCGTAGTGGGCCTCCACGGCCTCCGGGGACTCTCCGGTGGCGACGGCCATGATCTCGATCAGGTTCGTGATCCCGGGCTTCTCAGGGGAGCGGACAACGTCCTTGCCGGAATCGGTGACGGCCGAGCGGAACTTGCGCCGGATCGTGTCGGGCGGGTCGAGCAGGCCGACCGTTCCCTGGGGCGTGCCGCCGGTCGTCGACATCTTTCGTTCCGGTTCCTGGAGGTCCATGACCCGCGCGCCGATCTCCGGGTAGATGCCCTCCGGCAGCTTGAAGGTCTCGCCGAAGCGCGTGTTGAAGCGCTCTGCGAGGTCACGCGTGAGCTCGAGGTGCTGGCGCTGGTCGTCCCCGATCGGGACCTTGTCGGTCTGGTAGAGGAGGATGTCGCCGGCCATGAGGGCGGGGTAGAGGAAGAGCCCGGCCGAGACCGAGTCCTGGCCGTGCGACTTCTCCTTGAACTGCGTCATGCGCCGCAGCTCGCCCATCGTGGCGATGCAGGCGAAAAGCCAGGAGGCCTCCGCGTGCGCCGGCACCTGGCTCTGGACGAACATCGTCGAGCGCTCGGGATCGATCCCGGTCGCGAGGAGCATCGCGGCGAGGTCGAGCGTCGCCTCGTAGAGCTCTTCGGGGTCGTGCGGGACGGTGATCGAGTGCAGGTCGACGATGCAGAAGAAGGCCTCGCCGAGGTCCTGCGTGGCCGCGTACTGGCGAAAACCGCCGCTGTAGTTGCCGAAGTGCTTCGCCCCGGTGGGCTGAATACCTGAAAAGACCCGCATTTTCGAGCGCGATTATCGCAACTAGACTGAAAACAATGGCCGTCACCGGCTCCCCAGAGCTTCTCATCGTCATGGGCCCGCATGCGACCGCGGAGCAGGTGGACGAGGTCGTCGCCCGGCTCGCGGAGGCCGGCGCGCACGCGCACGTCACTCCAGGCAAGGACGCGACCGTGATCGGGGCGATCGGAGATCGGGAGCTCCTCGCGACGCTGCCGCTCGAGGGTTTTCCGGGCGTGGAGCAGGTGCTGCCCATCCTCAAGCCGTACAAGCTCGTCTCGCGGGAGATCTCGCCCGACCCGACGGTGATCGAGGTGCGCGGGCGGCGAATCGGGGACGGCTACTTCGGGCTCATCGCCGGGCCGTGCACGGTCGAGTACCGCGAGCAGACGCTCGAGACGGCGCGCGCGGTCGCCGCGGCGGGCGCGACGATGCTGCGCGGCGGCGTCTTCAAGCCGCGCACCTCGCCGTACACGTTCCAGGGGCTCGGCGTCGAGGGCCTCGCCATCCTTGCGGAGGCGCGCGAGGAGACGGGGCTTCCGATCGTGACCGAGCTGATGGATCCCCGCGACGTCGAGGCCGTGCTCGAGACCGCCGACGTGATCCAGATCGGCGCCCGCAACATGCAGAACTTCATCCTCCTCTCGGAGGTGGGGCGCGCGGACAAGCCGGTGCTGCTCAAGCGCGGCCCCTCGGCGACGGTCGAGGAGCTCCTGATGGCGGCGGAATACGTCGTCAAGGAGGGGAACGCCCAGGTCATCCTCTGCGAGCGGGGGATTCGCACCTTCGAGCGGTCGACGCGCTACACGTTGGACATCGGCGCCATCCCGGTCCTCAAGCTCGAGACCCACTTGCCGGTGATCGTCGATCCTTCGCACGCCGCCGGGCGGCGCGACCTCGTGCCGGCGCTGGCGCGGGCGGCGGTCGCGGCCGGCGCCGACGGGATCATCGTCGAAGCGCACCCGTCGCCGGACGAGGCGCTCTGCGACGGGCCGCAGCTGATCCCGACGGCTGAGTTCGGCGCCTTCGCCGACGACATTCGCGCGCTCGCCGCCCTCATGGGCAAAGAGATCGGCTGAGTTGCGTCTGGCCATCGTTGGCACGGGGCTGATCGGGGCCTCGGTCGGTCTCGCCGCGCGCCGGGCGGGGGTCGAGCGGGTGCTGGGGTGGGACGCGGATCCGGAGGCGCTGGCCCTGGCCGGCGAGCGTGGCGCGGTCGAGCCCGCGGAGAGCCTCGTGGCGGCGGTCGAGGAAGCAGAGCTCGCCGTCGTCGCGACGCCGGTGGCGGCGCTGATCGAGGAGGTAGAAGGGGTGCTCGCCGCGGCGGGTGACGGCTGCACGGTGACGGACGTCGGCTCGACGAAGGCGCGCCTCTGTACCACCGTCGGCGACCGCGTCCGCTACATCGGCGGTCATCCCGTCTGCGGCTCGGAGGCGCGCGGCCCGGCCCACGGAAGCGCCGAGCTCTTCGAGGGCGCGACGTGGTTCCTGACGCCGCTCGCGGAGACGGACCCAGAGCGCTACCGGCTCCTGCACGGGTTCGTGGCGTCGCTCGGCGCCGTCCCCGTCGCGATCGACCCGGCGGCGCACGATCGCCTGATGGCGCTCACGAGCCACCTGCCGCACGCGCTCGCCAACCTCATCCTCAACCACGCGGGCTCGGTGCGGGTAGACGGGCACGAGCCGCTCGCGGCCGCGGGCGGGTCTCTCCGGGACATGACGCGCGTGGCCGGGGCCAACCCGCGCATCTGGATCGACATCTTCCTCGACAACGCCGACGAGCTGCGCGCCTCGCTCGGCGAACACCGCCGTAGGGTGGACGAGCTCGAGCGAGCGCTCGAGACACGCGACGCCGGCTTTCTCGCCCGCTGGATCGGAGAGGCGGCCGTGAACCGGCGCCGGCTGCTCGGCGAGGCGTTCCCGGACATCGGCGCGCTCCAGCGCGTGCGGGTGCACGTCCCCGACCGCCCGGGCGTCCTCTCGAGCATCACGCAGGCGCTCGGCGCCGAGGGGATCAACATCGAGGACTTCGAGCTCGAGCACCTCTCCCCCGAGCGCGGCGGCACCCTGTCCGTGCTCGTCACCGGAGAGGAGGTTGCGCGGCGCGCCGCCGACCTGCTCGAGGCGCAGGGCTACTCGGTGATCGTCTCGCCGGCCTTCGAGGACGAGTGAGCGC
>JBBDMP010000090.1:0-4878 GCA_040878265.1 Gaiellales bacterium | reverse complement strand
GGGCGAGCGCGGCGAGCGAGATGGCGGCGGCTCGCGCGCCCTGCGTTCCTTTGGAACGAGCTCTAGAAGCCTGCATCTCTGACGCCGGCCGCGATGAAGAGCGCGATGAGGAAAGCAACGATCAGGCGGTAGACGACGAAGACGGTGTAGTCATGACGACGGACGTAGCTCAGCAGGCCCCAGATGGCCACGAGTCCGCTGCCTGCCGCTGCAAAAGTCCCCACGAGGAAGGGTCCCGCCGAGCCGGGCGGAAGGTCGCCGAGAACGACGTCGTTCAGGCCCTTCCACACGACCGCGCCGAATGTGATCGGGACGAGCAGGAGGAACGAGAGCGTGGCCGCCTCGTCCCGCCCGAGGCCCAGGAAACGCGCAGCCGAGATCGTGATGCCGGAGCGCGATACGCCCGGCATGAGCGAGAGGCTCTGGACGAGGCCGACGGCGACAGCGGCGCCGGGGCCAAGCTCACCCAAGTCGCGGCGCGCCGGCCTGCGGTCGGCGATCCAGAGGACGACACCGAAGACCGCCAGGAGAATCGCGATCTGCCAGGGCTCACCGAGGTGGTCGGCGATCAGCTCCTCCCCCAGCGCGCCGATGACCGCGGCGGGGACGGTGGCGATGGCGACGAAGACCGCCGCGCGCTCCTCCGGGGTTACTACTCGCATCCGTCGCGCCGCGCTCACGAACGCGCGGGCGAGCTCGCCGATCCTCCTCCGGAAGTACGCGACCACGGCGACGAGCGTTCCTAGGTGGAGTGCGACGTCGAACGTCTGGTTGAACTCGTCGTGAGTCTTCAGGTAGTCCCAGTCGGCCAGCCACGGCACGAGAATCAGGTGGCCGGACGAGGAGATTGGCAGGAGCTCAGTGAGCCCCTGGACGATCCCGAGGACGAACGCCTGCCAGTCCGACAGGCCCCCGGGCCGCTCGCCGATTCCCGACGCGGCGAGCACCCCCGCGGCGAGCAGTGCCGCTCCGGCGGCGACGAGGATCCCGAAGCGGCCCAAACCGGCGGGTATCGTATGCGCGCGCGTGAGCCGGAACGACGTCATCCTCACCGTCTTCGCGGCGATCCTCGTCCTCTTCAGCCTCGTGGTCTCGCTCTGGGTGCCGCGTCGCGATCCCGGCTTCCCTGGACGGTCTCTACGCATCTTCGCCCTGATCGCCGTCATGCTGGTCGCGGCGATGCTCGCGGCCGTGGAGGTCTTCGGCGAGTCGCATCAATTCGGCGAGGCCCACAGCGGCGAGGAGCCCGGGGCCACCGTGCCGACCGAGACCGGCGGGGGCGGCGGCGGCGGCTCCGGCGAAGGAGACCCGGCCGCCGGAGAGCAGGTCTTCGCCGCCAACCAGTGCGCCGCCTGCCACACGCTTCAGGCTGCGGGCGCGACCGCCACGATCGGGCCGAACCTCGACGAGACGCTTCAGGGCAAGGACGCCGCCTACACCCGCGAGTCGATCGTGAACCCGAGCGCACAGATCGCCGAAGGCTTCCAGGACGGGCTCATGCCGAAGGACTACGGCGAGAAGCTCTCGGAGGAGGAGCTCGCCAACCTCGTCGCGTTCCTCGCGCAGGCGACGCAAGCCAATTAGGCGGAGAGGGCGGGATTCGAACCCGCGACCCAGCTTTCACCGGGTACGCGATTTCCAGTCGCGCTCCTTAGGCCAGCTCGGACACCTCTCCGCGGGCCGAAGCATGGTATCGGGGCGGCATTTCCCTAACCTTGCGGCGGGGTGACCCGCCGCAAGTCTTCGTACCGGTCGCTGACCTCGCTCCAGCGCGACAACCGCGTTTGTCGCGCCTGTTCGGAGGCCGGTTTTCCGCTCTACTCAAGGCCCGTCTTCGAGGGCCGGCCCGGGCAGCGGGCGATGATCGTGGGCCAGGCCCCGGGTGTCGTCGAAGGCGAGGAGCGGCGTCCATGGCGCGGCCGGGCGGGGCAGACCCTCCGCCGCTGGCTGGGCATGGACGAGAAGGAGTTCTACGCGACTTTCTACTGCGCCTCCGTCACCCGCTGCTATCCCGGGAAGCACCCGTCCGGGCGGGGGGACCGAGCCCCGACCCCGCGTGAGCTCGAGCTCTGTCGCTTCTGGCTCGAGTGGGAGCTCCGGCTTCTCCAGCCGAGGCTCGTGCTGGTCGTCGGTGGGCTCGCTGCGCGGCGTCTCCTCGGCCTGAAAAGACTGGACGAGTGTGTCGGCAGCCGCTACTCGCTCGGCGAGGCCGTCGCCGTTCCGCTTCCCCATCCGTCCGGCGCGAGCGGCTGGCTAAACGCACCTCGGAACCGAACGCGGCTCGAAGGTGCGCTCGACGTTGTTCAGGACGAGCTCAGCCGCGCACGCGCCTGAGAATCGGCAGCGCGAACCAGAACCAGGAGAAGAGCGCGGCGATCACGATCGTGGCGGCCAGCGTGGCCGGCGCATCGAAGAGAAAGTCCGCGACGAGGAAGACCGAGGCAGTCATCGCGAGTGCAAGGAAGACGAGAGCCACGATCGAGGTCAGCGTCGCGTAGCGAAGAAGCGTTTCCTTGTCGTGCTGGCGCCATTGGATCCGGTGGCTCGCGGTCGGCGTGATCAGCAGCACGATCGCGATCGCGGCGCAGGTGAAGCCCGCAAAGTAGACGTACTCCTGGGCTTCCGTCAGCTGGGAGAAGCGGTTCTGGAAGGGGAGGATGAGGAGGAAGGTGAAGAGCACCTGCGCGCCGGGCATCGCAACCCGGTGCTCTTCGAGGAGCTCGCTCCATTCCTCGTCGAGCTCGTCGTATCCCTCAGGCTGATCCTGCTTCGCGTCCTCGGCCACGCCGGGAGGTTAGCGAGAGCGCCCCCTTTTTCTCACGACTCTTCGGCTAGGCGAGTGCGAAAGCGCGGGGCGAACGCCCAGTCTTTAGGATCGTAGGCGCTCTAATTCACGACCGAACTGGAGGGGACCATGGCGACGAAGCCGATTCCGGAGGGCTACCACATCACGCCATACCTGGCCGTCGACGACGCTGCGGAGGCGATCGACTACTACAAGAAGGTGTTCGGCGCAAAGGAGCGCGTGCGTATGGACGCGCCGGACGACAAGATCGGACACGCGGAGCTCGAGATCGGGGATTCGATAGTGATGCTCTCCGACCCGTTCCCGCAGGCCTCGACGAGACCGCCGAAGGGGCTCGGCGGCACGAGCGTGAGCGTCTTCATGTACGTCGAGGACGTCGACGCGGTCGTGAAGCAGGCGGTAGACGCAGGCGCGACGATCACGATGGAGGTCGCCGACCAGTTCTGGGGCGACCGCATGGGCTCCGTGACGGATCCGTTCGGCCACTCGTGGTCGATCGCGACGCACGTCGAGGACGTCCCACCGGAGGAGATGGCCGACCGGGCCAAGGCGGCGATGGCCGCGATGAGTAGCTGAGCTCGGCTCTTCGGCCGCCACATGTAGTACAGGATTCGGTCGTGGAACCACCCGAGACGCGCTACGCCCGGAGTGGCAAGGTCAGCATCGCTTACCAGGTCCTCGGCGACGGCCCGCCGGACCTCGTCTTCGTTCCCGGGCTGATCTCGAACGTCGAATACGCCTGGCAGCAGCCGGCCATCGCAGCATGGCTGCGAAGCCTCGCCTCCTTCTCGCGCTTGATCTGGTTCGACAAGCGCGGGACCGGCGTCTCGGACCGCGTGACCGACGTCCCGACGCTCGAGACGAGGATGGACGACGTCCGCGCCGTGATGGACGAGGTTGGGTCGCAGCAGGCCGTGCTCATGGGCGTCTCGGAGGGGGGGCCCATGTCGATCCTCTTCGCCGCCACTTACCCGGAGCGGGCCTCGGCCCTGATCCTCTGGGGCTCCGACGTGAAGGGCGTGCGGACAGACGACTACCAGTGGGCGCCGAGCTTCGAAGAGGCGATCGGGGCCGTCGAGGAGGCAGCCGAGCGCTGGGGAACTCCCGACTACTGCGACAAAGTGCTTCGCGCCGCGGCCCCCAGCGTCGCCGGCGACGACGGCTTCAGGCGCTGGTGGGCGAGCTACATGCGGCTCGGCGCGAGCCCGGCGTCGGCCGCCGCGCTCCGGCGCATGAACATGGAAATCGATGTGAGGCGCGTCCTGCCCGCAATCCGCGTGCCGACGCTGATTCTCCACCGGACGGATGACCGGTTCGTCGACGTGCAGAACAGCCGCTACATCGCGGAGCGAATCCCCGACGCACGCAGCGTCGAGCTGCCGGGGGCCGACCACTTCGCGTGGATCGGCGACGTGGATCGCGTTCTCGCTGAGATCAAGACTTTCCTCGCCGAGGTGCGCGAGGGTGTCGAGCTCGACCGCAGGCTCGCCACCGTGCTCTTCACGGACATCGTCGGCTCGACGCAGAAGGCGGCCGAGCTGGGCGACCGGCGCTGGCGGGAGCTCGTCGCCGCCCACCACGCGCGCGTCCGCAGCGAGCTCGCCCGCTTCCGCGGCCAGGAGCTCGACACGGCCGGGGACGGATTCTTCGCCAGCTTCGACGGGCCCGCGCGTGCGATCCGTTGCGCGTGCGCGATCACGGAGAGCGTGCGCGAGCTCGGCATCGAGGTTCGCGCCGGCCTTCACACGGGCGAATGCGAGGTCGTGGACGGCAAGGTCGGGGGCATTGCCGTCCACATCGGCGCACGCGTCGCTGCCGAGGCGAAGCCGGGAGAGGTGCTCGTCTCGAGCACGGTCAAGGATCTCGTCGCCGGGTCGGGCATCGCTTTCCGCGAGCGCGGAGTCGCCGAGCTCAAGGGCGTCCCGGGCGAGTGGAAGCTCTTCGCGGTCGAGCGTTAGTTCGGGGCTGAGGCGGAGGGGGAGGGATTCGATTCCCGGGCGGGTCATACTTCGACGCCTAACGGCGACTCGCGCGGGTCGGCGAACGAGAGGGAGGGACGATGCCGCTCTATC
>JBBDMP010000089.1:0-4879 GCA_040878265.1 Gaiellales bacterium | reverse complement strand
AGTAGACGGCGGGCGATGCGCATCGGCGCCAACCCCTACGGGCGGTCTTTGCGGAGGTCCTCGGCGACCGTAATGAGATCGTGCGAACTGGAGCAGGGGAGAAGCCGCCTCACGGCTTCATCTATCGGCCCCGCGTTCGACCCTCTTGAGCACCTGAGCCCTCTATAAGAGCGCCGCGATCCCGATCGCAGCTGCGGCCGCGAGGAGGGCGCCGCCGATCGCGCGCCGGAGCGCGAGCTCGGAGAGCCGGCCGGTGAGCCGCGCCCCGAGCCAGGCGCCCGGCAGGGCGCCTGCGAGGCTGACGCCGAGCACGGCCCATTCGACCTCGAGGCGGACGACGTGCCCGAGGAAGCCCGACGCACCGAGGAAGAACCCGACGACGAGGTTCGTGCCGACGGCACGGTGGGCCGAAAGGCCGATGCTCCCGAGGAGCGCCGGCAGGCGGAGCGTCCCCAGAATGAGCCCGACCGCGCCGCCGAGGAAACCGATCAGCGCTCCTGCCAGGGCCGCGGCCGCGGCGGGGCGACGGGCCGGCCTCGGAGTCCTGAGCTCGAGCAGGAGGTCGAGCCCGCTCCACGCGAGCACCGCCGCGATCGCGGCCAGGAGTAGCTCCTCGGCGACGAGGCCGCTCAGGTAGCCGCCGAGAAACGCGGCTGCGACGGACGGGGGAGTCATCCAGGCCGCAATACGCCAGTCGACACGCCGCGCTCGGGCGTGGGTGACCGCTCCGGTGAGTGCGGCGGCCGCGCTTACGGCGATGTTCGTGCCGGCCGCCGCCGCGGCGTTACCCGATGCGAGGAGGATCACCGGCAGGCGCAGGCTGCCGAGTACGAGCCCCACCATCCCGCCGAGCAGGCCGGCGAGGAAGGAGCCTGCCGCCGCTAGGAGGAGCTCCCAGGCTTCCAGAGGGTCTCTGGACCCCTGTTTGCGGCGCGAGCGAGGATGAAGAGGAGATCGGAGAGGCGGTTCAGGTACGCGAGGACAGCGGGGTTCACGTCCGTCTGCTCGGCGAGCGCAACCGTCGCCCGCTCCGCGCGCCGGCAGGCCGTGCGCGCGATGTGGAGGCGGGCGGATGCCTCCGTGCCGCCCGGGAGGACGAAGCTCCGAAGCGGCTCCAGGCCCTCGTTGACCCGGTCGCAGAGGTGCTCGAGCCGCTCGACCTGATGGTCGCTGACGCGAAGGCGCTCGCGCTTCTCATCCGCCAGCGGGACGGAGAGGTCGGCGCCGACATCGAAGAGATCGTTCTGCGCCTGCGCGAGCCAGGGCCGGAAATCGTCGGGAAGGTCGCCGGCCGCGAGCGCGAACCCGACGAAAGAGTTCAGCTCGTCCACCGTCCCATAGGCCGCGATGCGCGCGTCGGTCTTGGGAGCCCTGCTGCCGTCGCCGAGGCTCGTTTCGCCCGCGTCGCCGCCCCTCGTGTAGATCCGCGTGAGCCGTACCGGCTCGTCACGCTTCCTCCCCATCCGGCGGCGAGTATAGGCGCCGTCTTGGCCGGAGCTAAGCTGGATTCGGGATCTTCACGGGCTCGTTCACGCCCTCGAGGGCTAATCGAGGTGCATGGTCACGCTCTCGTCGAGTACCTTCACGGTCATGTCGACAAGACCGCGCATGGGCAAATGCGTGACCTCGGACAGGTAGATAACTGCGCGCGTGTCCTCGAACGCCGCTCCGAAGGCGCCGACCCCGCTGAGCTCGGAGACACCGCCGAGCTGTCCGAGAACGCCGTCTACCATCCCCTCGGTGTCGATGACGCCCGTGATCTTCGTCATCGGCTCGCCCCCGACCAGCTTCCCCTCCTCGACGTCGACATCCTTGATGTACGGCGTGAAGTCGAACCCGCCCAGCGCAGCGTTTTGCTGCGCAGCGGCAGCATCGGCCGGGACGGGAACCCACCCGCCGCCGGCGTTCATGGAGACCGCGCCTTTCCGCGAGACCATCGTGAAGCCGGTGAAGCCGGGAACGCCCTCGACACTGGCTTGCACGAAGAAGTCACCGGCACGCTTTCCCTTCGAGTAGCCGCCGCCCCTCATGACCAGGGTCAGGCTCTCGGCCGCTCCGGAAGTCCAGAAGCGGGCGGCAAAGCGGAAGGATTCGACATTGGCGACCGCCTGCTCCGACTGGAGCAAGAGCTCCTGGGCCTGCTGACCTTCCGCGCCTGCACAGCCGGAAACGCCCGCAGCCACGAGGGCGACGACGAGAGGAGCGAGCATGCGCCGCATCGACTTCGTGATCGGCGTCGCGAGCGCTCCTTGCGATCCCGCGAAGGGGTGAGCCAGACTCTCTAGGGGTAGTCGAAGAAGCCGCGGCCTGACTTGCGGCCCAGGCGGCCCGCGGCAACGTGCTCGCGCAAAAGCGGGCACGGCGCGTACTTCTCGTCGCCGAGGCCATCGTGCAGCACGTCCATGATCGCGACGCACGTGTCGAGGCCGATGAGATCGGCAAGGGCAAGCGGCCCGATCGGGTGGTTGAAGCCGAGCTTCGCGATCGTGTCGATCGCTTCCGGCTCGGCGACGCCGTCGTGAAGGGCCCAAACCGCTTCGTTGATGAAGGGCATGAGGATGCGGTTCGAGACGAAGCCGGGGAAGTCCCGGGCCTCGGCCGGCGTCTTCTCGAGCTCGCGCGCGAGACTCACAATCGCAGCCGCCGTCTCGTCGGACGTCTGCTCGGCCCGGACGACCTCCACAAGAGCCATCACGGGCACCGGGTTGAAGAAGTGCATGCCGATCACACGGTCGGGCCGGTTCGTGGCCGCCGCGAGAGACGCGATCGGGATCGAGGAGGTGTTCGACGCGAGGATGGCCTCGCCGTGGAGCACTGCGTCGGCGCGCCGGAAGATGTCCTTCTTCACCTCGGCGTCCTCCACGACGGCCTCGATCATGAGGTCGGCGTCGACGAGATCCTCGGCAGGCTCGACCCTGGCAAGCACTCCCTCCAGGTCGTGCGTCCCGCCCTTGGCAGCGAGCCGTTCGAGGCTCTTCCGCATCGTCTCGACGCCCTGCTCGACCGCTCCCTGCGCGGCATCATGCAGAAAGACCGTGCGTCCGGATGCCGCAACGACCTGGGCGATGCCGCTGCCCATCTGTCCGGCTCCCACGACGAGCACCCGCTCGAGCTCCACGGCGGCGGAGCGTAGCTGGAATTCCGCGGCAGCTCAGGTGTGATCAGTTTGGTACTTCGAGGGGCATTGGAGCGGAACCCCGGCGGGGTGTACGCTCCGCGCAAGGAGGCGATGCTCGTGGGGGAATGCGCAGGCTGTAGCCGCCCGGTCGACAGGCAGTTTCGCTTTTGCCCCTGGTGCGGAGTCCCACAGCGGCGCAAGCTGACGGAGTTCTTCCTCGGGCTCGAAGGCAGGGCGCTACGCGTCTCCCGCTACCTCGCCGAGGAAGAGCGTCAGGTCCGGCTCAGCATCTGGAACGAGGCCGGCGAGGCCGAGGCAGCCGTGTCCCTCGAAGACGACGAGGCCGATCGCCTCGCCGACTTCCTGGATCAGACTTCGATTAGCAGCGCATCGCCCTGGCCGCCGCCCGAGCAGATGGCGGCGAGCCCGAGCCCGCCGCCGTTTCGGCGTAGCTCGTAGATCATCGTCGAGAGGATGCGCGCGCCCGAGGCGCCGATCGGATGCCCCAGCGCGACCGCGCCGCCGTTCACGTTCACCCGCTCGGGGTCGGCGCCGAGCATCTTCGTGGAGTTCACGACCACGGACGAAAACGCCTCGTTCAGCTCGACACGCTCGACGTCGTCGATCGTCTTCCCCACCTTTTCGAGGGCCTTGTGGCCCGCCGTCGCGGGCGTCCTCGCCAGGTAGGCGAACTCGTCCGCGACGTAAGCCTGGGAGACGATCGTCGCCAACACCTCGAGGCCGCGCTTGCGTGCGAACTCCTCGCTCGTGACGACGAGCGCTCCGGCGCCGTCGTTCAATCCCGGCGCGTTGCCCGCGGTCGTCGTGCCGCTCGGGTCGAAGACCGGCTGCAGCCGAGAGAGCTTCTCGAGCGAGGTATCTCGCCGCGGGCCCTCGTCGACAGCTACTTCTCCGACCGGCACGAGCTCGTCCTCGAAAAGCCCGTTGTCGATGGCGTGCACCGCGCGCTGATGGGAGCGAAGGGCCCACTGGTCCTGCGACTCGCGCGAGATCCCGAGCTCGCGGGAGACGAATGAGGCCTGCTCGACCATGTGCTTCCGGTCGAAGCTCGAGGTCAAGCCGTCGTAGATCATCGAGTCGATGAGGACGCCGTCGCCGAGCCGGTAGCCGTAGCGCGCCTTCTTGAGGAGGTAGGGAGCGTTTGACATCGATTCCATCCCGCCCGCAACGATGACGCTGGAATCGCCGGCCCGGATCATCTGGTCCGCGATCTCGACGGCTCGGATGCTCGAGGCGCAGACCTTGTTGATCGTGTCCGACGGCACCTCGATCGGGAGGCCCGCGCCGACCCCCGCCTGGCGCGCGGGGGCCTGGCCGGCCCCGGCCTGGAGCACCTGCCCCATGATCACGTACTCGACCTCGTCGCCGGAGAGGCCGCTGCGTTCGAGCGCGGCCCGGATAGCGATCGCTCCGAGCTTGGGCGCCTCGTGGTCTTTCAGGCCGCCGCCGAGCTTCCCGAACGGCGTCCGGACGGCGGAGACGATGACTGAGCGGGCCACGGAGTCAGCGTAGCGCGAGCCGACTCCCTATTGACGTCGGCCGCACGCCTCGCGTACGCTCTGAGTAATGACAGCTTTCGTCCGCACCTGGTGGGCCTGGCGCCGCGAGCGGAGCGGGAGCGTTGCCTGCTGACCTGAGAGGCCTCGATAGCCCGTTCCGCTAAAGACCCGCAAGGGTCTTTTGTTTTGCCATGACGATCGCAACCGACATCCACGCCGACCTCATCACCCCTCTCGGGGC
>JBBDMP010000088.1:0-26924 GCA_040878265.1 Gaiellales bacterium | reverse complement strand
GCCGCGAGGGGCCGAGCGCGACGACCGCGACCAGCGCCGTGATGATCAGCGGAATCGCGAGGACGGCGTCCACGAGGCGCATGACGGCCTCGTCGACGAGGCCCCGGCGGTAGCCCGTGACGAGTCCGAGCGCCGTACCGATCACGGTGCCGAGCACCGTCGCGAGCGGCGCCATGATCAGGATCTCGCGGGCGCCGACGATCGTTCGCGAGAGCACGTCGCGGCCAAGGCGGTCGGAGCCGAAGAGGTGCTCGGCGGAGGGTGGCGCGAGCTTGTTCAAGATGTCGTCTGCCTGCGGGTTATTTGGGGCGATGAGCGTCCCGAAGGCCGCGCACACGGCCCAGGCGCCGAAGAGCAGGCAACCGAGGATGAAGGTCGGCGAGCGAAGCAGCAGACGCAGCCGCTCCCTGCGCGCAACTCGCGCCTCGTCGGGGCGAGTTGGAGCAACGATCGCGGCGGCGGAGGTCGGGTCCTCGAGGATGGTCATTCGACACCGGCGTAGCGAATACGCGGGTTGAGCAGCGAGTACAGGAGGTCGGCGATGAGCGTCGCGAGCAGGACGGCGATGCCGACGATGAGGACGCCGCTCTGGAGCAGCGGAAAGTCCTTCTGGGCGGCCGCCGTGAAGATCAGCCGCCCCATGCCGGGGTAGTTGAAGAGCGTCTCGATGACGACGAGCCCCCCGAGCAGGTACGCGGTCTGTGTTGCCACCACCGCGATCGTCGGGAGGAGTGAGTTACGCAGCACATGCCGTCTTATGACCACGCGCCGAGGGAGGCCCTTGAGAACTGCGGTCCGTGTGTAATCGGCTTCGAGCGACTCGATCGTGCCGGCCCGAGTGATGCGCGCGATGTAGCCGAAGAGGAGGATGACGAGCGTCAGCGCGGGCAGGAAGAGGTACTTGAGCTGCGTCGGCAGGCTGCTCCCGTCCGGAGCCCGCGCGCTCACGGGAAGCACGTCGAGCCAGAGCGCGAAGACGAGGATGAGGACGATCCCGGTGACGAACTCCGGGACGACGGAGAGCGAGAGGCCGCCGATCGTGATCACGCGGTCGACGATGCGGTCGCGCTTGAGCGCCGCGATGACTCCGCCGACGATTGCGAGCGGGACGACCATGAGGAAGGCGAAGCCCGCGAGCTTGAAGGAGTTCCCCAGCGCGCTTCCCATGAGCTCGCTCACGGGGACCCCGTAGGCGAGCGACGTGCCGAGGTCGCCCTGGACGAAGCTCGAGATCCAGTCCCAGTACTGCGTCAGGAGCGGACGATCGGTGCCGAGATCCCTGTTCAGCGCCTCGACGGCCGCCTGGTCCGCGAAGGGGCCGAGGATCCGGCGCGCGACGTTCCCCGGCAGTACCTGCGCCCCGAAGAACACGATCAGGCTGAGGAGGAAGAGCGTGATCCCCGCGAGGCCGAACCGCTTGAGGAGGAAACGTGCGATCGCTCGCTCCTACGCCTTTGGCGGCCGGAGCTCGCTGGCCCCGGCCGCCTTATCGGCTTCTGTCAGGCGGTGAACCCGGCCTTTGAGAGGTCGAACTGGCCCGTCGCTGCGGAGACCGCTCCCGAGAGGCTCTTCTTCGCCGCGCTGAGGAAGTAGTAGAAGTACGGGAAGATGATCGGAGTCTCCTCGAGCAGGAGCTCCTGGATCTGCCCGGCGACCGCACGCTGGGAATCGAGGTCGAGCGCCGCCACGTACTGGCGCACGAGCTCGTCGTAGGCGTCGTTCTTGAAATGCGCCGAGTTCCATACCCCGATCTTAGGATCGCCGGACAGCGCGGCCGTGAGGTACACGTTGGGCACGGGCCGGTGACCGTAGTCGGTGATGCCCATGACCGAGTCCAGCCAGGTCGACTTCCCGAACACACCGTCGCCGTAGTACGTGCCGGCGTCCGTGATCTTCAGGTTGATCGTGACCCCGATCTGCTCGGCGTTGTTCTTCACGAGCTGAGCAAGATCCGGGATCTCGAATCCGTCCCACGTGTCGAGCTGCACCTGGAAGCCGTCGGCCATGCCGACGTCGGCGAGAAGCTGCTTCGCCTGGTCGATGTCCTGCTCGCGCTGCGGAATGGAAGTATCGGTCGCGGGGTAAAGCGGGCCGAAGGGGCTGTCGTTGCCGATGTCGGCCTGGCCCTCCCAGAGCCCATCCACGAGCGCCTGCCGGTCGATCGAGAGGGCGAGCGCCTGGCGCACCCGGTTGTCCGTGAACGGCTCCTTGTCGGTGCGCATATGGATCTGCCGGTGGGTGGCCGCCTTGACCGCGATGACCTGCACGTTCTCGTCCCCGAGGAGCGGAGCGCCGCCGGAGACCGAGAAGTGCTCGACGAAGTCGACCTCGTCGCCCTGGAGCCCCAGGATCATCGGCGCTTCCTCGTCGTAGAACCTGATCTCGATCTTGTCGGCGAACGGCTTGTCGCCCCAATAGGCGTCGTTCCGCACCACCGACAGCCCGACCTTCGGCGTGAAGCTGTCGAGTTTGAACGGGCCCGTGCCCTCGAACGTCTTTCCCCAGTCGCCTGGATCCAGGTCGGCCGGGATGATGATCGCGTTGTAGTTGGCCGAGCTCACCAGCGTGGGGAAGTTGCCGTTCGGGGCGTCGAGGTTGAAGACGACCGTCGCGTCGTCGGGTGCCTCGATGTTCCCGGGCGAGAGGACGCCGCCGAGCGCCGACTGGGCGTTCGCCGAGCCGCCGTCGGGGTTGATGAGCTTGTCGAACGTGGTGACGACGTCGTTCGCCGTCAGTGCAGCGCCGTTGTGGAACATGACGCCCTGGCGGATCTTGAACGTCCAGGCCGACCCGTCCTCGTTGGGCTCCCAGCTCTCGGCGATGCGGGGCTGGAGCTCGAGGTTCTGGTCGGAGAAGGAGAGGAACTCGCCCGTCGCGCCGAGGATGCCGGCGCCGCCTTCATCCTGAACGAGCAGTGGGTTCGGCTCGGTTGTCGGCTGGATCAAGGCGACCCGGATCGTGCCGCCCTGCTGAATGTCGCCGGCCGGTTCGGCTGCGGTGGTGGTGGCTCCGACTCCGCCCTCGTCGTCGCCGCCGCAGGCGGCCGCGAGAAACGAAACGAGGGGAATCGACATGCCGACAACCGTGCCGCGCCGGACGAACTCCCGCCGGCTGATCTTGCCGTAGCTGTACTCGTCGATGAGGTGGTTCTCTAGCTCGCTGCGCTGCCCGCGAATCTCGTCGACTCGCCGCTGTACTTCGTCCATTCGTCTCTCTCCTTCCCGAAGGCGCCCAGGACGCCGCTTATAGCTCATCCCGGAGAGCCGGTCAATCTGGTCCAGACGCTCCCTCGGAAGGGAAGTTGGCCAGCCGCTCGAGCAGAAGCTCCCTGAAACCGTCCACGTCCACGTTGACGGCCACCCGTGCGTTCGGCTCGGGGAGCACGGTGCGGCGCCTCATGTCCACCACCGTGCGGCCTCGGCAAAGACCCGGCCCGCGATCGATCTCGACATGGCGTTCGAGCGTCTCCAGGAGCTCGGGGCGAATGACGTGCGCGACAGCAACGGCGTCGTGGATCGGGGCTCCCCCGTGGTCGTACGCCGCGAGGTAGAAGCCGAGATAGAAGTCCAGCATCGCGGCAACGGCCGCGCCGACTCGACCGGCGTCCCGGAGACGGTCGGCATGCTTGTGCGTAAGCACCGCCCGGTTCGTAACGTCGAGGCCGACCATGGTCACGTCGAGGCCGCTCGTGAACACGCGGTGGGCCGCCTCGGGGTCGACCCAGATGTTGAACTCGGCCGACGGCGTCATATTCCCCTCGGCGATCGCGCCGCCCATGAGCACGATGCGTTCCGGCCGCTCGGCGCGCTGCTCGAGGAGGAGGGCGACGTTGGTGAGCGGCCCGAGGGCGATGAGCGTCGTGCCCTCGACCCGCTCTCCGAGAAAATCGACTGCGTGCTCCTCCAAGGCCTCACGGCGAGGAGGGGGGAGGTCCGGCCCGTCCAGCCCCGTCTCGCCGTGGGCATCGGCCGCGGTCACGAGCTCCCCCTCGAGCGGCCGGTCGGCGCCGGCGGCGACGGGGATTTCCTCGCGCCCGCCGAGCTCGAGCACCCGGAGGGCGTTCGCCGTGGTCTTGTCCAGCGTCTGGTTCCCGGCCACCGTGGTCACGCCGAGCACGTCGAGCTCAGGGCTCGCGAGCGCGAGCAGGAGGGCGATCGCATCGTCCAAGCCCGGGTCGCAGTCGATCAGGACCTGGGTCACGCGTGGATCGCTTCCGGGATCTCCACCGGCACGGGCACCCCGTCAGCCGCGCTCGCGAGGAGCGCGCCCAGGGTGAAAGCGGTGACAACGGACTCCGCCAGAGTCGGAACCGGGGGAGCTTCCGCTCGCACCGCCGCCGCGAACTGCTCGAGCTGGACGCGAAAGGAGTCTGCCGGCGCGACCGGGAAGCGCTGAGTGTCGAACTCTGCCCAGCCTCGGCTGCGGCTGAGGACGACCTCCGTCGGGCCGTCCCTCATCCATGCGACCGGCAAGCGCAGATGCCCGTGCGCCCCGCTGAGCCTGAGCTCATAGTTCGCGTCGCTCCGCTTGCTGGACTCCAGCAGGCCGACGATGCCGTTCTCGTATTCGACCACCCCGTAGAGACGGTCGAGCGTCCCGTAGCGGGCGCTAGTGCCTCCTATGGCGAAGGCCTGCCGCGGCGGAGACCCTGCGAAGCGGTTGCAGGCGTCGACGGAGTAGCAGGCGAGGTCGAATGGGACACCCCCGGCGCACTCCGCTCGCTGGCGCCAGTCCCGGACCGGGTCGTCGGGCTTGGCCTCCTCCGGGTCGAACAGGTTGAAGGCCGCCGAGACGCTGTCGAGCGCTCCGATCTCTCCGGCGGCGAGGAGCTCGTCGATCCGGCCGATCGCCGGGTGGTGGCGGTACATGTAGGCCTCGACGAGGAGCGCATCCGCGGCGGTCGCGGCCGACCAGAGCTCCAGCGCCTCGGCCCCCGTCGGCGCGAGTGCCTTCTCGCAGAGGATGTTGCGAATGCCGGCGTCGAGACAGCCGAGCACCTGTTCGTGGTGGGAGTTCGGCCAGGTCGCGATCAGGACGGCGTCGAGCTCGTGCTCGCGAACCATGGTCAAGTAGTCGCCGTAAGCGCGCTCGCAGCCGCGCTCGCGGCCCCACGCCTCAGCGACCTCGCGCTGCACGTCGCAGCAGGCGACAATCGAGACCGCGCCCGCAGCCGTCGCGGCCTGCGCGTGACGGCCCGCGATCCAGCCACAGCCGATGACGCCGAAGCGGATCAGAGCCGCTCGGCGAACGTCCGGTTCTCGTCCTTCAGGCTTGCGTCGTCGCCGAAGTAAGCGTGCTTGGACATGTCCGGCGAGTACCGGCTCGCCGGCGGCGTCCGCCCGAGCGCCTCCGCCACGCTACGGAGGAAATGCGGCGCGTTGCCGCAGCAGACCCCGATGTAGTTGACGCCGAGCCCTGCGGCCTCGCTGGCGAACTCCGCCAGCTCGTAGCGGTTGCAGGTGAGCGGCTCGAGCGCAGTCGGGAAAGCCATGGCGTCCGAATGGGGGTCGGTGAGCGACTGGAAGGTGGGCTCGTGCTCGTGCGTCCGGTACGGAACCGGCAGCGCCGCGACATGGCATGAGACGCGCTCGACGATAGCGGGCAGGAGCGGCAGCATCGTGCGGGGCCCGCGTCCGCAGTTGAGACCGACGACGTCCGCGCCCGCCTGCTCGTAGAGCGCGCACGCGTCCGCGAGGCTGAGTCCGTCACGGGTCTCGGGCTCCTGGTGGACGATCATCGTGGCCACGGCCGGAAGTCCCGCCGCCTTGATCGTCTCGACGGCCATCTTCGTCTCCTCTGCGTACGAAAAGGTCTCGGCGATGACGAAGTCGACTCCCGCCTCGGCTGCCCACCCAACCTGCTCCTCGAACATGGCGCGCACGGCGCGTTTCGACTCCTCGTCGGCCGGATCGAAGATGTTGGTGTTGCAGATGTCACCGGCGAAGAGCGTGCCGGTCTCGTCGGCGACCTCCTTGGCGAGCGCGAGCGCTTGCCGGTTGAGCTCCTCGAGCAGATCCTCCTTGCCGACGATCCGCATCTTCTCGCGGTGGGCGTAGTAGGTGAACGCCTCGACGACGTCGGAGCCCGCGTGCACGAACTCACGGTGCAACTCGCTGACCTTCTCTGGATGGTCGAGCACCGCCTCGGGCACGAAAGCACCCGCCTGGATATAGCCACGACGCTCGAGCTCGAAAAGATAGCCCTCGGCGCAGATCAGCGGGCCCTGCGCCAAGCGTTCGCTGAGACTTGCTCCGGCCATATGGAAGAGTCTAGAAGCGGAGCGCCCCCGAGCGGATGAGGTTCCACACCGGCTCGAGGTCGGCCGGGATGGAGTCTCCCTCGCCCATGAACGGGATGAGCTCTCGCACGCGGGCGCGGGCGCGGGCGGTGGCGGCGCCGAGGCGCGGCGGATCCCGCAGGTCGACGGCCTGGCAGGCGATCACGAGCTCGATGGCGACGAGCCGTTCGCCGAGGTCGACCATCTCAGCAAGGCGCCGCGCGGCCAGCGGAGCCATCGTCATCCGGTCCTCGATGCCCTCGGCGTGGGTCGTCGAGACGACCTCGAAGGAGACCGGGTGCGCGAGCAGGCGCGCCTCCGCCGTGAGCCCCTGCGCGGTCACGCCGAACTCGCCGAGGGAGTTCTCGGCCAGGCCCTGGCGCGGCGCGAGCGCGTCCGGGAGTCCGGTCAGCGGCCCCTGCAAGAGCTTCTCGGCGCGCTCGCACGCGCTCGTCAGCGCAGGGGCGAGCGCGATGCGGAGGAAGTCGAGCGCAGCCGCGAGCGGGAGGACGTCGAAGTTGGCGACCGAGACGATGCGGTCCTCCTCGGGGAGAACGAGCGGATTCTCCTGGGAGGCGTTCAGCTCGATCTCGATCTGCCCGCGCGTGAAGGCGAAGGCGTCGCGAACCGCGCCGTGCACCTGCGGTAAGCAGCGAAAGGTCAGCGGATCCTGGAGGTTCCGTGCCGCGTCGGGCTCCCAGAGGTAGCTGCCCTTCAGGAGCTCGCGGATGCGCGCCAGCGAGAAGACGATGCCGGGGTACGGGCGAACCGTCCCGATGGCGGGATGGAGCAGAGTCACGTTTGCGGCGAAGGCCTCGAGGTCAAGGGCCCCCGCGACGTCCATCGCATCGAGGAGTCGCTCGAGGTCGGCGAGCGCGAGCACGGCGAGGCTCGTCGAGAAGGCGTTCGAGTTGAGGAGCGCGAGTCCCTCCTTCGCTCCGAGGTCGATCTCCGCGAAGAGGCTGTGGGCAAGATCGGCGAGCGCGGGGAGGTCCGCCTGGCCGAGGGAGCCGAGCAGGCGCACCCGCGGGCTCTCGCCGCTGTTCAAGGCGGATACGAGGCGCTCGGCGATCTCGGGGCGCACTCCGGCGGTTCCCTTGGCGAGCGCATTCGCGACCCGGAGCATCGTCGCGCGAACGACCTCTTCGGGGGCATCCGGCCCCGTCCCGACCCTGTGGTTTTGGATCAGTGCCCGGTTGAAAGCCGGGATCTCCTCCGGCGGGACGCGCACCTTCTTGCGCGCGCCGACGCCGGTCGAGAGCCCGTACACCTCTTCGCCGCGCTCGAGGGCGCGTTCGACGAGCGCCCGGGTCTCGCGCATGCGCTCGACGGCTTCCGGCGCGAGCGCCACCTGCGTGCCTTCGCGCGCAACGCGGACGACGTTGTCCACCGTCAGTCCGTCGCCGCTGAGGACGACCGTCACGGCCACACGACCGCGGCGGTCTCCGCGATCGTCCGGAGCTTCGCCTGCTCGTCCTCGAAGGAGAGCGCGTTGCCGAGCACAGAGGTGGCGAAGCCGCACTGCGGCGAGAGGGCGAGCTGCTCGAGCGGGAGGAAGCTGCCTGCCTCCCGCAGTCGGCCGGCGAGCTCGTCGACCGTCTCGCGCCGGGAGGATTTCGTCGTGACGAGGCCGAGGACGGCGACCTTGTCCTCGGGGACCGCGCGCAGCGGCTCGAAGCCGCCCGAGCGCTCGTCGTCGTACTCGAGCAGGAGCCGCTCCGCGTGTACACGGGGAAAGAGCCGTTCGGCGAGCCATTCGTAGTCCCCGGAGACAAGCCAGCGGCTCGCCTGGTTTCCGCGGCAGAGATGAATCCCGAAGGTGACGCCGTCGTGCCCGCCCATGACGAGGTTGTCGAGCTCGAGACCCAGCTCGAGCCACCGCTCCGCGGGCCAGCCGCGGCTCTCGTAGAAGGCGCGGTAGCCCGGGTCGACCAGGAGCGGATAGTGCGGCGCGTCCAGCTGGATGTAGGTCGCGCCCAGGCGCGCGAGCTCCTCGACCTCCTCGCGCAGGATCTCGGCCACATCTCCGAGGAAGTCCTCAAGCGTCGCGTATGCGGCAGAGGAGCCCTCCGGATCCCAGAAGTTGGCGAAGAGCGACGGGCTCGGCAGCGTCACCTTGACGACGCAATCTGTGCGGCCGCGGGCGTACGTGAACTCCTCGGCGGAGAGAAAGCGCTTGCGGCGCAAGCGGCCCGTGACCGCGAGCGGCGGCCGCGCGACCGCGAGCTCTCCGAGCTCCTCGCTCTGCCACTCGCCCCAGAGGAAGGCATCGAGGTCCCACTCTCCGAAGCCCTCGACCGCCTCGGTCATCTGGCTTTGGAAGGAGAGCCGGCGCATCTCGCCGTCGGTGACGACGTCGAGTCCCGCCTCCTCCTGCAGTCGGAGCGCCTCGTCGACGGCTCGGTCCTCAACGGCCTTGAACTCGGGCGGGCCGATCTCGCCGCGCTCAAGGCGCTCGCGGGCCTCGAGGAGCCAGGGCGGCCGCAGAAGGCTCCCGACCACATCCGTCCGCGCCTCGACCACGGCCGAACCCTAGTCGCTCCCGGTAGCATTTTGGCTACAGCGGCGCCCCTCTCGATGAGAGACATCCTTGTCGTCTGCCCGCAGCAGCGGGACCTCAACGCGATCCGCGCCGCGGGGCTGGACGAGCAGTACGCCGTCCACATAGCCGGCTCCGATCTCGACGAGCTCGAGGAGTTCGATCCGGAGACGTTCCTGGACGCCACCGAGCAGCTGCCTGCCGACGGTGTCATCGGTACGAAGGACCAGTCGGCACTCCTGGCAGCACTGATCGCAGAGCGGCGGAACCTCCCCGGCCCGAGCACCCAGTCGCTGATCGCATGCCAGCACAAGCCGACCTCCCGGGAGATCCAGCGCGAGGTGGCCCCCGAGGCGACGCCCGACTTCGCCCTGCTGGACGGCCGCCCACCGTTCGACTTCCCCTTCTTCGTCAAGCCGGTCGTCGGACGGCTGTCGCAGAACGTGTACCGGATCGACGCGCCCGAGGCGTTGCGGGCGCTGCACGAGATGGACCGGTACACGCACCGCTACGCGACTATCGCCGCGCTCGCCGGCGCGAACCCGGACGCGGTGCACGGCTTTCTGGCCGAGGAGCTCCTCACGGGCGAGGAGGTGACCCTCGAGGGTTACGTCCACGACGGGCGGGTGACGACCATCGGCATCACCGACTCGGTCAAGTACCCGGGGACGCTCAGCTTCGAGCGCTTCGAGTACCCCTCTGCGCTGTCGGAGGAGCGGCAGACGGAGCTCTCAGGCGTTGCCGGCCGGCTGCTGCCCGCCCTCAAGTTCGAGGGCGGCTTCTTCAACGTCGAGTTCTTCGTTCCGGAGAAAGGACCGGCCCAAATCATCGAGGTCAACGGCCGCATTGCCTCGCAGTTCGCCCCGCTGGTCCAGGGGCTCCACGGCCGCTCGACCTACGACGCGCTCTTCGAGCTCGCGTGCGGCGAGGATCCTCGGTGGGAAATCGGCGTCCCATCGGGCTGCGCCGTCAGCTACGTCCCCCGCGTCTTCGAGGACGCCTACGTCGAGGCCGTGCCGGAGCCCGAGGAGGACCTGGAGGTGCTCGTCCGCCCGGGCCTCAACCTCTCCGAGCAGGGTCTGAACGACGCGCAGAGCTATCGGCTCGCGATCCTCTATGGGTTCGGGGAGACGCGGGCGGAGGCCGTCGAGTCGTGTCGCCGCCGGGCCGCGGCCCTCAACTTCCGGCTGTCGCCGGCGCGCTGACCTCGTCGGGAGCGTGGGCCTCCCGGTCTGAGATGCCGACGGCCGCAACGGCCGCGCCCGCGAAGGCAAGGGCCGCCGCGACGAGCATTCCCGCCCGGAAGCCTGCGACGGACGCGTCTCGCAGTGCGTCGGCCTGCTGGTCGATCGCGAGCGGCACCGCGTTGTCCGCGCCGACGCGCGAATGGAAGACGAGAGAGATGACGAGGCCGATGACCGCGACGGCGATGAGGTTCCCGAGGCGCGAGACGGTCGAGTTGACCCCTGAGGCGATCCCGGCGAACTCGGCGGGCGCCGACTTGAGCGCCGTGGACGTGATCGGGGCGACGAGCATGGCCAGGCCGAAGGCGAAGACCGCGACCGAGGGAATGCCCCAGATCCAGAAGTCGTCGCGTTCCCGCACCGGGAGAATGAGCAGGATGCCGCCGCCGACGAGGATAGGCCCCGCGGTCAGGTAGAGGCGCGGACCATGCCGGTCTGCGAGGGTGCCGAAACGCGAGGCGAGGAGGATCATGACCGCGCTCCCGGGAATGGTCACCAGCGCCGCCTCGAAGGGCGAGAAGCCGATGAATTGCAAATAGAGCTGGACGAAAACGAGCTGTCCGTAGAGGGCGCCGTAGACGAGGAACGTCTCGAGGTTCGCGAAAGCGAAGTTTCGCTGCCCAAAGAGGGCGAACGGCAGCATGGGCTCGGAGACACGCCGCTCGACGACCACGAAGGCGATCAACGCCGGCACCGAGATCGCGAAGGCCCACCAGACTCCGCCGAACCCACGCTCCGGGCTCTCGACCAGCCCGTAGGTGAGTGTCCCGAACGCGACGGCGGCCAGCGCGGCACCTGGCAGGTCTAGCCGGCCGACGCGCATCTGCGCGCGTTCGTCACAGCGGCCGAGGCGTGCAAGCGCAATCGTCGCCACGGCCAGGGGGAGGTTGATGAAGAAGATCCAGCGCCAGGAGACGAACTCCACCAGTGCGCCTCCCACCGGGGGCCCTGCGATCGTCGCCACGCTCGTCGCAGCGGTCCAGAGCCCGATCGCGCGCCCGGCCTGGTCGCCGTAGACACCGCGGAGAAGCGCGAGCGAGTTCGTCGTCAGGAAGGCACCGGCGACGCCCTGGAGCGTGCGGGCCGCGATGAGTAGTTCGCCGTTCGGCGCCGCACCGGCCAGGGCCGAGGCGAACGCAAATCCAATGGCGCCTGCGATGAAGGTCGACCGCCGGCCGTAGCGGTCTCCGACGGCGCCGGCGCAGAGGTAAAGCGCTGCAAGCGCGAGGGAGTACGACAGGACGATCCACTGCTGTCCGGTCAGGCCCAGTTCGAGCTCCCGCTCGAGCGTGGGGAGGGCAACGAAGACGACGGTCGCGTCGATGAAGGCAAGCGACGAGCCGAGCACCGTCGCCGCGAGGGTGAGCGTCTGGCGCCGTTCGAGGCTAAGAGTTCGTTTCAGAATGGGACTCGTCGCCGGGGTGCGATGGGCGGATGCGAGGCAAGGACACAGGGAGCGCTCGTATCGAAGAGATACGGGCGCGACCGAGGACGCCGCCTCGCGCCGCCCAGTGCGGCCCCGGCGGCACAGCTCTCATTTTGGAATGAGCTCTAAGCCCGTCCACGGGGCTGAGCATACGCCGCGCCCGAACCCGGGGAGGAGGCGGCACGCGCCTGTCGTACTTTCACCTCGTGCCTGGCCAAGAGACAGCGCTCCCAACCGAGGAAACGAACGGTTCCGTCGACACCCCGCTGGCGGGCGAAGGCGTCGGCACGCGTGTGACGGCG
Organism: Gaiellales bacterium; assembly: GCA_040878265.1. Classification (GTDB taxonomy): domain Bacteria; phylum Actinomycetota; class Thermoleophilia; order Gaiellales; family Gaiellaceae; genus JBBDMP01. The sequence goes on along the minus strand of JBBDMP010000088.1, from coordinate 15,136 downwards.
GTCTTCACGGCTGCCGAGAAGGCGGCCGAGCACATCTTGAGCCTCGCGCGCGAGGAGGCGGACGACATTCGCCGGCGCACGCACGCGGAGATCGACACATATCGGCAGGAATGCCGCAACACCGCCGAGCAGGAAGCGCAGCGGATCATTCAGGCCGCTCACGACCACGCCGGCCGGATCGAAAAGGACGCGCACGCCACTGCGGACGAGCTCGAGCGGGCTGCACGCGAGCGGCGAAACCGCTTGCTCGAAGAGACGCATCTCATCGAGGAGCGGGTCGAGTGGGCCCGCGAAGGCCTCCGCGAGGTCGTCGGCCGGCTCGAGCAGGTCGCTTCACCTGACGAGTCCGAGCCCGAGCCCGCGACCGAGCCCCAGTCCGAGAACGGGTTCTAGGTCGGAAGAACCAGCTGGAAGCGTGCGCCGTGGGGCGCCGCGTCCTCGTACAGAAGGTCGCCTCCGTGCGCCCGCGCGAACGAGCGCGCGATCGCTAGGCCGAGGCCCGTGCCCTGGGTGCGCTCGCGAGACCCCGGGCTACGGCGGAAGCGTTCGAAGAGCTCGGGGACGAACTCGATGGGAACGCCATGGCCGTGGTCCTCGACGATGAGCCGGAAGTGCCGGTCGTTCTGCTGCGCGCGGACGACGACGGGCGGCTCCCCGTAGCGCACGGCGTTCGTGATCAGGTTCCCGACGATTCGGTCGAAAGCGGTGGGATCAGCTTCGAGCTCGAGCTCGGCGGGGATGTCGATGTCCACCTTGGCCTCGGCGCCGGCCGAGATGCGGGTCAGCTCGTCGACGCGCGCAGCGACACGGAAGCGGGCGGGGACGATATCGACCGCTTCGGCGTCTAGCCGCGAGAGGTCGAGCAGCTGCTCGACGAGCGCGCTCATCCTTTCCGTTTGCCTCTCGAGCGCCTGGAGCAGTTCCCCTTGGCGGGTCTCATCGAGCCGTTCGCCCAGCCGGTTGAGGGTCTGGACGAAGCCGTGGATCGCGGCGAGGGGAGTCCGCAGTTCGTGCGCGGCCAGCGCGACGAAGTTCGTCTTCAGCTCGTCCGCCTGCTCGAGCGCGAGGCGGGCGACCTGTTCCTGCTCGAACAGCCGGACGCGGTCGAGCGCGACGGCTGTGAGGGCCCCGAGTGTTCGCAGCAGCTGGAACTCCTCGTCCCCGAAGAAAGGCGCGTAGGGAGTCGTCCAGACGACGAGCGACCCGTCCGGCATGTCGAGCTCGAGGACGTGCTCGCCGTCGAGCGAAGGCGGAGGGCCGCCCTCCTGAAGTGTCTTGACAGTGCCCTCGGGGACGTTGTAGGCGCCCAGCACGACTCCGGCGGAGTCGCGAATGGCCACGGCCCGCGCCCCGACGATGTCGGCCATGGGCGCGAGAACGCGCTCGACGACCTCCGCGCGGCTTTTGGCGATCGTCATCAGCCCCTGGATCGCCTCCTGAAGACGCCGCTGCTCGGGACGGCGCCATAGCAGGCGGATGAGCTGGGGCGGGGCAAGGCCGAGGTAGAAGCCGATCGAGCTCACGAATGCGAGCAGGCCTCCGGCCGCGGCCAGCGGAGAGTCTTCCTCCGAGGCCAGGGCGGCAACGAAGAGCGCGGCCGTCAGAAGCGCCGAGGCGGAAGCCAGCAGCCGCATCCGCCTTTTCGCCAGGGTCGGCTGTCCTCGACCTGCTCGCCACAACCGGACGGACGAGATGACCGAGAGCAGGGTCCAGTGGAGGAGGAAGCCGACGAGGTACGCGATGAACGAGGCGGGTCGCGGCTCTCCCGACGCGGGGAAGTCGGGAAGCGCGAACGTCCACGTGATCATGATCACGCTGAGCACCGTCAACCCCGCGTCGACGCGGCGATCCCGCGGGTTGAAGGCGGTGGTGAAGCGATAGAGAAGGTACGGAAAGAGGAGGAGCACCGCGATGTCGAAGCGGGTGAGGATGTCGGTCGCGAGGGTCTCGCTGTCCTCGGAAATGAAGCGGCCGAGGACGACGACCACCGCGATCGCCGCGAACGCGAGCAATGCCCAGAAGGAAGCCCGGTCCCTGCGCTTCCACCACTGCACGGCGGCAGCCAACGATAGCGCGAGAAACGCGACGAGATTCAGATAGTCGACCGCTTCGACGAGCTCGTGCATGTCCCCTGGCTTCGGCCGGACCGCGTGCGAACTGTAGCTAGGGGCCCGGACTTTGGCCCGCTCGCGCCGCGTCGCGACACGCACTAGGATCAAGGTTCCAATCCATTCGTGGGACAAAGGGGAGAGGCATGAGGTTGAGACTTGGGGTTTTGGCTGCGGGCGTCCTCGCCGTCGCGGCCCTCGTGGTGCTGCCCGCAAGCGCGGGCGATAACGATTCCGGCTTCCACACATCCGTGCCGTCGTTCCTCACTGGAATGAACGGCACGACCGTGAAGCCGATCATCTCCACCGGGGACACGCTCGCCAGCGGCTACATGTTCGAAGCGATTCCCGACGGCATCGCGGTCGGCAAGGGCAACGGCCGCGGCACAGTCGACATCTTCGTGAACCACGAGCTTTCGCTCGTTCCGTTTCCGGTCACCCGGCAGGATCCGAGCAATGCACTCGAGAGCAGGCTCCGGCTGAACCAGCACAGCGCCGGCGTGCTCAAGGGGGATTACGTGATCCCGTCGAGCGCGGGCTACCAGCGGTTCTGCTCGAACTTCCTCGTCGGCACGGCGCAGGGCTTCGACCGGGAGCTGCTCCTCGTCAGCGAGGAGGCGCGGGACATCGTGCTTCGTCAGGAGGACTCGTGGCATCAGCCCGGGGTTCAGCTGAGCGAGCCCGGCGCTGAGCAGGCCGGTGTCGTCGTGGCCTACGACGTGAAGAACGGCCAGTTCAGGTCGATTTACGGCATGGGCCGTCACAACCACGAGAACGCGGTCGGCGTGCCCGGGTACGGGTACCCGGTGGTCCTTTCCGGCGACGACACCTTCGACGCTCCTGCGTCCCAGCTCTACCTCTACAAGGCCTCGAGCGGCGCCGCCGTGTGGAACGACGAGGGCAAGCTCTACGCCTTCGTCTCAAACAACCCGGCGGTCAACGACTACGGCGACCTGAGCACGGCGTTGCCGTCGGTCACGGGTCACTTCATCGAAGTTCCGCATGCGATCGCGACCGGGAAGATCAGCGGGCGCGAGGTCACGTCGGCGGACTTCGGCTATCCGCGGCCGACCGACGCCGACCCGTTCCCGTCACAGCCAACGCCGGCGATGCCCGACGGGCCGCAATGGGTCCTCGAGCACTGGAGCAACCTCAACAACGTGTTCCAGTTCATCCGGATCGAGGACCTTGCCTACGACCGGACAGACGGCAAGACGGTCTATTTCGCCGATACCGGTGAGCCGCGGGCGATTCCGGATGCAACGACGCAACGTTTGCGGCGCGGAGGGAGCACCACCCGGGGTGAGTACCCCAACGGACGCCTGTTCAAGATCGAACTCGGGGCGAATCCCCTCGTGAACGCGAGGCTCTCGATCCTGCCGGGAGCCAACTTCGACCGGCACCCGGTTACCGGCCTGCCGCGGTACAACGACCCCGACGTGCCGCATCAGCCCGACAACGTGGAGACGACGCGGAACGCGATCTTCTTCCAGGAGGATCCAGGGACGCACAACTCCGGCAACGTCGCACGGGGTGGGTTCGCGACCGCGACCAACGCGCGGATCTGGCGGTACGACCTCACGTCCCACGCCTTGACGGTCGTGGCGGAGGTCGATCAAATGCCTCCGGCAACGTTCAAGGGCGCCTGGGAGTCGAGCGGGATCGTCGACGCCTCGGCGATCTTTGGACGTGGCGCGTTCCTGGTGGACGTGCAGGCCCATGGTTGGGACACGCCTGCAGGCGGGGGTAACGACCCGCCGGCGGTGCCTCAGCGTGAGATGGGCCAGCTCCTGCTGATCAAAGTCGCGAATCCGTAGTAACGGATCTGCGGTGGGCGCGGTCGAGGGGCCGCGCCCACCGCGCCCCTCCGGCCTAACCGTGGTGTGGATCACGCCGTCTAAGTAGCCGTGCAAGGCTCCGCCATGCTCGTGGCCCGGGGCCAAGGACTCGCGTGAACCTTCCGCCGGGTGCATGGCGCCTCGTGCCGACCGCTCAGCTCGACTCGGGCAACGCGCTCACGATCATGGAGCTCGTCCGCGAGCTCGTTGCGAGCGAGGGGGTCTCCGCGATCGTGGCGACCCATGACCCGCTGCTCCTGGACGTCGCCGACGAGATCGTCGAGCTCCGCGACGGCCGCATCGCCACTAACGGACGCTAAGCCCTCTGGTGCCCGGGTGAGGAGGCCTACGAGGTCGCTGTGATCGTGATCCCGCCGCGCGCCTTCTGCTCGAGCGTTACCCGCACCTTGTCGGGTGGAAGCTCGAGCGCCTCGGCGACGTCGTCTCGAATCTTGACCGCGAGCGCCTCGCAGAAGTGCCCCTCATTCCGGAACCCGCTCAGGTACAGCTTGAGCGACTTCGACTCGATACAGAGGGCCTGGGGCCAGAACTCGATCGTGGCGACGTAGAGGTCGGGCTGGCCGGTGACGGGACAGACGGCAGTGAGCTCGTCGCTCGTCATCTTCACATGCGACGCGCCCGGGTTGGCGAAGGTCTCCAGACCGGCGTACCGGTCGGAGCCCGGGTGACCCAGCGCGACGAAGTCGGTTGAGCGCGAACCTTCCTCCATGGGTCGTACTGTACGACGGTGCCTGCACCCTCGAGCTTGACGGCGTGAGGAGCGTGTACCTGGCTGGGCCGCCGTACGCGGACGAGTACCGCAAACGTGCCGCGGCTCTCGCCCGCGAGATCGGCTGGGAGCCGGTCGACCCGATGCGGCGCGACTACCGGGGTCGAACCGAAGGGAGCGAGGTGGAGATCGTCGAAGGCGATCTCGCCGACATCGACTCCTGCGACGCCGTGCTCGCCGCATTCACGACACCCGACGAGGGAACCGCGATGGAAGCATGGTACGCCCACTCGCTCGGAAAGCCCGTCGTCGCGTATACGGGTGGGGCGTCGCCGCATCCGTGGACCGTGTACGTGGCTGACGTGATTTGCGACGACCTCGAGCAGGCCGTACGAGCGCTACTGACTTGACCGGCGAGGGGCGGCGCAGGACGGAGTCCAGACGGCCTCGGCGTCGTCGCTGAGGCGGCACCGGGCGCGAGTTAGTCGGATTCCGACCCCTTCGTCTCCTCGCGCGCCGGCTCGTAGGTCAGGATCGCCACGCCATCGCCGACCATCTTCGAGTCGACCAGTCGCAGAGGCTTCTTGTCGCTCGTCTCGCCGAAGAGACGCCTCCCACTGCCAAGCACCACCGGGAAGACCATCAGGCGAAACTCGTCAACGAGGTCGCGCTCGACCAGCGTCTGCACGAGCCGGGCGCTGCCGTGGACGACGATGTCGCCCTCCTGCTCCTGCTTCAGCTTCGCGACCTCCTCCGCGACGTCGCCCTTCAGCACGGTCGAGTTGTTCCACTCGGGCTCCTCCAGAGTCGACGAGACGACGTACTTGGGCATCGTGTTGAACTTGTCCGCGAACTCGCCTTCCCTGGTGGGCCAGGCTGCGGCGAAGCCCTCGTAGGTCACTCGGCCCAGTAGCAGGGCCTTGGCCTCGAGGGTCTCGTCGAGCTTGAACTTGTCGCCCTCGTCGCCCCGGGAGATCTCGAAGGTCCAGCCTCCGTACTTGAAGTCCTCGGATCCGCCCGGGTCCTCCATGACGCCGTCCAGCGACACGAACTCCGTTACCACGATCCTTCCCACGCGCGATCTCCTCCCTGAGCTCCGCTGTCAGGTTCAGGCTATGCGCGTGGCGCGTAGCGGTGGTGGAACATGAGTGCGTTCCCGTCCGGGTCCGTGAAATAGGCCATATGGCAGACGCCGCTGTCGACCGTCTCGCCCTTGAAGGAGACGCCGCGTGACTCGAGCTCGGTGCGCGCGGCCCCGACATCCTTGACGTGCAGAGCGATCGGGTGCGTGTGCGGCTGGAACTCGAGGCCGAACGCGTCGGACTGCATAACGGCGATCGTGAGGGTGCCGGTCTCGAACTCGGCCGCGGGCATGTTCCCCCAACGCGTTGAACATGGAAGGCCGAGGACAGTGCCGTAGAACTCCTCGGCCTTCTCGAAGTCACGGGTGGGCACCGTGATGAAGTCGACGCCGGTCACCTTCATGGTCGTCTTGGTGCAGCGTAGACGGACGCCTGACTCAGCGAAGCGAGACCGCGACCTCCTCCAAGAGGTCCATGGCGTCCTGCATGCCGGCCTCCATCCCGGAGTCGATGATCGCGTCGCGGATCTCCTTGCTCGGGGCGTCCACGAGGATCGTGATCGTCGTGCGCCCGTCCGCCTCGGCGAACGTCAGGGTGTTCAGCGTTCCCTCTACGACGCCTTCAGCTTGGGGCGCGCCCTCGTAGACCTCGGTCGAGACGATCCGCTCGCTCGGGACGATCTCGCGGTACTCGCCGTGGAAGGCGACTTCGAACCCGTCCTCCGTCACCATCACGTACCGCCACTTCCCACCGACGCGCAGGTCGATCTCGGCAACCGTCATCTCGCCGCGCTTCGCGTGCCACCAGCGCCTGACGAGCTCCGGCGTGGTCCACGCCTTGTAGACCAGGTGCTTGGGCGCGGCGAACTCCCGCGTGATGAGGATCTGCTCGTCCGTCGGGAGCGTCACCGTCGCCGTTCCGCTACTCGTCACTGCCATCTCCCTCCTCCTTCTTTAGGTCCTCCAACACGACATCCAGCCGGTCGAACCGCTCCGACCACGAGCGCTCGTAGGTCTTCACCCAGTCATGGATGGGCTTGAGCGCGTGGCCGTTCAGCCGGTATAGCCGCTGGCGCCCTTCGTGCCGCACTGCAACCGCTCCCACCTCGCGGAGCACTCGCAGGTGCTTGGACACCTGAGGCTGAGCCAGCTCGAGCACACGCACCAGTTCGTTCACGGGACGCTCCCCGCCGGCGAGGGCGTCCAGGATCTGTCGCCGCCGGGGCTCGGCCACCGCGTTGAACGCATCTGCTGTCGTCGCTGCTCGGGCCATGCGGGAAGCATATACCCATATAGGCATATGTAAGCTATCACCCCCCGGGGCGCTACCCCTCCACGAGCGGGCGCACCTCCACCGCACCGCCCATGCGGGCCGCCGGAATGCGCGACGCGAGCTCGATGGCGGCGTCGAGTCATCTGCCTCGAGGAAGAGGTAGCCGCCCAGCGCCTCCTTGACGCCGACGAACGGGCCGTCGGCAGTCAGCGTCTTGCCGTCCTGCACCCGCACGGTGGTTGCCGCCTCGGGAGGCTGCAGCCATTCGCCTGGGGTGACACAGGAGTCTCGTTGACCGCTTTGTACGCGTCGTAAACCGCCGCTTGCTCGTCCTCGGAAAGGCGGTCCCACTCGTCTGACGGCGGCGTCGGGGTGTCCCCAGCTGGATTAGCAGCATGTACTTCATCGCTCCTCCTTCTCGGAACCGCGCCGTATAGAGAGCGGGCCCCGTCAGGGGCCCGCTTGGTCTCTACGCGCGCGCGCCGGCGCGCACCTCCACAATGGGCGCTTCATAGAGGTCCGCCGACCGCACCGTGCCGCCGATTCCCCGCACGATCTCCTCGCGCTTCGCTCCGAATTGGCGTTCTGCCTCCTCCGCGCCCTCCTTGGTCTCCCAGAGCACTACGGACCGCGCGCGGCGGTTTTCCTCGTCGACCAGGGAGATGAAGCCGGCAAAGCCGTCGATCTCCTTCAGCCCGGGAATGATCCTTTCCCGGATGATCCCCAGCACCTCCTCGCGTTTGGACGGGTCGACACCTTCGATCTCGACCAGCCGTCCGTACATTGGTCCTCCTCCCGTCGAACGTCTCCGCGATCCTACGCTTGACCGGGCGGGCGGGCCAGCAGGCCGCCGACGAGCTGGGACGGAACGGCGACTTCGCCTGCGCGAAGTTCTCTGTCGTGCGCGCTGATGTACCCCTGCGCTGCGCGGCGAGCTCGCCGGCATCCGCATCCATTTGTCCGACGGGCTTCCGCCAGCGCGGGCCATCCCCGTATACGTGCCGCACCTCTAGGATGGGCGCTCGCGTCACTCGATCGACGGAAAGGAGACGTCATGGCGACCGTCACCAAGGGGCTCTGGGTGCCGCTTGAGGCCAAGCCCGGTAAGGAAGCGGATGTGGCGAGGTTCCTTGAGGGCGGACGCTCGCTCGTCGAGGACGAGCCCGACACGACCGCGTGGTTCGCGGTCCGGCTCGGCGAGTCGCAGTTCGCCATCTTCGACGTCTTCCCAGACGACTCGGGCCGCCAGGCACACCTGTCGGGACGGGTGGCCGAGGCGCTGATGGCCCAGGCGGACGAGCTGCTCGCACGGCCTCCGGACATCCAGCAGGTAGACGTGATCGCGTCCAAGCTGCCGGCGTAGAGCTGGCCGGCAGCTTGGACTGTCGACGTGCCGGCGAGGCGACGCGCTACTAGTTGGTGTACCTGCGACGAGATCGAGATCCGAGAATGACGGGGTGGCACTCTCTGGGCGCTATTAGTTGCCCGACGCCTGCCGCGTAGGAGATCATCGATGCGTGGAGTCGATTCTCGAAGCGATCGGGAACACGCCGCTGGTTCGCGTGCGCAGTTGTGCGCCGACCAACGGAGCCGAGCTCTGGCTGAAGCTCGAGTACCGCAACCCGACGGGCTCGATGAAGGATCGGATGGCGCTCGCGATGATCGAGGGCGCGGAACGCGACGATCTGATCTCTCCCGGCGACACGGTTGTCGAGTACACGGGCGGCAGCACCGGCCCCGCGCTCGCGCTCGTCTGTCGCGCGAAGCGGTATCGCGCACTGATCGTGATGGCCGACTGCTTCACGGAGGAGCGGTTCCAGCTGATGCGCGCCCTCGGAGCGGAGATCGACGTCGTCGCTTCGGTCGAAGGCCGGCCGAAGGTGACGCCGCAGGACATCCACAACATGGTCGCGCGCGCGGAGGAGCTTGCGAAGGAGCCCGGCCACTACGCGACCGACCAGTTCAACAACCCCTACATCATCCCGGGCCACCGCGACGGGCTCGGGCGCGAGATCTGGGAGCAGACCGGCGGACGAGTCACGGCTTTCTGCCAGGGCATAGGAACGGGCAGCTCGTTAATGGGCGTGTCCGACGCCTTGAAGTCCCACGGCGTCTTCATCCAGGCCCACGAGCCTGCAGGGTCGGCGGCGATCAGCGGCGGTGGCAGCGGACCCTTCCTCATCCAGGGCTGGACGGGCTTCGTCGTGCCGCACTGGCACCCGGAGAAGGTCGACCACATCGAGGCGATCGGAGACGACGAAGCGATCGAGATGACACGCCGGCTCTCGAGCGATGAGGGGATCTTTGCCGGCATCTCGACGGGGGCGAACGTGGTGGGCGCGCACCGCCTCGCCGAGCGCCTCGGCCCGGACGCGGTGATCGTGACGCTGGCGGTCGACACCGGCTTCAAGTACATGAGCATCAGCCCGTTTGCCGACATGTAGCTGCTCCGAAAGCGAGGCTTTTCTCGAAGCCCTCTTCCGGACTCGAACCGGAGACCCCCTCCTTACCATTCAGGTTCGCGGGAGGAAAGCGCGGGTACGGGCGGGCCTCGTAGACCACGAAAGCCCCGGAAGTTGAAGAGATCTGACGGCGACGAATGACCCGGGCGTGGACGCGCGTGGACTGGCTGATGTTCGCATCACGTTCGCACGACGCTCAGGCCGTAAACCTCTTATCGCCGAATTGCGGAAGGGGCCTCGGCTCGAATCAGTGTTCCAACTCCCGGCGGACTGTCGATCTCGATCGTGCCGCCAGCTGCTCGAGCGCGCTCTTTGAGCTTCCTGAGGCCGGTTGCACCGCCGACGCCGTCGTCTTCGATCTCCGTTACGACGCGTTGGTCCTCCTCCAGACCTTGACCTTCACGTTGGTCGCGTGAGCATGCTTGGCAGCGTTCGCGATTGATTCATCGAGCGACGGGCACGCAGTTGCGCGAGTGTTCAGGAGTGCTCCCAGGGGGCTGGCGTCAGGCAGAGTGTCCGTGCATGACCCGCCCGGCGAACGTCCTGAGGTCGCTGCTGAAACGCCCTGGGTCTTCCCAGCGCGGGGTGTGTCCGACGCCCTTGTAGACGAGGAGCTCAGCACTGGGCATCAAGCGTGCGAGGTGGTCCTGCATCTCTCGCGAAACCAACGAATCGGCGTCACCCCAAACCAGGAGCGTCGGCGCCTCTATGAGCGGAAGCTCGACGACGTCGTCGTACCGAAGGAGCCCCGCGAACGTTTCCTTCCAGACGTGCGCCGGGACCTTGAGCAGTTCCTCCGCGAGCTGGTCGACCACGGCAGAAGGGACGTTCTCGGACGACGTACCGGCGACGACTGACCGAGCGAAGTCCGGGCTGATCGGGTCCTCCAGTTTGGAGAGGATGGTTTCGACGAAACTGAGCAGCTGCGCGTCGTCACGAAGCGTCGTGGGAGACGCTTCGAGGATCAGGCCGGCGACCCGATCCGCATGATCAAGCGCAACCCTCCTCGCAACCAGACACGAGCCCGAGTGGCCCGCCAGGACTGCCCGTTCGATGCCGAACGCGTCGAGCAGCGGAACCACGTCGGCCGCGAAGTCCTCGACGCCGTATCCCGTAGCAGGCTTGTCGGACTCGCCATGCCCGCGTTGAGACACGGAGATGGCGCGTATCTCCTCCGGTAGGAGATCGAGGACGGGCTCATAGGAGCGCCACGAGTCCGTCGGCCCAGGGAGCAGCAACACGGCCGGCCCGGACGCATCACCCCTCTCCGCGTACGACAACGTCAAGCCGGACGCGAGGGTGACCCTCTTCATCCCACGACTGTACGTGCGCGGTGCTCAGGGAGACGACACTCGCATGCGCCAGCGTTCACGAATGTCCCCCGACGGAACCTTCGATCCCGCTACACGTCGCGAAGCGCGTAGGTGGCTTGCGACGACGGCGCTTGACGAGCAGGCGCGCCCGTTGACGCCGCAGGCGGCCAATGTGGGAGGCGCGGGAGCTCGCGCGGGTCGTCGTTTGACACAGAAGCCGGGGTAGGCTTGACTGGTCGCACAGAGTAGAGACGGTCTCGTTCGCAGCGTTCGAGAGGCCGCACTAGCGAAAGGACGTGAGCATGTCGCACAGGGGAAAGTCGCACCTCGTCATCATGTTCACGGTGGGGCCTGATGACGTGGCCGAGGGAGATCGCATCTTCGCGAGCCACGGCGAGTGGATGAAGGGGCATCCCCGCGAGGGCGATGTGGCGCTGCTGGACTACACCATCTCCAAGGGCCCGGAACTGTCGAACCCGATGGACCCTAACTCGGAGCCGACCGGCAAGACGATCTTCGTGCTCGATGAGTACTACGAGTCACCGGCGGGCATCGCCAGGCACTGGCAGGACGCGATGGACAACTGGCCGGATCTGTCCGCCGTGATGGCGTGGAGCGCCAAGGGCACGGTGGCGACACTGCACAACGGCACGGCTGTCCAAGCACTCTGGTAAGGCGCCGTGCGGAGCGGCTCGGGCCGCTCGCCGCCGAGCACCTGAACGGCTGCCGAAAAAGGTAAAGATGTGCAGAGCTTTCTCGGGCGGCCGAGTTTTACATCAAACGTTTGGCCGGTAGGCCCGTGACGGTCGGCTGTGCCAGCGTTCGGCAATGTCCCCTGAAGGCGTAGTCGCAGAGCTGGGTCCGCGAAAGCTGCTTGACGACGCCGCGCGCCTCAGTGACGATGCCTGCAGAGACGCCGCGAGGAGAGGAGGAGAGACGGTGAACTACGCACTCGCCTATCGCATCGGATTCCATCCCTGGGAGGACGCGGAATCGCATTCCCCTTTCATCGAGAAGATCTCGGAGCTACTCGATGAGGAAGAGAGCGGACGCGAGCCGCCGTACGGGACAGCGCTGGATCTCGGAACGGGCAGCGGAATCTGGGCAGTCCAGCTGGCTAGGCGCGGTTGGCAGGTGACCGGCGTCGACCTCGTCGAAAAGGCGTTGCAGCGAGCGGAGGACCGCGTCAAGGCTGAGGGCGTCGCCGTTCAGCTCGTTCACGGTGACGTTACAAAGCTGAGCTCGGCCGGTATCGGCTCAGGCTTCCGGCTGCTCTTGGACACGGGAACGTTCCACGGTCTCAAGGATGAGCAGCGCAAGGCGATGGGGCGGGAAGTCGATGCGGTCGCCGCAACTGATGCAACGCTCCTCATGCTCGCGTGGCCGAGACGCAGACGACCGCTCATCCGTGGCGTCGATCGCAGCGGAATTGAGGAGGCGTTCCCCGGTTGGACAGTGACCGACGTCGGGCCATCGCACTTCCAGGCGCCGAAGCCGATCGAGGTGCTCCTGAGACCCGACGAACACTGGTATCGACTTCGTCGGTCGAGCTGAGTCGGGAGTCGAATCGAGAGATACGCCGCTCGGCTGGGCCAGTATTCGTAAATGTCCCCCGAGCGGACAGTCCCGGCCCTGCTTGGCGTACGCAATCCTTCCGCCGACTCATTGTGAGGCGGGCGGGCTTTCCTTTCCATCTGGGTCGGTCTGCCCCAGACGTTGTTAATACGAATACGACCCGTTCCAGCTGTAGCTGGGTTCAGTGAGAGGCGCGACCACCAGGTCGGCTGCCAACTCCTCGAACTGCCCGGTACCGCCCGAGAGCGTGACCGTGCCGGTCTGTGTCGCACCGTCGAGTACGACATGGCCGAACGCGGTGTCGCCGTCTGGGGTGTTGATAACGATGTCGGTGTCCAGTCCACCGGCAGCCGTTGCAGCTTCGGTGTAGACGACCTTCGAGCCAACAGGGATTGCATCGAGGTTCGAGGACGCGATAGTGCAGAAGGAGCCTGCCGCGCCCGTGTACTCCGAGCACTCCTTCGTCACCTGAAGTGTTCCGCTTCGCCGGGCGGTGCTACTCATCGGGAGGTCCTCCTCTTGTCCTGGATGGGCAGAAAGGGTGTGGCGATCGCGTGCGGCGATCGGTGGAATACGCGAGGAAGAAACCGATGGCGTCGCGGAGGCCACTCATGGCCGTCCCTCCAGGGCGGAAAGGAAACCGCCTCGCGAGGTCAGTCTAACCGCCTTGCGACAAGTGAATCAATCACGGCATGCCCGAGCGTGCAGGAATGTCTCTTGAACGACGTGCGACGTGAGAGAAGCCCAGGGCTATGCCGAGCGCTGCGCCCCCTCAGAACTGGAGGCGGCTGCGCGAACCAGGGTGATGCTCGTCACGAGGATCCAGAGCATCGCGACGGGGATGAGGAAGCGCTTCTACCTGCTGCGTCCGTGATCTGAATATGCTCAGCTCAGCTCAGCTCAGGCTGATCGGCTCCGTAGCAAGAGTTGGTTTGCGCAAACCGTCTGGTCCTGGCCTCCGTCGAGCGCTCGAACCCGTGACGCCCTCTGTGTGAGCGGTAGTCAACCGGCACCGTTCGTGGCGTGATTCCTCGATGTCGTTGTCGAGCGAGGAGGTCCGTGATGGTGCAGCAGGGCCAGGTGTTGCAGATGAAGGCGAAAATGGCCGGCGGAGACGCGCTTTGGGGGTATCGCTATCGGGTTGGTGGGCGCGGCTCGCGGCGGGTGCAGCGGGGCGGCTTCGTGTCGGAGCGGGATGCGGGTGAGGCGCTCGAGCGGGCGCTTGAGCGCTTGCGGCGTGCGAATGGCACGGCGAGCACCCTGACGCTCGCCCGGCTCGTCGATGAGTATCTGGCGCAGCACGATGCGCAACCGGAGACGATCGAGAAGCTTCGTTGGCTACTCGCGAAAGCAGTCGGGGCGTTCGGTGATCGGCGTCTCGGGGACCTTCGTGCGCAGGAGATCGCGGCCTGGCGAATGACGATCCCGCCCGGGCACCGGTTCGAGACGACCCAGGCGCTGCGGCAGGTACTGAGCCGCGCCGTTGCTTGGGGAATGATCGATGTCAACCCAGCCAAGCAGGGCGTCGATAATCCGCAGCGGCGGCGGACCGAAAAACGACCGTTCGAGTCATGGGCGCAACTGGCTCATGTCGCCTCCAAGCTGGGCGAGCGTAGTGGCGCGCTCGTCATGTTCGCCGCGGCGACCGGTCTGCGGCGCGGGGAGTGGATCGCGCTTGAGCAGCGCGACATTGACCGGGAGGCACGTGTCGTATACGTGCGGCGCGCATTCCGAAACGGCCGGCTCAAGTGCACCAAGACTGAGGGCAGCGTCCGCGCCGTTCCGTTGCAGGCAGTCGCGCTTGAGGCGCTCGAGCGCCTCTCACCGGGCGTGGACACGGACCTACTCTTCCCGTCACTTCGGGGCGCCTACTTCGACCTGCACAACTTCCGCACGCGCGAGTGGAAGCCCGCCCAACTCGCGGTCGGGATCACACCGCTCCGGCGCGTCTACGATCTGCGGCACACCTTCGCCACCTTCGCGCTCCGTGCCGGCATCTCGACCTTCGACCTTTCCCGCTTCATGGGCGCCAGCCTGACCATGATCGACCGCCACTACGGACATCTCGCCCGCGACGGACGCGACCACGCGATCAGCCTCCTCGACGACTACAGAGGGACTGATGAGGGCGACGTCCACCGCGTGGACGTCGCGTGGACACTAAACGAGCGTGTGGTCGCCACCACAGCCAACAGAAAACGCGTCTAGCAGGGAGAAACCCGAAGCCCTCTGACGGACTCGAACCGTCGACCCCCTCCTTACCATGGAGGTGCTCTACCAACTGAGCTAAGAGGGCGCCCGGCTCATGCTACCGCCGCCTCCGGTGTTTCGAGGACGCGCCCTTTGGTTAGCTAGAGAGCGTGCTGCGCAAATTGCTCTGGACCGGCCTCTACGCGGCTATCGGAGCTGCGGCGACGATGGGCGCCCGCCGGCTGTCGTCCCGGATCTGGCGGATCGCCACGGGCGAGGCGCCGCCCGCGAAGAAATGACGAAGGGCGACGCGGTCGTCGAGAAGGGCGCAAGCAAGCTCCAGCGCCTGGCGAACCAGGCAGCACGGACCGGGCGCCTCCGCTCCCGCCTTGCGCAGCCGCTCGCCGAGGACGCGGCTTTCCTGCGGAAGCTCAAGCCGAGCCTCATGGTGACGCGCGCGAAGGGCGAGGGGCCTAACCCGTTCCTCGTCCTCGGGATCGCGCTCGCCGCGGGGATCGCGCTTGCCAAGATCGTCGATTGGAGGGGTCATGCCCACCCGCGAGACT